>CAIMWE010000022.1 GCA_903845115.1 uncultured Acidobacteriota bacterium | reverse complement strand
TGGTCGGGACGGCGGGATTCGAACCCGCGACCCCTTGAACCCCATTCAAGTACGCTACCAGGCTGCGCCACGTCCCGACCGGAATCGACAAATCGAGAGGGCGCCGATGGGTTCGCAGACCTTGGGCGCCCTCCCGGGGGTGGGCGGGTTGTATCACCGGGCGATGGAACGGTCAACGAAAAGGAGAGTTAGAGAGTCAGGGCTCCTGGAGGACCGCGAGGATCTCCTTCAGCTCGGCCACGGCCTCGGCGACGCGCGGGTCCTTCTCGTGACGGACGATGACCGTCGGGGGCGGCGGCGGGATGGGCGGCGGAATCCTGGCCGGATGCGCCGCCGGGGACTCGGCTTCCAGCGCATCGACCGCGACGGCGTCCGAAGGCGGAGGAGGTGGCGGAGGCGGCGGCGGGGGAACCGCTCTCGACTTCCGCTTTGGCTTCGGCGGAGCCGGCAAACCGGCGCCGGTGTCGTCCGGGTCGAAGGGGGCGACGATCTCGACTGGCTGGGCTTCCCCGGCCTCGGCGGAATCGACGGGCTCGGGATCGGCCAGCTCGGACTCGTCGAAGAGGGGGACCCCCTTCTTCATCTCCGACTCGAGCCGCTTCTTCGCGCCGGCGATGGTGTACCCCTCGTCGTAGAGGAGCTTCTTGATCCGGCGGATGAGCTGGAGGTCCTGCTCGGAGTAGCTCCTCGGGCCCGACACGTTGCGGTTCGGGACGAGGAACGGGAACTCCGATTCCCAGTAGCGGAGGACGTAGGGCTGAACGTCCGCCAGCCGGCAGACCTCTGCAGGCTTGTACTTCGCGTCGCGCTGTTGTGCGTCGGGTCCGGCCAACAGAACCTCCCACGGGAAAGCGCCCAGGAAGCGCTTCCAGGGACTCAGTTTACCCGAAGCCGGCGGGATTGGAACGTCAGGTGCCGGGCTTGACGACGAATTTCAGGGGGACGCCAGCCAGCTTCCACTTCTCGCGGATCCGGTTCTGGAGGTAGCGCTCGAAGGAGAAGTGGAGCGGCTCGGCCCGGTCGGCGAAGAGCCGGATGAGGGGCGGGTTGGAGGCGACCTGCACGGCGTACCGGATCCGCATGGTGCGCCCGGACTTCGACCGCGGCGTCTGCTCCTCGAACGCCTTCTGGAGAAGGCGGTTCAGCTCGCCGGTGGAGAGCTGCGTGGCGAACCGCTTCGCGAGCGCGTCGGCCTCCGGGAGGATCCGCCCGACGCTCTTGCCGGTCTTGCACGAGACCGGCAGGAACGGGGCGCCGCGGGCGAAGGAGAAGCGGTCCGCGACCTCGTCACGCAGCGCCTTGACGCGGGCGTGGTCGTCCTCGATCAGGTCCCACTTGTTGGCGACGAGGAGGATGCCCCGCCCCGCCTCCTCGGCGTAGCCGGTGATGTGGGCGTCCTGGGCGGTCACCCCTTCCGAGGCGTCGAAGACGACGACGGCGATCTTCGCGCGCTCCATCGCCTTCCGGGCCGCCACGATCGAGAGCTTCTCGGCCGGGTCCTCGGTCTTCCCCTTGCGGCGGATGCCGGCCGTGTCGACGAGGAGGTAGTGGCGCCCGTCCTTTTCCAGGGCGACGTCGATCGCGTCGCGCGTGGTCCCCGCGATCTCCGAGACCATCACCTTGTCGCGCCCGGAGAGGGCGTTGACGAGCGAGGACTTGCCGACGTTGGGCCGGCCGATGATCGTGAGGGGAAGCGGGTTGATCCGCGTCTCGGGGTCGAGGTCGACCGGGAGGTAGGCCTCGATCGCGTCGTCCAGCTCGTCCGCGCCGGTGCCGTGGAGGGCCGAGACGGTGATGACCGGGTCGAAACCGAGGGCGGTGGCTTCCCCCTCGCGCTCCTGGGCCTCGCGCGTGTCGGCCTTGTTCCAGGCGACGATGACCGGCTTGCCCAGCGCGCGGAGGGTCTTGCCTAGCCGCTGGTCCTCCGGGAGGAGGCCCGCCACGCCGTCCAGGACGAAGATGAGGAGGGAGGCGTCCGCCACGGCGGCGAGCGCGCGGTCGCTGGTCCAGGCCGCGAATCCGCCCGCGGCGTCGAGGTCGAGACCGCCGGTGTCGACGATGCGGTAGCTCCGCCCCGACCCGGTCCTCGCGTTCACCTCGAGGACGTCGCGCGTCATCCCGGGGCGGTCGTGGACGAGGGCGCGGCGGGCGCCGGCGAGCCGGTTGAAGAGGGCCGATTTCCCGACGTTCGGCCGCCCAACGAGGACGACGTGGAAACGGGCGGGAGCCTCGTCGGTGACGACGGGGGGACGGGTCATCGCCTTTTCCTGGGGCGGCCGCTGCCGCCGGATCCGCCGCCCGGGTGGGCCCGCCCGCCGGGGCCCCGGCCGCCGGAGCCGCGGCTCCCGCCGCCGCCCGCACTCCCGCCGCTGGGCCTCGGGGAGGGACGTCCGCCGCCGCCCCGCTCCATTGCCGCCGCGCGGACCGCGCTGCGCGGGGTCTTCGACGTGCCGGCCATGACGAACTCCAGCATCCGGCGCTCGGCGTCGGCCATGATCAGCTTCACGCGGACGGTGTCCCCCAGGCGGAAGACGCGGCCGTTGGTGGCGCCGACGAGGCGGTGGTCCACCTCCTCGAAGCGGTAGAAGTCGTCCTCGAGGGTGTCGATGGCCACGAGGCCGTCGACGTAGAGGTCCTCGAGGACGATGAAGAGGCCGAACGGGACGACGGCCGAGATGTAGGCGTCGAACTCGTCCCCCACCCGCTTCTGGAGGAAGACGAACTTCTTCCAGGCCAGCGCCTCGCGCTCGGCCGACTCGGCGCGCCGCTCGCGGCTGGAGCAGTGCGGCCCCGCCTCGGCCATCCAGGCGGTCCTGCCCGCCGCCTCCTCTCCTTCGGGCGGACGGCGGAGGGCGATCCACTCCACGAGGGCGCGGTGGACGAGGAGGTCGGGGTACCGCCGGATCGGCGAGGTGAAGTGGGCGTAGTAGGGGGCCGCGAGGGCGTAGTGGCCGCGGCACTCCTCGGTGTAGAGGGCCTTCTTCTGGCTCCGGAGGACGAGGTCGGAGACGAACCGCTCCTCGGGCTTCCCCTCGGCCTGCGCCAGGATGGACTGGAAGACGGCCGGGGTGACCTCCTCGTCGGAGTCCGGGACGCGGTAGCCGAGCGGCTCCAAAACGGCGCGCAGGTCGGCCAGCTTCCGGTCGTCGGGCCGGTCGTGGACGCGGTAGAGGGCCGGGCTGGGGATGAACTGGAGGTGCCTGGCCACCGCCTCGTTGGCGGCGAGCATGAACTCCTCGATCAGCCGGTGCGCCACGTTCCTCACCGCCTTGACGATGGCGACGACGTCGCCCGTCTCGCCCAGGAGCAGGTCGGCGTCGGGGAGGTCGAAGTCGAGGGAGCCGCGCCGTTCGCGCCGCGTCCACAGGAGCTTGGCGGCCCGCCGGGCGACACGGAGCATCGGGAGGACCTCGGGAGCGAGGTTCGGGGCGACCTCCGGCAGGGCGGAATCCCCCTTCTCCAGCAGCTCTGCGACGGAGTTGTAGGTCAGCCGCGCCTTCGAGCGGATGAGGCTGCGGGTGAACTCCGCTTTCACCGGCTCGCCCGACGTGTCGAGGGTCAGGATGGCGGAAACCGTCCGCCGCTCCTCGTCCGGCCGGAGCGAGCAGAGGTCGTTCGAGAGGCGCTCGGGGAGCATCGGGATCGCCCGGTCGGGGAAGTAGACCGAGGTCCCCCGCTCGAAGGCGTCGGCGTCGAGGGCCATTCCGGGACGGACGTAGTGCGAGACGTCGGCGATGTGGATGCCGACCCGGAAGCCGCCACCCGGCAGCTCCTCGGCCTCGATGGCGTCGTCGAAGTCGCGCGCGGTCTCGCCGTCGATCGTGACGATGGTCCGGGCGGTGTAGTCGGCGCGCTCGCGGCGCTCGTCCCCCACCACCTCGCGGGCGGCCGCCTCGGACTCGGCGAGCGCGGCCTCGGAGAAGACGCGCGGGAGCGCCCACTTCCGGGAGACGACCTCCACGTCGACTCCGGGGTCCCCCTCGAAGCCGATCACCTCGATCACCTCGGCGAGGGCGAGCCGCTCCTCGTCGGGCCAGGCGACGATCCGGGCGTCGACGAAGACCCCTTCGGGCGCATCGAGGTCCTTCCCGTCCGGGACGCGGAAGCGGGCGTCGATCTTCGTGTCGAACGGGACGACGACGGTGCCGTCCGGGCCGCGCGCGATCTTGCCGACCAGGGTGTCGCGGCGGCGGACGAGGACCTTCACGACGGTCCCCATCTCGCGGGGGGCGCGCGGGTTCCGCGGCCCCCTCCCCTTTTCCGCCTTCGCCTTCTCCACCCGGACCAGGACGAAGTCGCCGTCGAGGGCGCTGGCGAGCCCTCCCCTGGCGATCGGGGTGTCGGGGATGGCCCGGTCCCCCGACAGGAGGAAGCCCTTGCTCTCGCCGCGGACAGCGAGGGTGCCGGCCTTGAAGTTCGTGTACTCGATCAGGGAGAGCTTCTCGCCGCGGACCCGGACGACGACGCCCGTCCGCTCGAGGTGCTCCAGGCGCTGGCGCAGCGTCTCGACCTGGGCGGGGTCGGCATCGGGGCCGAGGACCTTCCGCGAGAGGTCGGAAAAGGGGAGGAGGCGGGAGCCGCGCTCCGAGAGCGCCTCCCGGACGGGTCGGTCGAGTTCCTTGCTAGTCAACGATTCCTTCGGTTCTTTCAGGGTGTTGGGACGGGAGGTGGATTCGGGTTCGAGAAGACGATTCCCGGCCGCCCAAGTCTACCGGGAGAACTCCGCGCCCGGGCGAGCCCAGGGGAAATTCCATGGTGCGAAAGGGGGGACTCGAACCCCCACGGATGTTGAGTCCACAAGGTCCTGAGCCTTGCGCGTCTACCAATTCCGCCACTTTCGCACGCGGGGGGCGAAGAATAGGTTGGAACCGCGCTGCCGTCAACGCCGAGGTCAGGGCGGGGATGGGGGCGGGGCGGTTCCCTTCCTGACGGTGAGCGCCCCCGAGGCCACCTTCCGGCCGGTGTCGTCCGTGATCTCCCCCTCGAACTTGACCGCCGCGCCGAGCCGCCCGGCGAGCCGGACGTCGATCGTCAGGAGGTCCCCCGGATCGGGCAGCCGATCGACCTGGAAATCCGAGATTCCGGCCAGGAACCCGCTCCGCCCCAGGTCCGCGTCCCCCCCTTCGATCAGGAGGACCGCCTGGGCGAGCATCTCGCAGAGCGTCCCCGGGAGGGCGTAGGCCGGACAGCGCTGCCCCGCCGTCACCGCCGCCCGGACCCTCCCCGAGGCCGGCCCCGTCACCTCCACGACCCGGTCGACGAACCGGAACGGGTAGACGTGGGGGAGCGGCTCGAGGGCCAAGACGGCTCGGTCAGGCGGCCTTGGACCGGATGAACTCGCAGAGGGCGTCGACGGAGGCGAAGGCCTTCACGCCGACCTCCTCGTCCTGGACCTTGATCCCGAACTCCTTCTCCACCCCGAGGACCAGCTCCAGCGCGTCGATCGAGTCGAGGCCCAGGCCCTCGGCGCTCTCTCCGAACAGGGGCGCCCCGTCCTTGATCGAATCCGGAGCGACCTCGAGCTTCAGCTGACGGACGATCAGTTCCTTGACGCGGACCTTCAATTCAGCCTGTTCCAATTTCTCTCTCCTCGTGCCGGCCGGCACCCTCGCCCGCAGGATAATACCGTTCCGGGCGGCGCCTCTAAGTACCCCGCTACCCGGCGAAGCCGCCGTCCACCCGGATGGTCTGGCCGGAGAGGTAGGCCGCCCCGTCGGTGCAGAGGAACGAGACGAGAGGGGAGATGTCCTCGGGAGCGCCGAAGCGCTTCGCCGGGATCCTCTTCAGGAAGTCGGCCCTGACCTCGGCGCTCATGAAGCTGATCATCTCGGTCTCGACGAAGCCCGGGGCCACGCAGTTGACAGTGACGCCGTACGGGCCCGTCTCCGTGGCGAGCGACTTCGTGAAGGCGACGATCGCCCCCTTCGCCGCCGAGTAGTTGGTCTGGCCGGCGCTCCCGACGAGGCCCGCGAGGGAGGAGACGTTGACGATCCGGCCCCAGCGGCGCCGGAGCATCCCGCGGATCACCCCCTTGGACATCCTGAAGGTCCCGCCCATCGCCGTCTCCATCACGGAGTTCCAGTCGGCCGTCGGCATCAGGGCGAAGAGGCCATTCTTCACCTGGGCCGCGTTGTTGACGAGGACGTCCACCCCTTCCCGCTCGGCGTCGAGCCGGTCGATCAGGGCGGTGACGGCCTCGGCCGAAGCGACGTCGGCCTGGGCGGCCTCGGCGCTGTGCCCAGCCGCGCGCAGGGCCGCCGCGGCCTCCTCGGCGCGGGCGATGTCGGTGCGGCAGGTCAGGACGGCGTGGAACCCGTCGGCCGCGAGCCGCTCGGCCACCGCCCGCCCGATCCCCCTCGACGCTCCGGTCACCACGGCGACCCGCTGTCTCTCGCTCTCGCTCACGTTCATTTCCTCCCCGCCACGAAGCGGTCGATCGTCTCCGGGCTCTCCGCGACATGGGCCCTGGCGTCGCGGACCGTCCAGCGCAGCATGCGCGCCAGGGCGTCGCCCGGCCCCGCTTCGACGAACTCCCGGTGGCCGGAGGATGCCACGGCGCGGACCGCCCCTTCCCAGTCGGACGGGCATGCCACCTGGCGGGCCAGGACGTCGGCCGCCTCGGCGGCGGAGCCCACCTCGCGCCCCAGCATCGGGGCGAAGAGCCGGGCCCTCGAGGGCGCCGCCACCGGCACCCTCTCCCGGACGAACGCCTCCACCCGTTCAGCGACCGGCCGCAGAAGCGCCGAGTGCATCGGCCAGGCGACCGGGAGGCGGCCGGTCCGGAGCGCCCGCGGCGCGAGCCGCTCCAGGGCGGCGGTCAGGGCCTCCCCGGTGCCGGTGACGACGACCTGGTTGGGGGCGTTCCGGTTCCCGATCGAGAGCTCCGTCTCGGGCGCGATCGACCGCAGCACGCTCTCCACCTCGGCCGCGGGGAGGCCGATGACGAACCCCATCCCCCCCTCGGGCCGCGCGTCGTGGAGGCGCCGCTCGACCTCCAGGATCACCTCCAGGGCGTCCCACCGGTCGAGGGACCCCGCCGCCACCAGGGCGGCGTAGGTGCCGAGGCTGTAGCCCGCCACCGCGGCTGGCCAGAGGCCGTGCTCGCGCCG
Organism: uncultured Acidobacteriota bacterium; assembly: GCA_903845115.1. GTDB lineage: Bacteria > Acidobacteriota > Thermoanaerobaculia > UBA5066 > UBA5066 > CAIMWE01. The sequence continues at coordinate 159,400 of CAIMWE010000022.1, read as the reverse complement.
GAGGACGTCGAGGACGGCGACCGAGACGGCGAAGACGCCGACCTGCGCCGGGAGGTCGTCGTGGAGCGCGGGGCTCCCGGCCCCGAAGAAGGTGGAACGGAGGTCGATTCCGCTCCTGCGGGAGACCTCGTCGAAGTACTCCCCGACGGACGGGTGAACCCCGGCGAGGGCCTCGCCCATCCCGGCCTTCTCGGAGAGCTGGCCCGGGAAGAGCGCCGCGAAGCCGCTCACCGGGCCGCTCCGCCGGCCGGGACCGAAGCCGTGGCGGAGGAGATGGGGACGAACCGGTAGCGCGCGACCAGCTCGATGAGCCGCTCGCGCGTCCGGAGGCGGCCGGCGAAGTGGACGAGGGTCCCGACGACCGAGAGGCGCATCGGAGGGTGCTTCTCGTCCAGCTCCCACGGGTGGAGGTAGAGGACCGGAGCGACTCCGGACCGCATCTCCCTGGCCATGAGCGCCTCCACCCGGGAGAAGCGCGAGAGGCGCGAGCAGACGCCGCCCCCCAGGATGGCGCGCCGGAAGAAGAAGCTCCCGGAAAGAGTGGGGACCTCCAGGATCGGCCCCGCTGAGGTCTGGAGCAGGGCGGGGCGGGACGGGTTCGAGATCTCCCCCACCGGCGGGGCGGCGACGAGCGAGGAGTCGAGCCGGAACCCTTCCTCGACCAGGACCGCGAGGGCCGGGTTCGAGGCCGAGCGCATCGACCACTCCGGGGCGCGGAACGAGGTGACCGGCGCGCCCGCCTGCTGCTCCAGCACCCCCTTCGCCCTCCGGACGTCCTCGCGGAACTCGTCGAGGCCCATCTCGAAGACGCGGCGGTGGAGGTCGCCGTGGCAGCCGATCTCGTGCCCGGCGTCGGCGATCCTCCGGACGAGGCCGGGGTGGCTGCGCGCGACCCACCCGAGGACGAAGAAGGTGGCCCGCGAGCCGCTCCCGTCCAGCAGGTCGAGGAGCATGTCGACGCAGGGGCCGACGCGCGAGGTCATCCCGGACCAGGCGGCCACGTCGGCGTATCCGGGGTGCCCGCAGACGTGGAACCACTCCTCCACGTCGACCGTCAGGATCGGATCCGGCTGCCGGGGGACGCTCACGACCGGTCGCTTCCCAGGGTCTTGAAGTGGACGGAGAGCCAGGAGGTGACCCACGTGTCGCGGAACGGCCGGTAGTGGCGGCGGCCGTCGCCGTAGATCGACCGGATCGGGACGACGGCGAGCCTCCGGACCCGGGGCGAGGCCTTGATCAGGATCTCGTTCTCGATCGCGTAGCGGCGCGAGGCGAGCTTCAGGGGCCGGAGGAGCTCCGCCGAGACCACCCGGTACCCCGACTGTCCGTCCTCCACCTCGAGGCCGGTCATGCGCGAGAGGATCCGGTCTCCCGTCGCGTTCGCGATGAAGTTCTTGGCCGGCATCTCCCCGCGGCTCCCGAGCCGCGACCCGATGACGAAGTCGGCCCCCTCGCGCGCGGCGTCGAGGAGCGCCGGAAGGTCGCCGGGGTCGTGCTGCCCGTCCCCATCGACGAAGGCGACGTGCGTGAAGGCGCAGGGGAGGAGGAGGGAGAGCGCCTGGCGGACGGCGGTTCCCTTTCCGCCGTTCACCTTCCGCACCAGGACGACGGCCCCCGCGCGGAACGCCTCCTCGGCCGTGCCGTCCCCGCTACCGTCGTCGACCACGAGGACCGTCCTGACGTGCGAACGCAGTCCCTTCACGACAGCCCCCACCGTCCCCGCGCACTGAAACGCCGGAACGAGGGCCGCTGCCGAAAATGAGGGATTTGTCCCTGCGAAGAGGGTTGACGACCGCCCCAACTTTGTGAAAAGTATCACGAGCGCCGCATGGGTACTTCAGAAGCCTTCCTTCCCATCCTCCTGATGTTGGTCATCGCGGCAGTCGTCGCGGTCGCCTTACTGCTCCTGAACGCCCTCCTGGGGCGCAAGGTGAGGACGAAACGCAAGCTCGGGCCCTACGAAAGCGGCCTTCCGCTCCTCGACGTGAGCCGAAAGCGGATCTCCGTCAAGTTCTTCATCGTCGCGATGATGTTCATCATCTTCGACGTGGAAGCGGCCTTCCTCTACCCGTGGGCGGTGGTCTTCCGGAAGGGCGGCTGGCCGATGTTCGGCGAGATGGTCCTCTTCCTGGGCGTCCTCTTCCTCGGGTTCGCTTACCTCTGGAAGAAGGGAGCGTTCGACTGGGAATGAGCGGCGGCGCTGGTACCCCGGTCTCCGAGCAGGCCGGTCTCCCCCGTGTGGGCGAGCACGGGGCTCTCTCCGCAGGCAAGGCGGTCGCTTTCTCGCCGAAGGCCCTGGCCCGGTTCGAGAAGCTGCTGACCCGCTACCCGACGAAGCAGGCGGCCCTCCTGCCGACCCTCTGGATCGCCCAGGGGGAGTTCGGCTGGATCTCGAGGGAGGCGGTCGACTACGTGGCGGGCCTCCTCGGCCTCTCGCCCGCCTTCGTCTGGGGGGTCACGACCTTCTACACCATGTACAACCGGGCCCCGGTGGGCAAGCACCTGATCCAGTTCTGCACCTCGATCTCCTGCCACCTGGCGGGGGCCGAGGAGGTGTTCGCCGAGTGCCGGAAGATCCTCGGCGACCTGAAGCCGGGCGAGACGTCGGCCGACGGGCGGTTCACCGTGATCGAGGTGGAGTGCCTGGCGCAGTGCGACAAGGCGCCGGCCGTGATGGTGAACGACGACGATTTCGCCATCATCACGAAGGACAATCTCCAGAAGTTCCTCGGGGGGCTGAGATGAGCGAGATGTGGCCCGCCGGGTACGTGCCGGTCCTCCTCGCCCGCATCTCCCGCCCCGACTCCCCCGCGATCGACGGCTACCTCGCCGACGGCGGGTACGCCTCGTGGAAGAAGGTCCTCGCGGGGATCGCCACCGGCGAGTGGACCCCGTCGAAGGTGACCGACCTGGTGAAGGCGTCTGGCCTCCGCGGCCGCGGCGGCGCCGGCTTCCCGTGCGGCCTGAAGTGGACGTTCGTGCCGCCGAAGGAGAAGCGCGGGAACAAGCCGGTCTACCTCCTCTGCAACGCCGACGAGTCGGAGCCCGGCACCTTCAAGGACCGGGTCCTCATCGAGAAGGACCCGCACCAGATCCTGGAAGGGATGATGCTGGCCAGCTTCGCGCTGGGCGTGAGGCACGCCTACCTCTACATCCGGGGCGAGATGGTCCACGGGGCCGAGGTCCTGAACGCCGCCGTCGACGAGGCCTACGCGAAGGGGCTGCTCGGGAAGAACGTCCAGGGGAGCGGCCTCGACCTCGACCTCACGATCCACCGGGGCGGCGGGGCCTACATCTGCGGCGAGGAGACCGCCCTCATCGAGAGCCTCGAGGGGAAGCGCGGCCACCCGCGGATCAAGCCGCCGTTCCCGGCCGTCTCGGGCGTCTGGGCCTCCCCCACCGTCGTCAACAACGTCGAGACGCTCTGCTGCGTCAAGCACATCCTCGACCGCGGGCCCGACTGGTTCAGGACCTATGGCCGGAACGAGAAGAACACCGGCCCGAAGCTCTTCTGCATCTCGGGCCACGTGGAGCGCCCCGGCGTCTACGAGGCGCCGATGGGAATCCCCTTCCTGGAGCTGCTGGCCCTGGCCGGCGGGGTCAAGGGAGGCCGGAAGCTGAAGGCGGTGATCCCCGGCGGGTCGTCGGCGCCGATGCTGACGGCCGAAGAGGTCCAGAGCATGCCGCTCGACTTCGACGGCGTCGCCGCCGCGAAGTCGATGCTCGGGTCGGCCGCCATCATCGTGATGGACGAGACGACCGACATCCCGAAGGCGGTCGCGAACATCTCCAAGTTCTACGCCCACGAGTCGTGCGGCCAGTGCACGCCGTGCCGCGAAGGGACCCCCTGGCTGAACAAGATGCTGAAGAGGGTGGTGAACGGCCAGGGGAAGCGACAGGACCTCGACCTCCTCGTCCAGGTGGCGAGCCAGATGGGGAACGGGATGACGATCTGCGTCTTCTCCGACGCTGCCATCGCCCCCGTCCTCTCCGGCATCGCGAAGTTCCGCCCCGAGTTCGAGGCGTGCCTGGCAAAGGCCGCTTCGCCCGATTTCGCCCTGACCGCCCCGTCCGACGTCACGGAGAAGGTCGCCGGGCGGATGGCAGAAGGGATCCACTCCTGATGGCGAAAGTCACCGTCGACGGGAACGTCGTGGAGGTACCGAACGACGCGAACGCCCTCGAAGCGTGCCGCGCCGCGGGCGTCGACGTCCCCCACTTCTGCTACCACCCTCGCTTCACGATCGTCGGGCAGTGCCGGATGTGCATGGTCGAGATCGACGGGATGCCGAAGGTCCAGGCCTCCTGCACCGTCCCGATCCGGGACGGCATGGTGATCCGCGCGACGAGCGAGAAGGCCCTGGCCGCCCGGAACGCCACGATGGAGTTCCTCCTCATCAACCACCCGCTCGACTGCCCGATCTGCGACCAGGCGGGAGAGTGCCAGCTGCAGGACAACGCCGTGGCGGGCGGGCTGCCGGTCTCCCGGACCTCTGAGCCGCGCCGCCTGACTCCGGGATACGACCGGACCGAGATCGGGCCGCACGTCATCGCCGACATGACCCGGTGCATCCACTGCACCCGCTGCATCCGCTTCTGCAGCGAGATCGCGGGCACCGGGGAGCTCTCGCTGATCGAGCGCGGAGGCCATGCGATCGTCTGGACCCACGAGGGGCGGATTCTCGACAACGAGTGGTCGGCCTGCACCGCGGACGTCTGCCCCGTCGGCGCCCTGACGACGAAGGAGTTCCGGTTCCGCAAGCGGGTCTGGTGGCTGGACAAGACCTCCTCGATCTGCCCGGGGTGCGAGATCGGCTGCAATGTCTCCCTGGAGCACCGCGACCAGGTCGTCCACCGCTTCCTTCCGCGGGTCAACCCGGAGGTCAACGACTTCTGGCTCTGCGACCACGGCCGGTTCCTGGCCGAGTCGCTGAACGGCCGCGACTTCCTGAAGCCGCTGGTGCCGAACGGCACCCTTCCTTCGGCCCCCGGAGGGGCCGGAAGGAGGGAGACGAACTGGGGCGAGGCGCTGGGCCTCGTCCACGAGAAGCTGAAGGCCGCGCAGGCCGGCTCGATCGTCGCCCTCGGCTCAGCGAACCTCTCGACGGAGGAGAACTGGCTCCTCGCCGAGCTCTTCGGCAAGACGGTCGGCTCGCCGAACGTGGAGTTCGAGGCGGACCAGGGGCCGCTCCGCCGGATCCCGAACCGGAAGGCCGTGGGGGCCGACGGCGGGTTCGTGAAGGGGACCGTCGCGGCGCCGAACGCGAAGGGGGCCGAGGCCGCCGGGGTCCGGAAGGCCGACGGGGCTTCGGCGCTCGGGAAGATCCTGGCCGGCTCGCTCGTCCCCGACGTCCTCTACGTCTCGGACGCCGCGTTCTCCGCGCGGACCGCCGACCCGGCCTTCGCCGCGAAGCTCCGGAAGGCGAAGTTCCTGGTCGTCCACGCCAGGGTCGAAAACCCCCTCACCGACGTCGCCGACGTCGTCCTCCCCGTCTCCGGGATGACCGGGAAGGACGGGAGCTTCGTGAACGTCCAGGGGCGGGTCCAGCGCTTCGACGCGGCCTTCGTCCCGCCGCCGATCGTCCGGACCGACCTGGAGGTCCTCCTGCACCTCGGAAGGCTCTTCGGCTCCTTCGAGACGCGCTGGACCGCCGCCCACGTCTTCGGGAAGCTGGCCGCCGCCGTCCCCGCCTACCAGGGGCTGACGTGGGAGGAGCCGGCGGTCACGGGCCTGCCGCCCTCGTCCTCTCCGGCCGCCGCGTACGACGTCCTGCGGCCTCCGCGAACCTCGGTGGACGACACCGACAAGCTGCCCGCCCTCGCGGGAAAGGCGTAGGGAGGCACCGATGGACCCACTCCTCTTCGACGCCATCGCGGCGATCGCGAAGATCCTCTTCGTCTGGGCCGTCGTCCTGGCCGCGCTCCTCCCGAACCTCGTCCTCCTCGAGCGGCGCGGCGCGGCCCTGATCCAGGACCGCCCCGGACCGAACCGCGTCGGGCCGTTCGGGCTCTTCCAGGCGCTGGCCGACGTCGTGAAGATGTTCATGAAGGAGGACATGGTCCCGATCTACGCGGACCGCCTCCTCTACAACCTGGCGCCCCTCATCATGATGATCCCGGCCCTGACCACCTTCGCGGTGATCCCGTTCGGGTCACAGATCCCGCTGACGATCGGGGGGGTGACGCACACCATCCCGCTGATCATCGCGGACGTGAACGTCGGCATCCTCTACGTCTTCGCCCTGACGTCCCTCGGCGTCTACGGGATCGTCCTGGCCGGCTGGTCGTCGAACGACAAGTTCTCGCTGATGGGCGGCATCCGCTCGTCGGCGCAGATCATCAGCTACGAGCTGGCGATGGGGATCGCGGCGACCGGCGTCTTCCTCGCGGCCGGCTCGCTCCGCCTGCCGGCGGTCGTGGAGTACCAGCAGACCCACCTCTGGAACTGCATCCCGCAGCTCCTCGGCTGCATCATCTTCGTCGTCTCCGCCTTCGCCGAGACGAACCGCCTCCCGTTCGACCTGGCCGAGGCCGAGGCCGAGCTGGTGGCCGGGTTCCACACCGAGTACTCGGCCTTCAAGTTCGGCATGTTCTTCATGGGCGAGTACGCGAACCTGGTGGCCGCCTCCGCCCTCATCGTGACGCTCTACTTCGGCGGCTGGTCGCTCCCGGGCCTGGCGCTGACCGGCCTCTGGGGCGGGATCGCCTCGATCGGGATCTTCGCCGTGAAGACCTTCTGCTTCATCTGGCTCTTCATCTGGGTCCGGTGGACGCTCCCCCGCTTCCGCTACGACCAGCTGATGGCCCTCGGGTGGAAGGCGTTCCTCCCCCTGTCGCTCCTGAACCTCCTGTGGACCGGCTGGCTGGTCCTGGCCGGCGGAGGCAAGTTCTGATGAACGGAGAGCTCCTCGTCTTCGCCGCCGCCTCGGCCGTGGCGATCGTCTCGGCCCTCGCGATGCTCTTCCAGAAGACCCCGGTGAAGAGCGTCCTCTCGCTCGTCGTCACCTTCTTCGCCCTGGCGGTCCTCTCGGTCCTGCTCGCGGCGCCGTTCGTGGCGGCCCTGCAGGTGATCGTCTACGCCGGCGCCATCCTGGTCCTCTTCCTGTTCGTCATCATGCTGCTCAACCTGACCCAGGAGGCCGCCGAAAGGGAGACCCGGGTCGTCCACCGCTTCCTCAGCGCGGTGAGCGTCCTCGCCCTCGGGGGGATCCTCGTCGGCGTGACCTGGAGGTCCGGCGCCCCGCCGGTCCCCGTGTCGGCCAGCCTGAACGCCATTCCCGCCACCGGGGTCGACGGCGAGATCCCGATGCTGGGCCGGCTCCTCTTCACCGACTACCTTCTCCCGTTCGAGGCTCTCTCGGTCCTGCTTCTCCTCGCGGTCGTCGGGGCGCTCCTGCTCTCCAAGAGGAGGTTCGAATGAACCCCGCGACGATGTCCGCCGCGGCCGCGGCCGGCGTCTCCGTCATGTCCGTCGCCCCGTCGGCCTACCTCGTCGTCGGGACGATCCTCTTCGCCATCGGCCTGGCGGGCGCCCTGCTGAAGCGGAACGCCCTCTCGATCTTCCTGTCGATCGAGCTGATGATGAACGCGGTCAACCTCCTCTTCCTCACCTACGCCCGGATGCGCGGCGACGCGGCAGGCCAGATGGTCGTCTTCTTCGTCATCGCGATCGCGGCCGCCGAGGCCGCGATCGGGCTCGCGATCTTCGTCGCCCTCTTCCGCGCCCGCCAGACGGTGGACGTCGACAAGATCAACTTCCTGAAGTGGTAGAGGGGAAGAGACGATGACCTATCCGCTCTGGCTCATCCCGGCGCTCCCCCTCGCGGGCTTCCTGGTGAACGGGCTCGTCGCCCTGATCGCCGGGTGGCAGCGCGCGGCGGGCCGGACCGCCGCCTGGCGGGAAGCCCACCCCGACGCCGGCCACGGAGACCACGGCCACGCTCCCCACGGCGGCGGCCACGGCCACGACGATCCCGCCGGGCACGGTCACGACAGCCACGGCGCTCACGGGCACGGTCCCTCGGTGCCGGCCCTCCCGTACTGGCAGCGCCTCTTCCACGGTGTCGTCGGCGTCGGGGCGACCGGCCTCTCGTGCGTCCTGGCTCTCGGCGTCGTCGTCCCCTTCGTCCGCGAGTCGCTCGCCTCCGAGAACGGCCTCCCGGCCGTCGTGGAGACCGCCTACCGCTGGATGTCGGCGGGCCCCTACGTCCTCGATATCGCGTTCCGCCTCGACGCGCTCTCGGCGCTGATGCTCTCGTTCGTCACCTTCGTCGGGACGCTGATCCACCTCTACAGCGTCGGCTACATGCAGGACGAGGAGGGGTTCGGCCGGTTCTTCGCCTACCTGAACCTCTTCATGTTCTCCATGCTGACGCTGGTGATGGCGAACAGCCTCCCGGTCCTCTTCATCGGGTGGGAAGGCGTGGGCCTCTGCTCCTACCTCCTGATCGGCTACTACTACGACAAGGACTTCGCCGCGGCCGCCGGGAAGAAGGCGTTCGTCACGAACCGGGTCGGTGACTTCGGGATGGTCCTGGGGATCTTCGGGATCTTCGCCCTCTTCGGGACCGCCGACTTCTCGTTCGTGGACATGGCCCGGCACGGCGCGATGAACGGCCACGCCCCGCTCTCCGTCTACGCCGTCTGCCTCCTCCTCTTCCTGGGCGCCTGCGGCAAGAGCGCGCAGGTCCCCCTCTACGTCTGGCTCCCCGACGCCATGGCGGGCCCGACCCCCGTCTCGGCCCTCATCCACGCCGCGACGATGGTCACGGCCGGCGTCTACCTGGTGGCGCGGTGCAGCGCGGTCTTCGTCCTGGCCCCCGACGCTCTCACGGTCGTGGCCTGGGTCGGCGCCGCGACCGCGATCTTCGCGGCCTCGATCGGCCTCGCCCAGAACGACATCAAGAAGGTCCTGGCCTACTCCACGGTCTCGCAGCTCGGGTACATGTTCCTGGCTTGCGGCGTCGGGGCGTTCGGCGCCGGGATGTTCCACGTCTTCACCCACGCCTTCTTCAAGGCCTGCCTCTTCCTCGGCTCGGGCTCGGTCATCATGGCGATGCACCACGAGCAGGACATGCGGGCCATGGGGGGCCTGAGGCCGAAGATCCCGCAGACCTACTGGACGATGATGATCGCCACGGTCGCCATCGCCGGGATCCCGCCGCTGGCCGGCTTCTTCTCCAAGGACCAGATCCTGGGCGCGGCGTTCGGCGCCGGCCACCCCGGCCTCTTCGCGGTCGGCCTCGTGACGGCCGGGATGACCGCCTTCTACATGTTCCGCCTGGCGCGGATGACCTTCTTCGGGACGTTCCGCGGCTCGAAGGAGGCGGAGGGCCACATCCACGAGTCCCCCGCCACGATGACGGTGCCGCTCTGGGTCCTCGCGGCCGGCGCGCTCGGCCTCGGGTTCCTGGGGGTCCCGGAGGTACTGGGCGGCAGCAACACCTTCATGCGGTTCCTCGCTCCGTCGCTCGCGGCCTCCCACCCGCACGAGGTCTCGATCGCGACCGAGTACCTCCTGATGGGGATGTCGGTGGCCGTCGCGGCGGCCGGGATCCTGGTCGCCTGGCGGTGGTACGGCGCCGCGGGCGCCACTCCCCAGGTGCCGAGCGTGCAGGCCGACGCCTTCTACCGCGGTACGGGCCCGCTCGGGCCGATCGTCGCGAACAAGTGGAACGTCGACGAGGGGATCGAGGCGCTCGTCCTCGAGCCCTTCCGGAAGATCGGGACCGCCCTGTGGCGAGGGTTCGACGCCCTCGTGATCGACGGGGTCATCAACGCCTCGGCCTTCCTGGTCGAGCTGACCGGCGACCTGGCGCGCTTCTTCACCACGGGGAACGTTCGAAACTACATCTTGACGCTGACGCTGGGCGTGCTCACGTTCACCCTCTACGTCTGGATCCGGTAAGGCCGCGATGACTGAATCCGCTCCCTTCGACCTCCTCGGCGCCGACATCCTGACGACGCTCGTCTTCCTCCCGTCGATCGGCGGCCTCCTCCTGGCCCTCGTCCCGGGGAACGCGAAGAACGCGATCCGCGCCGTCGGCCTCCTCTTCTCGGGCGCGACCCTCGCCGTCTCGGCCCTCCTCCTCCAGCGGTTCGACCCCCGGGTCGTCGGCATCGAATCGTTCCTCGTCGATCGCCACTGGATCCCGCGCTTCGGCATCCGGTACCTGATGGGCATCGACGGCCTCTCGCTGTCGCTGATCCTGCTGACCACGGTCCTCTCGGTCTGCGTCCTCCTCGTAGCGTGCGGCCAGAAGATCGACCGCTGGAAGGGCTACGTCGCCGCCTTCCTCTTCCTGGAGACAGGGATGCTGGGGAGCCTCGTCGCTCTCGACGCGATCCTCTTCTACGTCTTCTGGGAAGTGATGCTGATCCCGATGTACTTCATCATCGGCATCTGGGGCGGCAAGCGCCGGATCTACGCCACGATGAAGTTCGTCCTCTTCACGCTGGCGGGGTCCCTCCTGATGCTGGTCGGGATCCTCTTCCTGGGCGGCGTCCACGCCCAGGCGACCCACTTCCAGAGCTTCTCGCTCCTCGACTGGATCCCGGCCGCCGCGTCCGGCGCCTGGCACCTGTCGATACGCCAGGAGAACTTCCTCTTCTGGGCGTTCGCCCTCGCCTTCCTGGTGAAGGTCCCGCTCTTCCCGCTCCACACGTGGCTCCCGGACGCCCACGTGGAGGCTCCCACGGGCGGCTCGGTCATCCTGGCCGGCGTCCTCCTGAAGCTGGGGACGTACGGCCTCCTCCGGTTCGCCCTCCCCCTCTTCCCGGGCGCCACCTTCCGCTTCACTCCGTTCATCGCGGCGCTGGCGCTGATCGGCATCGTCTACGGGGCCTGGGTCGCCGCGGCGCAGAAGGACATGAAGAAGCTGGTGGCCTACTCCTCGGTGAGCCACCTCGCCCTCGTCGTCCTCGGGATCGTCGCCGGCAACGCGGCCGCGATCTCCGGCGCGATGTTCCAGATGATCGGCCACGGCCTGACCACCGGCCTCCTCTTCCTCCTCGTCGGCGTCCTCTACGAAAGGCGCCACACGCGGGAGATGTCCGACTACGGCGGCGTGGCGACCCACGTCCCGGTCACGACGACCCTCTTCGTGATCGCCGCCCTCGGCTCCGTGGGCCTCCCCGGCCTGAACGGCTTCGTGGGCGAGTTCCTGATCCTGGGAGGGGTCTTCCAGCGGAGCGTCGTCTGGTGCGCGATCGCCTCCACGGGGCTGATCCTGGGCGCGATCTACCTCCTGACGCTGGTCCAGAAGGTCTTCTGGGGCCCCGACAGGAACTCCGCGAACCGCGGCCTGACCGACATCAACGGCTGGGAGCTGGCCGGCGCCCTTCCGCTCGTCGCCGGCATCGTCTGGTTCGGGGTGGCCCCCGCCCCGCTGCTGAACCTGGTGAGGACGTCGGCCGACTTTGTCGTCCAGATCGCCCACCTGAGGATGGTCCCGTGACCCTGAACCTCACCTCCGCGGATCTCGCCGCCGTCGGCCCCGAGATCGTCCTCTCGGTGTTCGGCCTGCTGCTCGTCCTGCTGGACGCCTTCGCGCGCCCGCTCCGGCCGGCGTTCCCCTACGTCGCGCTCGCGGGGCTCTTCGGCGCGAACTGGGCGGGCCACTACCTCGGCGGCACCTTCTTCTCGAAGGCGATCGAGGCCTCGGACCTGACCCGATTCGTCGACCTGGCCGCCATCAGCGCGGCGACGCTCGCCGTCCTGGGCGGCGCCGCCCTCCTCGAGCGGGACCGGAAGAACCAGGGCGAGTTCTACGCCCTCCTCCTCTGGTCGACCGCGGGCCTGACGCTCATGGTCAAGGGCTCCGACCTCCTCGTCGTCTTCATCGGCCTCGAGATGATGTCGTTCGGCCTCTACGTCCTCGCCGCCTGGTACCGCGAGACCGCCGAGTCGGTCGAGTCGGCGATGAAGTACTTCCTCGTCGGGGCGGTCGCCTCGGCCTTCCTCCTCTTCGGCGTGGCCACCGTCTACGGCCGGGTCGGCTCGACGAACCTGATCGCCATCCGGGAGGCGGCCCTGGGGCACAGCCTCCTCCTCGACCCCCTCCTCTCCGCCGGCCTCCTCGCCATCGTGGCGGCCCTCTCGTTCAAGATCGCGCTCGTCCCGTTCCACTCCTGGGCGCCGGACGTCTACCAGGGGATGACGACGCCGGCCGTCACGTTCCTCTCCACGGCACCGAAGGCGGCCGCGATGGTCGTCATGGTCCGGATCCTCGGCGCCCTCGCCCCGAATGGCCTGGGCGACCCGTGGCAGCCCCTCCTCGGCATCCTGGCCGTGGCGTCGATCCTCTTCGGGAACATCGTCGCGCTCTCGCAGCGGGACGTGAAGCGGATGCTCGCCTACTCCGGCATCGCGCAGATGGGGTACGCCGCCATCGCGCTCGCGACCTTCAACTCCGACGCCTTCGAGGGCCTGCTCGTCTTCCTGGCCGGCTACATTCTCACGAACGCGGCCGCCTTCCTCTCCTCGGCCGTCCTCTCGGCCGGCGAGAAGGAGGCCCACTCGCTCTCCGACCTGGCCGGGATGGGCCGGCGGCGCCCCTTCGCGGCGACGATCCTCTCCCTCTCGATGGTCTCGCTGGCCGGGTTCCCGCCCACCGTCGGCTTCATCGGGAAGTTCCTCGTCTTCCGTTCCGCGATCGCGGCCGGCCTGATGCCGCTCGCGCTCGTCGGTATCCTCGGCAGCCTCATCTCCGTCGGGTTCTACTTCCGGGTCATCTACTACCTCTGGATGAAGGAGCCCGGACACGAGGTGGAGATCCCCGAGGAGGACCCGCTCGCCGGAGCCGCCTACGTCCTGGTGGCGGCCGGTATCCTGCTGCTCGGCGTCATGCCGAGGCCCCTTCTCGAGATCGCCCGGGCGGCCGCAGCCTCCGTGTCGTTCGGCCCGCTGCGCTGACGCCGAGGGGATCGCCGCAGCCCCGCCCGGCGGCCGCGCGGCGGCGCGGCACACCGGCCCCCACTCCCCGGCACCGAAGAGGAGACGAAGATGAAACGGAAGAACGCGGTCGTCAGAGGATCGATCATCGGGATGGCCCTGGCCGTCGCCGGAGTCGCCGGCCTCGCGGGAGCGGCGAACGGCGCCGAGAAGCTGATGGTCTACACCTCCATGAAGGAGAGCCTGATCGGGAAGCTGCGCGACGAGTTCCAGAAGAGGCACCCGGAGATCGCCTTCGACTACTACTCGGCCGGCGCCGGGAAGCTGATGGCGAAGGTGGCCGCCGAGCGGCAGTCCGGGAGGATGACCGTGGACGTCCTCTGGCACAGCGAGGTCCCCGACTTCTACGCCCTCAAGAGGGACGGGATGCTCGAGAAGTACGTCTCGCCCGAGGCCCAGAACGTGAGGAGCCCAGTGAAGGACCCCGACGGGTTCTTCACCCCGGCCCGCCTCGGCACCCTCGGCATCGCCTACAACACGAAGAAGGTGGCCGTGCCGCCGAAGTCGTGGCCCGACCTCCTCGACGCCCGGTTCCGGAACGGCCTCGGCATCGCGAACCCAGCCCTCTCGGGGACCTCGTTCGTCAGCGTCTCGCTGCTCGTGAACACGTTCGGGTGGGACTACATCCAGAAGCTCCGCAGGAACGGCGCGCTCGTCGGCCAGGGCTCGGGCCAGGTCGTCGACGACACCGCCTCCGGCGACCTCCTGGTGACCCTCGCGCCCGACTACATCGCCGTCGAGAAGATACGCAAGGGGGCCAACCTGGGCCTCGCCTTCCCGAAGGAGATGCTCGTGATCCCGAGCCCGGTCGCGATCGTCAAGGGAACGCCGAACCGGAAGGCGGCCGAGAAGTTCATCGACTTCCTCCTCTCGAAGGACGGGCAGACGATCATCGCCTCCACCGGGACGCTCCCGATCCGCTCCGACGTCGCGCTCCCGAAGGAGCTGGGCCTCGCCTCCACGGAGGAGGCGGTCGGCCGGGCGATGAAGCTCGACTACCTCAAGACGATGGCCGAGAAGGAAGCGATCCTCGAGAAGTTCGACGCGATCATGAAGGCGAAGTAGCCTCCCGCGATGGCGGGCGTCGAGCTGCGGGAGGTCTCCAGGAGCTTCGGGCGCCACACCGTCATGGAAGGCCTCTCGCTCGCCGTCCGGGACGGGGAGTGCTTCACCTTCCTCGGCCCCTCCGGCTGCGGCAAGACCGTGGTCCTCCGACTCATCGCCGGCTTCGAGCGGCTCTCGGGCGGGGCCATTTCCATCGGGGCCCGGGTCGTGTCGGACCCGGCGCGAAAAGTCCACGCCCCTCCGGAGCGGCGGAACGTCGGCGTCGTCTTCCAGGACTACGCCGTCTGGCCCCACAAGACCGTGTACGAGAACGTCGTCTACCCCCTCGTCATTCGCAAGGTGGCGAAGGGCGAGGCCGCCGAGCGGGCGGCCCAGACGATCCGGGACGTGGGCCTTTCGGGGCTCGAGGCCCGGCTCCCCTACCAGCTCTCGGGCGGGCAGCAGCAGCGCGTCGCGCTCGCCCGCGCCCTCGTCTCGAACCCCGAGGTGATGCTCCTCGACGAGCCGCTCTCGAACCTCGACGCGAACCTCCGGGAGGAGATGCGCTTCGAGATCAAGGACCTCCAGCGGAGGACCGGCGTGACCATCCTCTACGTCACGCACGACCAGGAGGTCGCCCTCGCGATCTCCGACCGGATGGCGGTGCTGGACGCCCGGGGGAGGGTCCGCCAGGTCGGGGCCCCCGACACGATCTACGAGAACCCGGGGGACAGCTTCGTCTTCTCGTTCCTCGGCGTCGCCAACTTCATCCCCGTGGAGCGGAGGGACGGCCTGGACTTCGTCCGCGGGACCGCCGTCCCGCTGGCCCTTCCTCCGGCCGACGGCGGTGCCCGGCCCGCCGCCGACCGCCTCGTCGCGGGGTGCCGTCCCACAGACATCGCCCTCTCTCCGGCCTCCTCCGGGGACGCCGAGCGCCACGCGGCCGGCGTCCTGAAGCGGGCGGTCTTCCTCGGGGCGTCGATCGACTGCCGCATCGACGCCGGGGGGACGGAGCTGCGCGTCCTGCAGGACGTCGGAGCGGCCGAGAGGGCCGGCCTCGTGCTGCGCGAGGGGGAGCCGGTCGCGATCCGGCTCCACGACGTGAAGTGGTTCGACGCCGCCGCGCTCGCGAAGGAGGGCCTCCGGTGACCGGCGCGAGCGGCCCGTCCGCCCCGGCCGGCGCCGCCGGCAACGGCCCCCGGTTCGGCGCGGCCGAGGTCCTCCTCGCGCTCTCGGTCGTCGTCCTGGTCGTCGTCGTGGCGATCCCGGTCCTCCTCATCTTCTGGACGGCCCTGGTCGTCGACGGCTCCCCGAACGTCAAGGAGGTCCTGGCGATCCTCCGGAAGCCCGACACCTACGAGGCGCTCCGGAACTCCGTCGTCATCGCCGCCGGGGTCACCTTCTTCTCGACGATCATCGGCGTCTTCTTCGCCTGGCTCGTCTCGCGGACCGACCTCCCGTTCAAGGAGACGATGAAGCTCCTGTTCCTCGTCCCCTTCATGCTCCCCTCCTTCATCGGCGCCCTCGCCTGGAAGATGCTCCTCTCCCCTCGCTCCGGCTTCGTCAACAAGGCCCTGGCGGGCGCGTTCGGCCTGGACGGGCCCGTCTTCGACATCTACAGCCTCGGCGGGATCATCGCCGTCGAGACGATGTACCTCTTCCCGTTCGTCTTCATCCAGGTCTCCGGCGCGCTCGAGCGGATGGACCCGACGCTCGAGGAGTCGGCGCGGATCTCGGGCGCCGGCCTCCTGACGATCACCCGGCGGATCACGCTCCCGCTGATGCTCCCGAGCATCGCGGCGGGAGCCCTCCTCGTCGCGCTCTACTCCCTCTCCCACTTCGGCGTCCCGGCCATCCTCGGGACCGAGGTGGGGATCTACAACATCCCGACGAAGATTTACGAGAAGATCCACCAGAGCGGCGGCAGCTTCACGGCGATCCGGACCGGGACGATCCTCTCGTCGATCCTCGTCGTGGCGGCCGGGGTGATTCTCTGGGCCCAGAGCCTCCTCCTGAAGGCCGGCCGGTTCCAGGTGATCTCCGGGAAGAGCATGCGGCCCATGGTCCTGAAGCTGCGCGGCCTGAAGGTCCCGCTGCTGATCCTGAGCATCCTCTACATCCTGGTGACCGTGGTCCTCCCGACCGTCACGATCGTCCTCGTGGGAACGCTGAAGACGTACGGGGTCTCGTTCACCCTTTCGAACATGAGCCTCGACAACCTGAAGTACATCCTGTTCGACTGGAAGATGACCAGGGACGCCATCTGGAACAGCTTCTATCTTTCCCTCGGGGCCGCCTTCGTCACGATGCTCGTCGGGACGCTCATCTCGTACGTGATCGTGAAGATGAAGGTGCGCGGGAAGTTCCTGCTGGAGTTCCTGGGAGTCCTCCCCTTCTCGGTGCCCGGCACGGTCATCGCCCTCGGCGTGATCCTGATGTGGAGCGGGAAGTTCGGCGTGAACCTCTACAACACCGCCTGGATCATCTTCGTCGCCTACGTCGCCCGGTACATGGCGTTCTCGCTGAAGTCGAACTCGGCCGCCCTGGAGCAGGTCCACGACTCGCTGGAGGAGGCGGCCCGCGCGTCCGGGGCGACCCACTGGCAGGCCCTCCGGGACATCGTCATCCCGCTGATCAAGCCGGGGATGGTCGCGGCGTTCTTCCTGATCTTCCTGCCCGCGCTCCGGGAGCTGACGACTTCCGTCCTCCTCTACGGGCCGACCACGCGGACGATCGGGGTGGCGATCTACACGCTGAACGAGGACGGCGAGACGGTCTACGCCGCGACGCTGGCGACGGTGGCCCTCGCGATCATCGTGGTCGGGCAGGTCGTCATCAAGCGGATCACCCGCACCACCGTGCCGGGGGACCAGGCGTGAGCCACCTCGTCCTGAGCCACGTGACGAAGCGATTCGGCCGCGTGACCGCGGTGGACGACCTCTCCCTCTCGATCGAGAAGGGGGAGTGCTTCTCGATGCTAGGCCCCTCGGGGTGCGGCAAGACGACGACCCTCCGGATGATCGCCGGGTTCGAGGACCTGGACGAGGGCGAGCTCTCGGTCGGCGGTCAGCTCCTCTCCTCCTGCGTCCGCAATTACTACGTCCCGCCCGAGAAGCGGAATTTCGGGATGGTCTTCCAGGCCTTTGCCGTCTGGCCGCACCTCTCGGTCTGGGACAACGTGGCGTTCCCCCTCCAGATCCGGGGGCTGCCGAAGTCCGAGATCGCCGAGCGGGCCGGCCGGGCGATCCGCTACACCGGCCTCGCGAGCGTGGAGCGGACCTTCCCGAACGAGCTGTCGGGCGGGCAGAAGCAGCGGATCGCGCTGGCGCGGGCGATCGCCATCAACCCCTCCGTGATGCTCCTCGACGAGCCCCTGTCGAACCTCGATCCGAAGCTCCGTGAGGAGATGCGGTTCGAGATCAAGGACCTGCAGCGGCAGTTCGGCTTCACGATCGTCTTCGTCACGCACGACCAGACCGAGGCGATGGCCCTCTCGGACCGGATCCTCGTGATGAAGGACGGGGTGGCGCAGCAGGTCGGGACTCCCCTCGAGATCTACCGCCGCCCGGCGAGCCGCTTCGTCTTCGGGTTCATCGGGCTCTCGAACTTCCTCCCGGTGGAGGTGGAGGGCGGCTCCGCCTGGGTCGAGGGGGCGCGGGAGGCCGGGCCGTTCCCGGTCTCGACCGGCGGCGTGCCGGGGAGGCGAATGACCCTGGCGTGCCGCCCCTCCGAGGTAGGGTTGAGCCGCGACACGGGCGTCCTCGGGACCGTCCGGCGGCGGGCCTACCTGGGCGACACGGTGGACTACCGGATCGCGATCGGGGCCGTGGAGGTGAGGGTCCAGAAGAACCGCCGCGAGGCTCCCTTCGGCGAGGGCGAGCCCTGCCGGCTCTCCTTCCCGGACCCGATCTGGTACGACCGGGAATAGAGGAGAGTCGGTCCGTCGCGAATCTAGAGGATCTGTCGCGCCGGCTCTGACGTTGACTGGTTCAGGAGCGAGCGGCGTTTCCGGCTCTCTCTGGCGTCCCCGATACAAGCGGGAAGGCGGCCGGGTCACGAATCGACTCGACGGCGAGATCGATATCGAGGTCGGGCCAGTACAGGTGCCCCTGGGAAGGAAGCGTGACGGCGGCGATCTGCTCGACGGTGGCCCGGCGAAACCACGGGAAAGCGCTGAAGGAAAGGAACACCTCCTCCGGTCCGACCAGGAGCCAGAATCCGTTCACCGAGATGTTGGTGACCTCAACCGCCGAAGTGGTCACGCCACGCTTTTCGGATCTCGCCTTCATGTTCCTTCACCAGCCTCTCGATTCGCCTCAGGGTGGCCGGGCTCAGCCCCACGTTCTCAGCCAGCTGGATCTGCGGGTCGATCCAGTACTTCGCTTCTCCGTCGGGTGACTGGACGTGCACGTGGAGCCGACGCTCCTCCCTGGAGAAGAAGTAGAACCGGAACGAAGCCACACGAAGGATCGTCGGGCTCACTGCTCCCTCCAGGCGGAACTCTAGCACGGGCAGGCACTTGACTCCCTGCCCCGCCGGCGAGTCGGGGGCAGAAACGCCCGCGCTGGCGGCGGCTAGCTCCGCTCCCGGGGGACGTTCGGCACGTCGTCGAAGATCAGGCCGTCGCGGATCCGGATGATCCGGCGCATCCGCTCGGCGATGTCCTCCTCGTGCGTGACGACGATGATCGTGTTCCCCTGGGCGTTCAGCTCGCCGAAGAGCCGCATGATCTCCTCGCCCGTCGCCGAGTCGAGGTTGCCCGTGGGCTCGTCGGCGAGGAGGAGCGAGGGGGTCGTCACGAGGGCCCGCGCGATCGCGACGCGCTGGCGCTGCCCCCCCGAGAGCTCGTTCGGGTTGTGGTGCGCCCGGTCGGAGAGGCCGACGTGCTCGAGCGCCTTCTCTGCCCGCTCGCGCCGCTCCTTCCGGGGCACGCCCGAGTAGACGAGCGGGAGCTCCACCTGCTGGAGGGCGCTGGTCCTGGGGAGGAGGTTGAAGGTCTGGAAGACGAACCCGATCTCCCGGTTCCGGACCCGCGCGAGGTCGTCGTCGGTCATCGCCTGGACCGCGTTCCCGTTCAGGAAGTAGGAGCCGCCGGTCGGCGTGTCCAGGCAGCCGATCAGGTTCATGAGAGTCGACTTCCCCGAGCCGGACGGGCCCATGATACCGACGTACTCGCCGCGCTCGATCGAGAAGGTCACTCCCCGGAGGGCACGGACTTTCTCCTCGCCCACCACGTAGGTCTTCTCGAGGCCCTTCATGTCGATCAGGGCCGGAGCGGGAGCGGGAGTGAAGGTCTCGCCGCTCATGCGACCACGACCCTCCAGCCGACCTTCGCCGCCACCCAGAGCCCCCAGAGGACGATCGGGATCGCGGTGGCCGACCCCGGCGAGAGCTCCGGAATGCGCCGGAACCCGACCACCAGCAGGGCGAGGCTCCAGAGCGCGAAGACGTCGAGGGAGGATGCCGCCGCCAGGAGCGCCGGGGCGGTGTCCGACGGAAGGAGAGCCCCCAGGTTCGACACGACGACCCGCTGGGCCGCCTGCTGTGTGAGCGACGCGTCCGGCTGGGTCAGGAAGATCGGGATCGAGAGGAGGGCCCCTCCGACGTTCGGGAGGCCGGAGTGGCCGTAGATCGCGAGCATCTGCGCGTATCCGAGCTCCCCGCCCATCGCCTTCGCCGCCCCCAGGAGGATTCCGGCGATCGCGAAGAACGCCACGGCGACGAAGAGGGTCCCGATCGGCGCCCCGAGCCAGGCGAACTTCCTCGACCGCTCCGCCGCCTCGGCGATCTGGCTCTCGGGGACCTTCGCGCCCGTTCTCTCGGCGCGCTTCTCGAAGGCCTCCCGCACCGTCTGCCCGGTGTCGACCTTGGGGGTGGCCACGACGATCGACCCCCCGACCGCGGCGATCAGGAGGACGAACGGCAGCCACCAGGTGGGCCGGGCGACGAGTCCCTCGAAGGTCTTCCCCGGCTCCGAGAAGACCCCGGCCACCGCCTGGCCAGGGTTCAACGAACGCCTCCCTCTTCGGCGGGGGTCGCCGCCGTCGTCACGGGAAGGCCGGCGATCGTGATCTCCTTCCACGGGAGGAGGTCGCCGACCGACTTGTGCCAGGCCACGATCGCCTTGAGGTGGCTCGTGATGGCCTGGAGCTCGTTCGAGCGGGCCGTCGTCAGGTCGTTCTGGATCTGGGCCACCTGGAACGAGGTGGTCATCCCATTCTGGAACTTCTTCTCCTCGGCGTCGAGGTTCCTCTCGGCCAGCTCGCGCGACTTCCGCGCGGCGAGGACCGACCGGTAGGCGGTGTCGACGGCCCGGGCCGCGGCCCGGACCTCGAGCTGGAGGTTCTGCCGGAGGATGGCCAGGTTCGTCCGCGAGAGCTCCAGGTCGGTCGCCGCCATCGCGGCATTCGCCTTCGCGGCGCGGTTCCCGATCGGGACGGTGAAGACGAGGCCGACGTTCCAGGACGGGAAGTCTCCGCGCCGGATCTGGTAGAGGGCGTCGGAGTAGTTGAGGTTGAGGGGGGTGACGATGACCTGACCGCCGAAGGCGACGCAGTCGGAGACCGAGACGTTCGCGATGCTGCAGCTGGAGAGGGACGCCTTCTGCGCGCCCAGTCCCGAGAGGCCGTAGCTCGCGGCCAGGTCGAGCCGCGGCTTCAGCTGGTTCCGGTTGTAGACGAGGCCGACTTTCTTGGAGTCGATGTCGACGACCGCCTGCTTCACCTCGGGCCGGAGCCCGAGCGCGGTCTCGATCCCCTTGTCCACGTCGAGCTCGAGCCGGGTGACGGTCGGGCGGTCCGTCGGGACGATCCGCCGGTCCCACTCGACCTGTCCCTTGACGTTCAGGATCCGCTTCAGCTTGTCCTGGGCGTCTCCGATCTGTCCCTCGGCCAGGATGATGTCCTGCTCCCGCTGCGCGATCGTCACCTCGGTCTGGACGATCTCGATCGGGGCGAGGGCCCCCACGTCGATCTTGATCCTCGTGATCCGGTTGAAGTCCTTGGCGCGGTCGAGGGCTTCCTGCTTGGCCTTCAGGTTCTCCAGGGAGTAGAGGAGGTCCCAGTAGGCGTTCTCGACCGTCTGGACCGCGGTCTGGACCGAGACCACGAAACCCCAGGCCGACTGGTCCCGGGCGATCCGCGCCTGGACGACCAGCCGCTCGTTCACGTCGCGGCCGAAGTTCCGCAGGAGGGGCTGGCTGATGCTCCCCGCGAGCGTGGAGGTGAGCGACGGGTTGATCATGATGTACGAGCTAGGGGAATCCGACCTGGTGTTCGTCCATCCCCCCTTGTAGGTCGTGCCCCACGGCAGGAGGCCCGTGATGAACGCGTTCGCGTTCTGGTTCTTCGTGTCGCTCGGCAGGTAGGTGGCGACGACCGGGGACTCCGAGCCGCTGGCGTTCAGGTCCAGCTCGAGGTTCGGGTCGAAGATCCCGCGGGTCCCGGCGAACGAGAAGGCGGACTTGTCGTAGGTGTACGACGCCACGTTCAGGTCCAGCGCGTTGGACAGCGCCAGCGCGATCACCTGGCGGAGGGACAGCTCGATCTTCTCGCCCTTCGGCAGCGGCTCGGTTCGCCTGGCAGAGGCGTCGAGCGGCACCGTCACGGAGTCCGCCGCCGCCCCGGAGGGGCCGAGGGCGACGCCCGTCGCGAGCACAACGGCCAGAATCCGGCCGACGCAGGTCCCCAACTCATTCTGTTTCAATGTTTCGCCTCCTGGATTTCCACGCGCGGGACACGGAAAGGGTACGAAAACCGGGGGCCAGAAGTTTCCCGGCCAGCGAAGTCGACACCGCTCACGAGAGCGGCTGGAAGCAGGCAAAACGCCGCGGGCCGCCCCCGGCAGCAAGGCTTCCCGTTTCCGGGGGGACCTCCTCCCGGCAGCGGGCGGTGGCCACCGGGCAGCGAGGGTGAAAGGCGCAGCCCGGAGGGATCGAGGCGGCCGACGCCGGCTCCCCGGCCACCGAGGCTCCCTCCGGCGGCCGGCGCTCGGACGGCGACCTCCGGGGCTGGGAGGCGAGGAGAAGGGCCGTGTACGGGTGCCGCGGGGTCCGGAAGAGCTCTCCGGTCGGCCCCTCCTCCACGATCCTGCCAAGGTACATCACCGCCGTCCGGTGCGCCACGTGAGCGACCACCGAGAGGTCGTGGCCGACGAAGAGGGTCGCGGGCCGGGGGGTCGAGCTCTCGCTCAGGTCCGCGAGGAGGTTGAGGACCTGGGCCCTCACCGAGACGTCCAGGGCCGAGATCGGTTCGTCCAGGACCAGGAGCTTCGGGGCAGTCGACAGCGCCCGTGCGATGGCGATCCGCTGCCGCTGGCCGCCGGAGAATTCCACGGGGCGCCTCTCCAGGGCGGACTCCGGGATCCCCACCGCGGAGAGAAGCGCCACGGCGCGCCGCCGCCTCTCCTTCCGGTCGCCGACCCGGTGGATCACGAGCGGCTCCGTCACGATCTGCTCCACGTTCATCCGCGGGTCGAGGGAGGTCGCCGGGTCCTGGAAGACCACCCCCACCTTCCGGCGCTGGCGGTTCAGCTCCCCGATCGGGAGGGAGAGCCAGTCGACGCCGTCGAACCGGATCGTCCCCCCGTCGGGCTCGATCAGCCGGAGCACCATCCGGACGGCCGTCGTCTTTCCGGACCCTGACTCGCCGACGAGGGCGAGCGTCTCGCCGGCGTCGACGGCGAAGGAGACGTCGCTCACCGCGGCGACCCGCGACCGCGCCCCCCTGCCGAAGCGGCCCGCGGACACGAAGTCCTTCCGGAGCCCGGCGACCTCGAGGAGCGGCCCGCTCATGGTTTCCCTCCGGGCCCCGCGGCCAGGATGCAGGCGGCCCGGTGACCGGGCGCCACTTCCCTGAGGGAGGGCCTGGCAGCCAGGCAACCGGGGACCGCCTCGGGGCACCTCGGCGCAAAGAGGCACCCCGCTCCCCGGCTCCCCGGCTCGGGCACGCTCCCCGCGATCGCCACGAGACGGGCCCCCGGCGCTCCCCCCGCATCCGGCCGGGACGCGAGGAGTCCCCGGGTGTACGGGTGGGCCGGCGCGTCGAACAGCTCCGCCACCTCCGCCTCCTCGACGATCTCCCCCGCGTACATCACGAGCGCGCGGTCGGCGACCTCGGCGACGACGCCGAGGTCGTGCGTGATCAGGAGGACCGCGAGGCCCAGCTCGTCCCTGAGGCGCCGCAGCAGCGCGAGGATCTGCGCCTGGATCGTGACGTCGAGAGCGGTCGTCGGCTCGTCCGCGACGAGGAGCCGCGGCCCCCCCGCGAGCGCGAGGGCGATGGTGGCCCGCTGCTTCATCCCTCCGGACATCCGGTGGGGATAGTCGTCCAGCCTTCGCTCGGGCTCCGGGAGCGAGACCCGCCGGAGCCACTCCACCGCGGCGCGGCGCGCCTCCGCGCGGGAGAGCCCGCGGTGGCGCCTGAGGACGCCGGCCAGCTCGACCCCGATCGTCCGGACCGGGTCGAGAGCGCTCCCCGGCTCCTGGAAGACCAGACCGATCCCCCCGCCGCGGACCTTCCTGAGGTCGGCCGGCGGCAGGCCGCGGACGTCCCTCCCCTCGAAGACGATCTCCCCTCCCGTCGTCCGGCCCGGCTCTGGCACGAGGTCCAGGAGGGCGAAGGCGGTGACGCTCTTTCCGGACCCCGACTCGCCGACCAGGGCCACGATCTCGCCAGGCCGGACGTCGAAGGAGATGCCGTCCACGACCGGCGCTCCGTTCCCCGCCGGAAAGGTCACCGTGAGGTTCCGGACGGAGAGAAGCGGCTCGGACAAGACCCCGGAATGATACCGGGCTATCGCGGCCGCCGTGGTCCCGGGGCTCGTTTCCCTGCGGCGATTCCCCGGCGGGCCCGTGGGATGGTAGTTTCGCTAACCGCCATGAAGAAGACACCCCGACCCCCCAAGAGCCCGTTCCTCGCCGGACGCCGCATCGCCCCTCGCCCGGTGCGCGGAGACGTGAAAGCGGCCGACCTCATCGAGAGGACCTTCTCGGCCTACAACGCCGCCCGCCTGCGCGAGGCCTGCACGCTGCTCGTGGAGCGGATCCTGGAGCCGGACGTGACCGTGGGCGTCTCGCTCACCGGAGCCCTCACCCCGGCCGGCCTCGGGCTCTCCTGCCTGAATCCCCTGATGCGCGCGGGCTTCGTGGACTGGATCATCTCGACCGGCGCGAACGTCTACCACGACGTCCACCACGCCCTCGGAATGCCCATTCACGAGGGCCGGCCCACCTTCGACGACATCGCCCTCCGGAACGACGGCGTCATCCGGATCTACGACATCGTCTTCCCGTACGAGGTGCTCCTCGACACCGACGCCTTCTTCCGGGAGGTGATCCGGGCGAAGGAGTTCCAGCGCCCCATGGGGACCTCGGAGTTCCACTGGCGAATCGGTAAGTACGTGACGGCCCGGGCGCGGCAGCTAGGGATCGGCATCGACCAGTCCTTCGTGGCGACGGCGCACGCCCTGGACGTCCCCATCTACACCAGCTCGCCGGGGGACTCGTCGATCGGGATGAACGTCGCGAGGCAGGCCCTGGAAGGGGGCGCCTTCTCGTTCGACGTCTCTTCCGACGTCAACGAGACGGCCGCCATCGTCTTCGACGCCAAGCGGCACGCCGGGAAGAGCGCGGTCCTGATCTTCGGCGGAGGGAGCCCCAAGAACTTCCTCCTCCAGACCGAGCCGCAGATCCAGGAGGTCCTCGGGATCGACGAGGCGGGACACGACTACTTCGTCCAGGTGACGGATGCCCGGCCCGACACGGGCGGACTCTCCGGGGCCACTCCCTCGGAGGCCGTGTCGTGGGGGAAGATCGACCCGACCGCGCTCCCCGACACCGTCGTCTGCTACACCGACACCACGATCGCGATGCCGCTGATGACCGCGTACGTCCTCGCCCGGCACAAGCGGCGCCCGCTGAAGAGGCTCTACCGGCGCCGGGAGGAGATCATGGCCGGCCTCCGGGAGGCCTTCGAGAACGCCCGCCAGGGCAAGGGAGCCTCGAAGCGCGCCCCCCACGACTACGTCGAGATGAAGGGTCCGAAGGGCTGACGCCGGCCGTTCGGCGCATTCGGCGAGGCCGAGTGGGCCCGGGGTCTCCCGCCCTCGCCTATTTCCGCCGCATCGCAGGCGAATGGCCGCGAGGGGGGCGCCGCTCGAGTCTCCGCGCGGGGTCACCCGTCAGCGGAACGGTGCTCGCGAAGGCGGGGCGCTCGCAAACTCGCCCTTCGGGCTCAAACATGCGAGCGCCTGATCCGCCCTCGCTCCGCGCCGTTCCGGACGGGTCCCGCCCCGTGCTCGACCCCTTCGCTCTGCCCCCCGCGCGGCTCACGCCTCGTCATCGTGGAACGCTGTCCGGCCGGGGAGAGCCCGTTCCTGGTCTCGGAAGGGAGAGGCGCGAAGCGCCGTGGGGTTCCCCTCTCAAACGACAGCCAGCTCCGGAGAGGTTGAAGGAACTGCGCTACGGGCGCAGTTCCTTCAACCTCTCCCCCACGTCCCGGAACGAGGCGTTCGTCCCATAGATCTCGAGGAAGGTCTTGTAGGCGGAGTCCCGGTCGCCGAGCTCCGCGAAGAGGCTGGCCAGGTCGTACTGGAGACCGAGCCTGTCCTCCTCGCGGATTCCAGGCGTCTCCAGGCCCTTGTGGTACCACTTGATCGCGAGCTGCGGGAGCCCCTTCTCGAGGAAGCAGAGGCCCAGCATGGAGCAGCACTCGACGGCATGGAGCGGGTCCTTCGACGCGGCCTGGAACTCGCCGATCGCCTCTTCCGTCAGCCCCATCTCCTTGTACGCGATCCCGAGGTTGTAGTGGGTCTCGTGGTCCTCCGGGGAGAGCTGCTGCTCGACCCCCTTCTTGAACTCCCGGAAAATCGCCTCGAGGGAGAGGGCCCTCGAGCCGTCGTCCATCGTCGGCTGTTCCGGCAGCCCTTCGGGCTTCATCTCGGACTGGAGCTCCTCGGCGAGGTTGAAGAACTCCTGCTCGTCCGAGAAGAGCGCCGACTCGTCGACGTGGAGGTCGGACTGCGCCGCGCGGGTGGAGTCCGCGCCGTCCGCCGGCACCGCCCCGCGCTGCATCTCGTCGGTCAGGGCGCGGCCCAGCTCCGCGTCGAGGACCGACTCCAGGTCCTCGGCGAGCAGGTCCTGCAGGATCGGCCGCGATTCGTCGCCCGAGCCCTTCGACCCCTCGAGCCGGCCCCGCCTCTCCCTGAGCGAAGCGTCCGCTGGATAGCGGGCCTCGAGCGTCTGGAGCCGTTCGGCGGCGTCCACGACCATCCCCTGCTCGAGGCAGAAATCGAACTCTCCCAGCTCCTCGAGCGACGGCCGGGCCGGACTCGGCGGCGGAGCCGGAGGCATGGCGTGGACCGCGGTCGGAGGCGTCGGCGCAGGCAGGTGCGGCCAGATCGCCGGCATCGGCGACGAAGGAGTCGGGACGGGCCGGGAACTCGCCCGCAGCATCTCGTCCAGCTCGGCGAGGCCATCGTGGACGATCGCCGCGCTTCGCTGCTGGACCGGCCGGAGCGGCGCGGTCGGCATCGGACCCAGGGGGATGTCGATCTCGGCTGCCTTCACCGGACGGACCGGCTTCAACCGAGGAGTCCCGCTGAAGTCGGGGATGTCGAGCTTCGGAGGCGGGGCTGGCCGAACCGGGACGGTCAGCGACTCGCCCAGGAGGTCCTCCATCGCACGGACCCGGTCGGCCCTGCCAGCGGTCTCGTAGAGAACCTTGAGCGACTCGGCTTCCCTGCGAGCAAGCCGGACCTTCCCCTGCTCGATCAGCAGCTCGAAGAGCTTCTCGCGACACCGGACGTTCGACGGGAAATCTCGCACCAGGGGGCGCAGCTTCTCCACGGCCTTCTCGAGCAGACCGTACTTCCGGAAGACGTCGGCCTCGACGAGAGCCTCGTCGACGGCGAGGTCCTGGATGTCCTTCTCCTGCAGGCCCGCAGAGGGCGTCACCTGGCTCCCGCCGGTCGCTGGCATGTGGTCCAGCGCGTCCATGGCCGCCATCGCCTCGGCCGCGTCCACCGCGGGGCGGAGAGGAGGCTCGGGCGCGACGAGGGCCGGCGCCGGCATCCCGGCGGGAGCCCCGAGGCCTTCGCCGAGGTCGAATTCCTCCGCGCTCGGCATCTCCTGCCACGGGCGTGGAGCCGGCGCCGGGGGATGCGGCTCCTCGTCGAGGGCTTCCCCTATCTCGATCGCCTCCTCGAGATCGTCGCCAGCCGGCAGGCCGGAGGGCGCGGCAGTGCCAGCGATGGCCGGCGAGGCGGGAGGAGTGAGGGTCTCCTGTGCGGGCTCCGGCACCGCGTCCCTCGCCGGAGAGGGCCGGTCGGCTCCCGTGAGCGACTCGTCGTCCAGGTCGAACTCGAACTCGTCGCGCGCCGGCTCCGGCGCGGGAGGCGCCGCCGTTTCCGGCCGGATCATCTCTCCGGGGATCGTCATCGCCCGATCGTGCGGGGGGAGATCGCGACGCAGCGCCGGAGCGCTCCCGCTCGGGGGGGCCAGGAGCGGCTCGAGGGCGGAGAGGCGCGTCCGGAACTCCGCCTCGTCGGGGGCGAGCTTCGCGCAGATCCGGAGCTGCTCGGCCGCCTCCACCGTCTTTCCGTCGCGCCGGTAGATCTCCGCGATCGAGCTCCGGTACGGCACGGCGAAGGCCTCGTCTCCCGACTTGACGGAGACGTCGACGATCTTCCGGAGGAGGTCCACGTCCTCCGGTGCGACCTTCGCGATGGGGACCAGGATCCCGAGCGCCCGCTTCGCCTCGCCGCGGCGAACGAACAGGTCGGCGAGGGAAATAGCGGCCGGCGCGGCCAGGTCCGGCCGCCGGGTCTTCAGGTGGACCTTCACGACCGCGTTGAGCACCTCTTCGTTCTCGGGGTCGACCGCCTGGGCCTTCGTCGCCCAGCTGCGGGCGTCCGAGAGGTCGTTGGCCGACAGAGCCGCGTCCGCGGCCATCACGAAGAGCGGGACGGACCGCGGGGTGGTCTCGAGGGCCAGGCGCAGGACGTTTCGCGCCCCGGCGGCGTTGCCCGTCTCGACCAGGAGGGGCACGAGGGATCGCAGGATCTCGAGGTTGTCCGGAGCCAGCTTGAGGGCCTTCTCGTAGACCTGGACCGCTTCGGCGTGCGCTGACCTGTCGCGGAGCATCCCCGCGACGATCGTGTACTCCTTGAGGGCTTCCGGAACCCTCCGCACCTGCGTGTAGAGGTCCGCCAGCTTGACGTGCAGCTGGATGTTCGCCGCGTCGGCCGCCACCATCTTCTGGTAGATGGCCACGGCGCCTCCGGTGTTGTCCTGCTTGATGTAGTGGTCCGCCAGGACCTGGTACTGGCTCTTGGCCTCCGTGCCCAGGCCCTGCTTGTTGTACAGCTCGGCCAGCCGCTCGTAGATCTCGAGCTTCGACGGCTCGATCCGGTTGACCTTCTTGTACATCGCGATCGCCCGGACGTAGAAGCCGTCGTGGACGTAGTGCTCGGCGATCCGGATGAAGTAGGGGATCGACTCGTCGTTGCGGTTCAGCCGGACGAGCAGGTCCCCGACCTTGTTCAGGATTCCGATGTCGCCCGGCGTCTCGTCGAGGACCTTCATGTAGTCGCCCAGCGCCGACTCGATCCGGCCCTTGCCGAGAGCCTTCTCGGCCGAAGCGATCAGGGTTTCCCGTTTGCTAGCCACTGCTCCCTATTCTCCACGACCCGGCCACGGATGCGACCACGAACTTCGCCTCTCCCTTCGCGGGTCTCAGGCGGCGTCGACGCGGTGCGGCTGGCGCCGTGCCCAGCGAGCGTCGCGCGGGAGCACGCGCTCGAACGTCAGGCGATGGGTGGGGGAAGGGCCGTGCCGGCGCAGGGCGGCGAGGTGGACGGGCGTCCCGTAGCCGCGGTGCCCGTCAAAGCCGTAGTACGGAAAGAGGCGGTGGAGGAAATCCATGAACCGGTCCCGTGCCACCTTCGCCACGATCGAGGCGGCCGCGATCGCGGCCACTCGCTGGTCCCCCCGGACGTAGCTCCGCTGCTCGACCCGGCAACCCGGCAGGTGTACCGCGTCGAGAAGAAGGAGGTCGGGCTCGACGCCGGCCTGACGGAGGCCGTCGAGCGCGCGGCGCATCGCGAGCTCGTTGGCCCGGGCGATCCCGAGGGCGTCGATCTCGGCGGGAGACGCGAGCCCCACGGCCACGCCCCGCGCTCGCCGCCGGATCCGCCGATCGAGCTCCTGACGGACCTCCGGCGAGAGCCGCTTCGAGTCGTCGAGGCCGAGGATTCCGCTTTCAGGGTCGAGCACCACCGCGCCGGCGTAGACGGGGCCGGCGAGGCACCCTCGTCCCACCTCGTCCAGGCCGACGATCGTGCGGTATCCGAGGGAACGGGCGCTCGACTCCTCTTCCAGGAGCCGCGCCGACCGGCCCCTCTCTTCCTCGAGGGAGGAAGCGCGAAGGCCGGACCGTTGCCCGCTCCCCGCGGTCAGTTATCCCTCTTCTCGGCGATGCGGGCGGCCTTGCCCTTGCGTTCGCGGAGGTAGTAGAGCTTTGCCCGGCGGACGATGCCGTGGCGTTCCACCTCGATCTTCTCGAGGACCGGCGAGTGCACCGGGAACGTCCTCTCCACCCCGATCCCCTGGGAGATCTTGCGGACGGTGAACGTCTCGCGGACGCCACCCCCCTTTCGGGCGATGACGAGACCCTGGAACACCTGGATCCGTTCCTTCTCTCCCTCGCGGACCTTCACGTGGACCTTGACCGTGTCCCCCGGAGCGAAGACCGGAACACCTTCGCGGAGCCCATGCCGTTCGGCCAGAAGCAGCTTGTCCATGACTACGGAACCTCCAAAATTGTCCTGCCGAAATCCGGAAAACGGGGACACGTCTGGAGGCGGCCCCGATGAGAACCGGTCAGCTGGAGCCGATTCTAGACCGCTTTTGGTGGACCGGCAACCCGGGCCAGGATCGCTCGATCCTCGTCCGTGGGGGTGTGGGCGGCGATCAGGTCGGGCCGCAGCCGGAGGGTCTCCCGCAGTTGCTGCTCGCGGCGCCAGAGGCGGATCCTCTCGTGGTGGCCCGAGAAGAGGACCTCGGGCACCGGCAGTCCCCGGAACTCCCTGGGTCTCGTGAAGTGGGGGTGGTCGAGCAACCCGTCCTCGAAGCTGTCCCGGAGGACGCTCTCGCCATCCCCGACGACGCCCGGAACGAAACGGGAGACCGCCTCGAGCACCGCGAGAGCGGCGACTTCCCCGCCCGAGAGGACGAAGTCCCCCAGGGAGAGCTCCTCGTCGAACAGCCCCGCCTGCCGGGTCCGTTCGTCGATCCCCTCGTATCGTCCGCAGACCAGGACGACCCTCTCCCGCCCGGCGTACTCGCGGGCCACCCGGGAGTCGAACCGTCGCCCCAGGGGCGACAGGAAGACGACCCAGGGGGAGGGCCCCGGCTCGGCCCGCAGGGCCTCCAGGGCGGTGAAGATGGGAGGCGCCGCGAGGACCATCCCCGGCCCGCCGCCGAACGGCTCGTCGTCCACCTTCCGGTGCGGGTCGTCCGAGAAGGAGCGGAGGTCCACGAGCCGGATGTCGAGAAGGCCGGCGTCCAGAGCCCTGGCGATCAGGGACTCCCCGAGGGGGGAGGCGAAATAGCCCGGGAAGATCGTGACGACGTCGAATCGCATCAGTCGAGCAAGCCCCGGGGAGGGTCGAGGACGATCGTCCGGGCGAGCCGGTCGATCGAGACGAGGATGGGGTAGCGGAACGGTACCTCCCGGTCCCCCCCCGCCGTCCGAACGGTGAGGAGAGGAAGGCCTCCCGCCTCCCCGAGCTCCCCCGCGGTGCCGAGAAGCGTCCCCGCGCGATCCCGCACCTCGAAGCCGTCCAGTTCCCAGTGGAAAAAGTAGTCGTCCGGCCTGATGGGGAGGTCGTCCGGCCTGACGCAGAGGTCCACCCCGCGGAGCTCCTCGGCGGCATCGGGACCGACGACCCCTTCGAACAGGACCAGGAGCCTTCCCTTGTGGGGGCGGGCCGACACGACCCGGAGCGTGCCCGTCCCCAGGCCGCCCCGCCGGACCAGCAGGCTGGCGCCGGAAGCGAACCGCCCCGGGAAATCGGTCAACGGCTCCACGGAGACTTCCCCGAGGAGCCCGTGCGCCCTCACGACCTGACCGACCGTGACCCAGGCGGAAGGGTCGCCGGACAGCGGCAGCGGCGGCGCCGCCATCCCGCCTCGTCAGACCTTCGCGGGCTTGAGGATCTTCCGGACCGTGTCGGAGGCGACCGCACCCTTGGCGATCCAACGGGCGGCCTTCTCCAGGTCGACCTTCAGCAGGGGGGGATTCTTCGTCGGGTCGTAGTAGCCCAGCTCCTCGATGACCTTGGCGGTGGGAGTCCGGAGTCCGTCCGACACGACGATCCGGTAAGCGGGGGCGTTGGTGCCGCCGACGCGGCGCAGGCGAATTCGAAGCATGTTCCGTCCTTGCTCGTTTCTAGAAGCGCATCTTCGAGGACGCGCCCTTCATCATCTTCTTCATGGTGGCGTACTGTTTCAGGAGCTGGTTGATCTCCTGGACCGAGGTCCCCGAGCCGGCCGCGATCCGGAGCTTGCGGGTTCCGTTGATGATACGCGGGTCTTCCCGTTCCCCCGGCGTCATCGAGTCGATGATCGCCTCGAGCGCCTTCGTCGCGTCGTCCGGGACGTCCACTCCCTGCAGCGCCTTCAGGGGGCCCACCTTCGGGAGGTGCGCCAGGAGCGAGCTGAGCGGGCCGAGGCTCTTCAGCTGCTTCATCTGGTCCCTGAGGTCGGTCAACGTGAACGAGTTCTTCCGGAGCATCTCCGCCGCGCGGAGGGCGGCCTTCTCGTCCGTGTCCCGGGTGACCTTCTCGATCAGGCCCAGGACGTCGCCCAGACCGAGGATCCGCGAGGCCGCCCGGTCCGGGTGGAACGGCTCGAACTCCTTCACCTTCTCGCCGATGCCGACGAACTTCACGGGCCGTCCGACGACGGTCGAGAGCGAGAGCGCCGCCCCTCCCCGGGCGTCGCCGTCGGTCTTCGTCAGGATCACGCCGGTCAGCGGGAGCCGGGCCTGGAACGCGGAGGCGGAGGTCACGACGTCCTGGCCCGTCATCGCGTCGGCGACGAAGAGGACCTCGTCCGGGCTGGCGGCCTCGGCGATCCGGGCCACCTCGTCCATCAGGGCCAGGTCGACGTGGAGACGGCCCGCCGTGTCGACGATCGTCACGTCGTACCCGAAGAGCTTGGCCTCCTTCACCGCGGCCTTCACCCGGGCGACGGCGTCGGTCTCCCCTTTCGGGTTGAACGCCATCAGCCCGTTCTCCTTGGCGAGCGTCAGGAGCTGCTCCGTGGCGGCCGGGCGGTGGACGTCGGCCGGGACGAGGAGGACCTGCTTCTTGAGGACGGTCTTGAGGTGCAGGGCCAGCTTGGCCGCGCTCGTCGTCTTGCCCGAGCCCTGCAGGCCGACGAGGAGGATGACGGCGGGACGCTTCTTGAGCGCCAGGGGCTCCGCCTTCCCTCCCAGCACGCGGGTCAGCTCGTCCTGGACGATCTTGACCACCTGCTGGGCCGGGGAGAAGGAGGTCAGGACCTCCTGCCCCACGGCCCTCTCCCGCACCGCGGCGATGAAGTCCTTGACGACCTGCAGGTGGACGTCCGCCTCCAGGAGGGCGACCCGGATTTCCTTCAGCGCTTCGTCGACGTGGAACTCGGTGAGATGCCCTTCTCCCCGAAGCTCTTTGAAGACGCGCTGGAGCCTGTCGGATAGTGATTCGAACATCAGCGAAAGCGACGGAGTCTAGCAGGGGGCCGCGGGAAGTGGAAACCGACTTCAGCGGGGAGCCTGGCGGACCGGCGGAGCCGCCGGGACGCCGGGTCCCCGGGGGTCCGCGGCCCCGGTCAGCAGGCCGTCCGGAGCCCTCTCGACGGCGTGGACCATCCCGATCGGCTCCCGCCCCTTCACGACGTGCCCCATCGAGCGGAGTCCCTTCGCCGTCCCCGCCGGGAAGTCCCTCTCGACGTCGACGACGTCCGGAAGGTGCTGGTGGTGGAGGCGGACCCCCGCGACCGCCTCGGCCAGCGGCCTCCCGCCTGGACCGGCCCGGAGGAAGACCTGGAGGACGGTCGTCGGGATCGTCGACCCGCCGGGGGATCCCAGGACGAAACGGAGCGCGCCGTCCTCCAGGACGATCAGCGGAGTCATGGAGGAGAGGGGCCGGGCCCCGGGCCGGACCGCGTTCTGGGTCCCCTGGACGAGGCCGAAGAGATTCGGCCGGCCGGGAGCCACCGCGAAGTCGTCCATCTCGTTGTTCAGGAGGACCCCGACGCCGGGGACGATCGAGCCGTTCCCGAAGACGCCGTTGAGCGTGTAGGTGAGCGAGACCGCTTCGCCGTCGGCGGTCGCCACGGAGAGGTGGGTCGTCTCGGGCCGCTCCGCCGGGCCGCCCAGTCCGCCGTCGATCCCCGCGGAAGGCGTCGCCTTCGCCCGGTCGATCGACCTCGCGAGCACGTCCAGGTGTCCCGGGGCCAGGAGCTTCCCGAGCGGGACGTCGACGACGTCGGCGTCTCCGAGCCAGCGGTTCCGTTCCGCGTACGCACGGCGCTCGGCCTCGACGACGAGGTGAGCCCCTTCGGCCGTTTCCAGCATCGCCGGGGTCCAGCCCACCCGGGAGAGCTGCCCCAGGATCGAGGCGAGCAGGAAGCCTCCGGACGACGGGAGGGGCATGGTGTGGAGCCGCCACCGCCCGAAGTCGAAGGAGAACGCCTTGCGCCAGACCGGCCGGTAGGCCCTGAGGTCCTCGGCGGTCAGGCCCCCCCCCTCCGACCGGACGAACTCCGCGATCCTGCGGGCGACGGGACCGTCGTGGAAGGCGTCGGAGCCGCGTTCGGCGATCGCGTCCAGCGTTCCGGCGAGCTCGGGCTGGACGAGGAGGGCGCCCTCGGCCAGCGGCCTGCCGCCGGGAAAATAGAGGCGCAGGCTCTCCGGGTGGGGCGCGAAGACGGCTCGCTCCGACACCAGGTGCTTCGCCAGCCCGGCTGTGACCGGGAAGCCCTCCCTCGCGAGCCTCGCCGACGCGGCCACGAGCGATTTCCACGGCAGCTTCCCGAGGCGCCGGTGAACGGCCTCCAGCCCGCGGACGGTTCCGGGGGTCGCCACGGCCAGTCCCGTCCGCGTGGAGGCCCCTTCCACTACCTTGCCGTCCGGGCCCAGGAACGAGGAGCTCCGGATCGCGGCGGGCGCGGTCTCTCGGAAGTCGAGCGCCAGGACCTCGCCGTCGCGCTGCCTGACGACGAGAAATCCGCCTCCCGCCAGGTTCCCGGCTTCCGGATAGGTGACCGCGAGAGCGAATGCCGCGGCGACGGCGGCATCGACCGCGTTCCCGCCCGCGGAGAGCGCGGCGGCCCCCGCTGCGGCCGCCTGGGACGTCGCCGCCACGACCATCCCCGTCGGCGAGCCGGCGGTCCGGGCCGGCCCGAAGGGAGCCACTCCGTCCGCCGCACCAGCCCGGACCGGGGCTCCGGCGCAAAGCAGCAGCCCTGCGGCGATCGCGAGCCGCGAGAGGAGAGGCCGGGGCCGGCCCATCACTTCAGGGCGACCGTGAGGTTGCCGGCGGAGTCCAGCTCCAGCCGCAGGGTCCTCGTCTCTCCTCCCGGGATCGACGCCGCGAGCTCCTTGTACTGGTTGACCGACCGGTCCGGCGCGATCACCCAGACCTTGAAGCTCGCCCGGCCCGACGGCACTTCCGCGCTCCCCTCCACCTGCCCTCCGCCGCTCTTCTTCCCGAACGAGAACGACTTCCGGAAAATGAACTTGTCGTCGAGGCTGACCATCACGTGCCCTTCCGGGATGGGCGCCGCGAACGCGATGACGATCTTGCCCGTGGCCGGCGTCGGGACGGGCGCCGCGGTCTCCCGGACGGTCCGCTGGACCGCGACCGGGGCCGCGGCCGAGGGGACCGGGGCCGGGGTCGGCTTCGAATTCCTCTTCTGGGCCTCCGCCAGCTTCTTCTGCTCGGCGGAGCTGCGGGACGCGATCCTCGCGCGGCCGGCCTCCCAGAGGGACCGGGCCTCCGCGTTCTCGGGATCGATGGCCAGCGCGGCGTCCGCCTCCTCGACCGCCTTCAGGTCGTCGGAAGCCCGCGCGGCCTCCCGGGCGGCCGCCAGGTGCCCCTCGGCCTCCTTCGCCCTCGCGTTCGCCTGCTCCTTCCCTGCCAGCAGCTGCTCCGTCTTCGCGACGGCGTCGCGCGCGGCGGCGGACGTGGGGTCCCGCCGGACGACGTCCCGGTACTTCGCCAGCGCCTCGGCGAAGCTCCCGGCTCCGACGAGGCGGTTTCCCTCGGCCATGAGGTCGGCCCGCTCGGCCACCTCCTTCGCCTTCGCCTCCTCCGCGGCCTGCACGGTCCGCTCTTCCGAGGCTTTCCGGGCCCAGACGACCCCGAGGATCGCCGCCGCGATGACGAGGGTTCCTCCGACGACGGCCAGGACGAACCGGGACGGGCCGGCCTTCTTCTGCTCGGCCTCGACCTTGGTGGGGGGCGGCGGAACCGGGGCGGGCGGCAACGGGGGCAGGACCGCCGTCAGCTCGACGGGAAGGATCGGGGCCGGCAGGACGGGAGCCGTCCGTGCCGGCGGGGACGGAACAGGCCCGGCCGGAGGAGGCGGGGTCGTCCGGGCTCCCGGGACCGGAGGAGCCGACCGGCCGGGGGGACCGCCCAGGCTCGCCAGCCTGGCCGCGTCGAGGATCACCTCGGTCGGGCGGCCCTCGAGGAACGCCTGGGCCGGAGGGGGCGACCCGGGAGACGTCCAGGAGACGCCGGTCGCGTCGGGCTGGGAGGGCGCCGGCCAGGGCACCGGCGACGGCGGGAGGATCACGGTCGGCCGCATCTCGTCCTCGGGCCTGGCCGCCTTCGGAGGGGCGGAGACCGCGGGGCCGGGAGGCGGCGCCTTTGGGTCTGGCGCCGTCTGCCGGGCCGGCTCTGCCTTCGCCTCGGGCTCCGGCTCGTCGAGGGTCCAGTCGGGTGCGGACGCTTCGAGCGGCGCAACTCCTGGCCCGCGGTCCGCCGGCCCCCTGGGAGCAGGAGGCACGATCGGAACGGTCATCAGCGGCTCCGGGACCCCGGGCGGAGGAAACTGCATCGGCTGGCCGTCGACCGCCTCGATCCCTCCGAGGTTCTCCGCCTCCGCCACCATGTTCCCGAGGTCCCGCAACATCTGGCGCTCCTCCTCGCGGGCCTTGAACTCGTAGAGGGCCAGGGCGAGGTCGTTCCCCCGCTGGTAGCGCTCCGCCGGGTCCTTGGCGAGGGCCCTCAGGAGGACCGGGCTGAACTCCTGCGGAACGGACGCCGCGTACGTCTCCGGCGAGACGAACGGCTCGTGGACGATCTTGAACGAGATCGAGGTGAGATTGTCCGCGGTGAAGGGCTTCTTCCGGGTGAGCAGCTCGTACAGGACGACGCCGAGCGAGAAGAGGTCGGACCGGCCGTCTACGGCGTCCCCGGTCACCTGCTCGGGCGACATGTAGTTCGGGGTCCCCAGGAACTGGCCCTCGGTCGTGAGGTTCGACTGCTCGATCTTCGCGATCCCGAAGTCCGTGATCTTCACGCCCCCCTCGGGGGTGATGATGATGTTCGCCGGCTTCACGTCACGGTGGACGATTCCCCGGCGGTGGGCGTAGTCGAGCGCCTCGGCGACCTGGCCGATGATCTCCGCCACCCGCTCCCACGAAAAGAGGGCCTTCTCCTGGATCAGCTGCTTGAGGTTCTGTCCCTCGACGTACTCCATGGCGATGAAGGCCGTCCGGCTGGACGGGTCCTCGCCGACGTCGTGGATCGTGACGATGTTGGGGTGGGAGAGGATCCCGGCGGCCTGTGCCTCGCGAAGGAACCGCTCTCCGAATTCCCGCTGCTCAGCCTCGTCCTCGCCGATCGCGAGAATCGTCTTCAGGGCGACCAGGCGGCCGATGACCGGATCCCGGCCAAGGTAGACGACTCCCATCGCCCCCTTGCCGAGTTCCCGGACGACCTCGTAGCGGCCGAGCTTTTTCGGTGCTCCTGAATGGGCCTGGGAGAAGTCTTTGGACAGAGAGCCTCCGATCGAGTCGTTATCCGGGCCTCGCCAAGGATCTCCTCTGGCGTGGACGAAATTCTAGGGCCGCCCGAAACGGAGTGTCAACGAGACCGCGCGTCTTATTTGTGGAGGCCGGCGCCCCCGGCGAGGCCTCCCGGCACCTATAATCCCCGCGCAATCTGACAGCGAGGAGGCCCCCGGATGAAGGTTTACCCCGCGTCGGCCATCCACAACGTGGCGTTGGCCGGCCATAACGGAGTGGGAAAAACGACTCTCGTCTCGGCCCTGCTGCACGAAGCGGGCGCGGTCCCCCGGTTCGGCCGCGTCGAGGACGGCGGCGCCCCGACCGATTTCGACCCCGAGGAGAACGACCGCAAGATCTCGATCGGCCTGGCGGTCGCCGCCCTGGAGTGGAAGAAGAAGAAGGTCAACCTGATCGACACGCCCGGGTACGGCATCTTCGTCGCCGAGGTGATCTGCGGCCTCCGGGCCGCCGACTCCGTCCTCGTGGTCGTCGACGCGGTGGCGGGCGTCGAGGTCCAGACCGAGAAGGCCTGGAAGATCGCCGACGAGTTCGGACTCCCCAGGATGATCATCGTCAACCGGATGGACCGTGAGAACGCCGACGGCGGCCGCGTCATGGACCAGATCCAGAAGAAGTTCGGCCGCTCGTGCGTGGCCATCGAGGCCCCCATCGGCCGGGAGAAGTCGTTCCGCGGGGTCATCGACCTCATCGGAATGAAGGGATTCCTGACCGACGATTCCGGGAAGACCGCCGAGGGCCCGATCCCGGACGAGTTCGCCCAGGACGCCGGGACCCTGCACGAGGCCCTGGTGGAGATGGTGGCCGAAGGGGACGACTCCCTGATGGAGACCTTCTTCGGGCAGGGGGGCCTTTCCGAGGAGCAGATGCTCCCGGCCCTCCGGAAGGGGATCAAGGACCGTCGGATCGTGCCGGTCCTCTTCGCCGCCGGCGGCAACCACGAGACCGGCGTCGAGAAGCTCCTCGACGAGATCACCGAGCTCCTCCCGACCGCCGACGGGTTCCAGACGGTGGTCAAGACCAAGGACGGGAAGAGCGAGGCCCTCCCGTCCAACCCGGCCGGCCCGGTGGGGGCGTTCGTCTTCAAGACGATCTCCGACCCGTTCACCGGGCGGATGACCCTCTTCCGGGTCTCGTCCGGGACGATCAAGGCCGACGGAACCTACTGGAACGCCACCCGGGAGACCTCCGAGCGGTTCGGCCCGGTCTTCACTCCGCTCGGAAAACAGATGAACACGATCCCCGAGATCCAGGCCGGGGACATCGGCGTGGTCGCGAAGCTCAAGGACACCCTCACCGGCGACTCGCTGACGTCGAAGGACAGGCCGCTCACGTTCCCGGCAGTCGAGCTGCCGGAGCCCGCGATCTCCTTTGCGATCGAGCCGAAGGCGAAGGGGGACGAGGACAAGATCTCCGTCGCCCTCCAGAAGCTGATCGAGGAGGACCCGTCCCTCAAGTTCTCCCGGGACGCCGACACGCACGAGTTCCTCCTCTCCGGGGCGGGCCAGCTGCACGTCGAGATCGCGGTCGCCCGGATGAAGCGGAAGTCCAACGTGGACGTGATCCTCCACCCGCCGAAGGTCCCTTACCGCGAGACGATCACGAAGCCCGCCGAGGCTCACGGCCGCCACAAGAAGCAGACCGGCGGCCACGGCCAGTTCGCCGACTGCCGGATCCGCGTGAAGCCGCTCGGGCGCGGCGCCGACTTCGAGTTCGTCGACGACATCTTCGGCGGCTCCATCCCGAAGAACTACATCCCCGCGGTCGAGAAGGGAATCCAGGAGACCCGCAAGCGCGGTTTCCTCGCCGGCTACCCGATGGTCGACTTCCGGGTCGAGCTGTACGACGGCCAGTACCACGACGTCGACTCGTCGGAGATGGCCTTCAAGATCGCCGGGTCGCTCGCCTTCAAGGACGCCATGGAGAAAGCCCGCCCGACGATCCTCGAGCCGATCATGAAGGTGGAGATCCATGCCCCGCAGGACTACATGGGCGAGCTGATGGGCGACCTGACCAGCCGCCGCGGGCGTCCCTCCGGCATGGAATCGGAAGGGGACGAGGCCGTCATCAGGGCCGAGGTCCCGATGGCCGAGATGATCGCCTACGCTCCGATCCTGCGGTCGATCACGCAGGGGCGCGGCAGCTTCCACATGGAGATGGGCCACTACGAGGAGCTCCCCCGCCCGATGCAGGAGAAGCTGGTCGCCGAGCGGGCGAAGCTGAAGAAGGGCGAGGCCGAGGAAGCCTGAAGTGAATCAGGGGCACCCGGAACCGGCCGGCTGCCCCTGATCCGAATATCCGGAACTCCGTTCCGATACGGAGAGGGAGCGCCGCAGGCGCGCGGGAGAACCCGATCGAGGGTTCTCCCGATCCATGTTGGCCGCCCTCGGCAGAGGCGCGAAGCGTCTCTGGGAGCGCCGCAGGCGCGCGGGAGAACCCGATCGAGGGTTCTCCCGATCCATGTTGGCCGCCCTCGGCAGAGGCGCGAAGCGTCTCTGGGAGCGCCGCAGGCGCGCGGGAGAACCGTGCGCCCGGCATGGGCGTGGAACAGGAGGTGGAAGTCCTCATGGGGCCCTGACGGAGGGAACCCAGCACCGATGAGACAAGGGCGTCGATCTGGAGGACCAGATCCTTGCCAGAGGAGAGACCCTGGCGAGCCCGCGAGGGGAGGTCTGGTGGAAGTCTGAGGTGAAACCCTGCATCGAACGGAAGTGAAGCGTCGTGAGGCGTACGGCCCTTGGGTGAGCTGGCGGTCAGCAGGCGAAGCCCGATATCCGTTGGAGGGAGTGCGTAGGGACGACGGTGTAGGGGGAAGTTCCACGTTTTTACCCGGGGAGACCTCTCGGCCTCCGCGGACCTCGATGGGGAGGAGCGGGAGTCAGAAAGGACGAAAGGACTGATGACGAAGGGACGAGAGGAGTCGGATGGCCGCATACGACCAGAAGGCCGAGGAAAGGCGGCCGTAACTCAGGGTGAAAGCACTGGGGGAGGGAAGGCGGCCACGGCCAGCAAAGAAGGCAGGCAGCTCGAACTG
Organism: uncultured Acidobacteriota bacterium; assembly: GCA_903845115.1. Taxonomy (GTDB): domain Bacteria; phylum Acidobacteriota; class Thermoanaerobaculia; order UBA5066; family UBA5066; genus CAIMWE01. The sequence goes on along the minus strand of CAIMWE010000022.1, from coordinate 119,289 downwards.
ATCTCCGAGACAGCCGACAACCCGAAAGGGGCCGACGGGGGGAGGGACCGGGGCCGACTCCGGGCTCGACCATCCGGGGCGCCGAAGTCGGAGAGCACGAAGAGAAGGGGCCTGCCCGCGATGACGATCGAGGAAGTCGCACGGGAAGAGAACCTGAAGGAAGCGTTCGAGAAAGTGGCGTCGAACGACGGAGCACCGGGACCGGACCGGCAAACGATCGACGAGGTGCGAAAGCATCTGGGGACGATCCTGCCGGCGCTGTCGCATGGCCTGCTGGAAGGGACCTACCAGCCTGGAGAGATCCGGCGGGTCTGGATTCCGAAGGCAGGAGGAGGTGGGGAGCGGGGCCTTGGAATACCGAACGTGATCGACAGGATCGTGGGGCAGGGTGTGAACCAGGTGCTCAGCCCGAACTACGAGCCGACGTTTCACGGGAGTAGCCATGGCTTCCGGCCGGGACGGAGCTGTCACACGGCGATTGCCGAGGCGAAGAGGTATCTGGAAGAAGGGTACGAGTGGGTGGTGGACATCGATCTGGAGAAGTTCTTCGATCGGGTCCATCACGAACGCTTACTCGCGAGGCTGGAGAAGCTGGTGAAGGATCGCCGGCTGATCTTGCTGATCCGACGGATGCTGAAGGCCAAGGTGGTCATGCCCGAGGGTGTGGTGGTGACGACGGAAGAGGGGACACCGCAGGGGGGTCCACTATCGCCGTTGCTGTCGAACATCGTGCTGGACGAGCTCGACTGGGAGCTCCAAAGGCGCGGGCACCGGTTCGTACGCTACGCCGACGACGGCAACATCTACGTGAGAAGACAGCGTGCGGGCGAGCGAGTGATGGCGAGCGTGAGGAGCTTCATCGAGAAGAAGCTCCGGCTCAAGGTGAACGAAGCCAAGAGCGCCGTGGCACGGCCCGAGGAGCGCCACTTCGTGGGCTTCCGGCTCAGGCGGGAGCCGGAGACGGGAGACGTCGAGGTGGAATTATCGGAGCGCTCGAAGGAGCGCATCAACGAGGTGATCCGGCAGAAGACGGGACGGACCCGAGGGGAGTCACTGAAGACGATCCTTCGGGACCTGAACGTCTACCTGACGGGATGGCTCGGGTTCTTCGGGGTCGTGACCGGTGAGACGGCGAAGCGAACGCTCCACAATCTGGACGCCCACATCAGGCGCCGACTCCGAGCACTGCTGCTGAGGCAGTGGAAGAGCAAGCGCTCGATCGTGCGAAAGCTCATCAAACTCGGGATCCAACGGAAGACCGCGTGGAAGACGGCCTATGACGGCCGCCGAGGCACGTGGGATCTCAGTCACCGATCTGCTGTCGATCGGGCTCTCCCCCCGGCGTACTTCGCCGAACGGGGGCTGACCTCGCTGGAGCAGCGGTGGATGGAACGGCGGACCCGAGTCATCGCCCCAGTACCGATCCAGCTCGAGCTGGAGCTGGGATAGCTGCGGGTGTGAAAACACTGGCGTCGGACTACGGGTCGATCCCGAACGCCGACGCCCCGAAGAGCCGGATGTGAGATCCACAAGTCCGGTTCCGTGGGAGCTGGGGGAGGGAAACCTCCCCTGGCTACCCGACCGATCGAGGGTTCTCCCGATCCATGTTGGCCGCCCTCGGCAGAGGCGCGAAGCGTCTCAGCGCGCCTCTCAGGCCCCGTGGACCCCTTCCTTGGCCGCCCGGACGAAGTCGACCATGTACCGGACTTCGGGCGACGTCGCCGCCAGCTCGTCGAGAGCGGCGAGCATCGCCGCCCTGTCGTGGCGGTACCTGTGCATCGCGCGGTAGGCCTTCTGGAGGGCGGCGACCGCCTCGGGAGAGAAGCCCTTCCGGGAGAGGCCGACCGCGTTCACCTTCCAGGCCTTGGTCTCACGCTCGGAGGACGTCCAGACGAAGGGAAGCACGTTCCGGTTCACGGGCGTGAAGCCGCCGACGTAGGCGTGCCGGCCTATGGTCAGGAACTGCCTGACGACGACGTAGCCCCCGAGGATGACGTCGTCCTCGACCGAGCAGTGCCCCGCCAGCGACGCGCCGTTCGCGAAGACCGTCCGGTTTCCGACGACGCAGTCGTGGGCCACGTGCGAGTAGGCCATGAAGAAGTTGTCGTCCCCGATGACCGTCCTCTTGTGCCCGCCCATCGTGCCCCGGTGGGCGGTCATGAACTCGCGGAACACGTTCCGGTTCCCCACGACCAGCTCCGTCGGCTCCCCCTTGTACTTGAGGTCCTGGGGAGGCCCGCCCAGCGCCGCGTGAGGGTGGATCGTGTTGTCCTCTCCGAACGTCGCCGGTCCCTGGACGATCGCGTTGGCGCCGACCGTGGTGCGGGCGCCGATGGAAACGTGCGCGCCGACGATGGCGTACGGCCCCACCTCGACCGACGCCGCCAGGGAAGCGGTAGGGTCGACGATGGCCGTGGGGTGGACGGACATCACTTCTCCTCCTCGGAGCGATCCACGAAGATGCTCATCACGTCGGCCTCGGCGGCGAGCTGACCGTCGACGCGGGCCTCGCAACGGGCCTTGACCAGCTTCGAGCGGACCATCACCAGCTCGGCGGTCATGACGAGCTGGTCCCCGGGGACGACCGGCCTCCGGAACCGGGCCCGGTCGATGCCCGCCATGTAGACGAGCTTTCCCGCCGGGTTCTCCAGGCTGGCGAGCACCAGGCAGCCCCCGACCTGGGCCATCGCCTCGATGATCAGGACCCCGGGCATGACCGGGTGGCCCGGGAAGTGGCCGTTGAAGAACTCCTCGTTGACCGTCACGTTCTTGATGCCGACGATCCGCTTCCCGATCTCCATCTCGATGATCCGGTCCACGAGCAGGAACGGGTACCGGTGGGGGAGGAGCCTCTGGATCTCCCGGATCCCCAGGGGCCCGGGCTTCACTCGACGCGTGGCGGGTCCGCCTGCCGGCTCTTTGCTCATGCCTTGTCCTCCCCCTGTCTGCCGGCGGCCCCCGCCAGCTCCCGGACCAGCCGGGCCGTCTCGGGAAGGCGCCGGAGCTCGACCAGGCATTTCATCGACTCCCGATAGGGTAGGTGAGGCGATCCGTTGATGTTCTCGCCGTCCGGGACGTCGACGTTGACTCCCGACTGCGCCCCGACCTTGACGCCGTTCCCGATCCTGAGGTGGCCGGCCGCGCCGGCCTGGCCCCCGAGGATCACGCCGTCCCCCACCACGGTGGAGCCCGCGAGGCCCACCTGGGCGCAGATGAAGCCGTGGCGCCCCACGACGCAGTTGTGGCCCACCATCACGAGGTCGTCGACCTTCGTCCCATCCCCGATCCGGGTCACCTCCAGGGAGGCCCGGTCGACGCACGAGTTCGCCCCGATCTCCACGTCGGCTCCGATCTCGACGGTGCCGACCTGGGGGATCTTCCGGATGCCCGTCGGTGACGGCGCGTACCCGAATCCGTCGGCCCCCAGCACCGTGCCGGAGTGGACCTCCGATCGCGGGCCGATCCGCACGCCGTCGTAGACCACGACGTGCGGGTGGAGCCAGACCCCCTCGCCGATTTCTGCGCCGCGGCCGACGGCCACGTGGGACCCGAGGATCGCCCCGGCCCCCACGCGGCTCCCCGCCTCGAGCACCGCGTACGGGCCGACCTCCGCCGTCGGATCGACGCTGGCCCCGGACTCCACGACCGCGGTCGGGTGGACTCCCGCGCGGGCTCTCCTCCTCGGGACGAGCGCCTCGAGGATGGGGATCAGGGCCAGCGCAGGATCGGGCACCTCGATGACGGTCCGGTCAGGGAACGGCGCTGCCGACCGGGCCAGCAGGACGCCGGCCCGGGACGAGACGGCTCCCCTTTCCGCCTTCCGGTCGGAGACGAAGGCGAGGTCCCCGTCGTCCGCGAGGTCGACCGACCGGACCGCGCTGACCACCCGGGAGCCGTCCCCGACGAGCCGGCCTGAGCAGAGCCCGGCCAGCTCGGTCGCGGTGAGGATCCCCTTCTGCTCCGGCCGCACGAACGTCGCGGCCCTCGGCCTAGTTCTTCTTCGGAGGAGCGGCCGGCGCGGGCTTGGCCGGAGGCTTCGCATCCGCCTTCGGAGCCGCCGCGATCTGCGAGTTGAACTTCGTGATCACCGCGTCGGTGAGGTCGGTCGTGGTGTCCGCGAAGAGGAGGCCGCTCTGGAACTTGTTGAAGACCAGCTGGTAGCCGTGCTCCCTGGCCACCGCGTCGATGACCGGCATGACCTTCTTCTCGAGCTCGCCGAGCTCCTTGCGCTGCAGCTCCTCGAGCTCCCGCTGGGCGTCGTCCTGGGACCGCTTGAATTCCAGCGCCTTGGCCTGGTAGTCCTTCTGCAGCTTGTCGAGAGCCTCTTCCGACAACGACTTGCTCTGGTCCTGGATCTTCTTTTCCAGGTCCCGCAGCTCGTTCTGGCGTTTCGCGAGGTCTTCCTGCTTCTGGCCCTGGACCTTCTGGACCCGCGCGAGGCTTTCCTTCCCCACGGCCGACTCGGCCACGACGCGCTGGACCTCGAGCACGCCGATCTTGGTGGTCGTGACGCTCTGGGCGGAGGCCGGGCCGGCCACCAGAAGGGCGGTCGTCGCGACGAAGGCCCCCACGGACAAGATTCTCTTCATCACCTGGATCTCCTTTCGGTCAATTCACGAGAATGGCCCCAGCCGGGACCGCTTGCAATCGGGGGCGGAGTTTAACCGAATCGGCCCGGATCGACCATCCAGATCCGGCAGCAGCGTCAGAACGTCGTCCCGATGGAGAACTGGAAATCGGTCCGCTTCTCCTGGCCGTTCGCGAGCGGGAAACCGTCCTTGTCCAGGATGATCTTCGGGTCGAGGTTTAGGCCGTAGATGAAGCGGAGGGGAGCCTGGAAGATCGGCAGGAAAATTCGGAGCTCGAGCCCGGTCGAGGACCGCATCTTCAGGACGTTGACGCTCTGCCCCTCGATCCAGGCGTTCCCGGCGTCGAAGAACGCCGCGATCTTGATCGGCCCGCCGAAGGAGACGACCCATTCCGCGTTGAAGACGAGGAACTTGTCCCCGCCCAGGAGGGCCCCGTTGCTGTCGAAGTAGGCGTGGTTCTGGTCGTCGATCGGGAAGATGGTCCCCTGCTGGAAGGCCCTGACGGACCGGTCGCCGCCGATCCGGTAGCGCTCGAAGATCGGGATGCCCGAGCCGCCGTACGGCCGGATCATTCCGCCCTCGAGGTTGAACGCGAAGTTCGTCGACTTCGTGGTCGGGACGTAGAGCGTCCCGCTGGCGTTCGTCTTGATGTAGTCGTAATCGCCGCCGAGCAGGCCCCCGGCCACGGTGACCGCAAAGCCGAACTTCTTGCCGCGGCTCGGGTCGAACGGGTCGTTCCGGCTGTCGTACCTGTAGCCGGGCGTGATGGACGAGATCTGCCCGACGTAGTCGGCGTACGCAGGGGGCGGTATTCCCGAGCCGGGAGGGCCGGGGGGAGGGTAGACCTGGTACTTGCTGTGGGTGTCGGTGAAGCCGTAGAAGATCGACAGCGTGTCCCAGAGACCCAGGCCGACGCCCCAGGAGACGTTGAGGCCCTTCGTGGACTGGTCCACGTCGAGGTAGGTCAGGGACCGGTTGAAGATCGACGCGCCGACCGACATCTTCTGGTCCAGGAACCAGGGCTCCGAGAACGAGATGTCGAAGAAGTTCGTCCGGTTGCCGCGCTGGAGCTGGAACCCGACGGTGTCGCCCCGCCCCAGGAAGTTCCGGGTCGAGAACTGGAACTGGCCGAAGAGTCCGTCGAGCTGGGAGTACCCGGCGCCGAACTGGATCTCGTTCCGGTTGGTCTCGGTCCCCTTCACCGTGACGTCCACGGCCTTCTTCTCCGGGTTGACGCGGAACTCGGGGTCTTCCTCGACCTTGAAGTACCCGAGCTGCGAGAGCTTCAGGAGGCCCTTCTTGAAGGACTCCATGTCCAGGATGTCCCCCTCGCGCACCAGCAGCTCGCGGCGGAGGACCTTGTCGCGGGTCGACTTGTTGCCCGTGAACTCGATGCGTCCGAGCCGGTACTGGTCCCCCTCGGTCAGCTTGACCGTCACGTCGACTCTCTTGCCCGGCTTCTCGGTGTATTCCGGGTTCATGTAGACGTAGATGTACCCGCGTTCCCGGTAGAGAGAGTCGATGGCCTTCATCCCGTCCACGATCACCGCCCGCTTGAGCGGCGCGCCGGGCACGAAGGCGAAGATCTTCGAGAGGAGCCTGTCGTCGAACTGGCTCGCGCCCTCGACCTTCATCTCCCCGAAGTAGAACCGCTCCCCCTCCACGATCGGGATCGTGATGCGGGCGCGGCGCGAGATCTTGTCCGCCCGCTTCTCCTTGGGGTTGACGACGAACGTGTCGATCGCCGGGTCCTTCACGACCACGTCCTTGTAGCCGAGGTCCTGGTACACCTTCCGGATCGACTCGACGTCCTCCTCGTAGGAGGCCTGGCTGTAGACGTCCTTGGAGTCCCAGAAGTACCACCAGTGCGTCTGGCGGGTCTTCTTCATCGCGTACCGGAGACGCGTCTCGCCGACGACCCTGTTCCCGGTGAAGCGGATCGCCTCGATCTTGACCTTGTCGCCCTCGTCGATGAGGAAGACGACGCGACTCTCCTTGTCGTTGATCGTCTCCACCGTGGTGTCGACCGCGGCCGACCGGAACCCGTCGGCGCGGTAGGAGTCCAGGAGGGCGGCTTTCGCCTTCGAGACGTCCCGGAGCGACAGGGGGCCGCCGACCTTGATCTCGGCCTTCCCTTCCTTGAGTTTGTCCTTGAGCTGGGAGGTCGTCAGCTTCTTGTTTCCCCGGAAATCGAGGTCGCCGACCTTCGGCCGCTCGACGACGGCCGCGACCAGCTTGACGCCGCCCGGGACCTCTTCCTTCTCCAGCAGGAGGTCCTCGAAGAGGCCCGAGTCCCACAGCTTGGTGAACCCCTTGCGGAGGGTCTCCGCGTCGTAGACGTCGCCTACCTTCACGCCGAGGTAGAACGAGATCGTGTCGGGGCCGACGAGCTTCCCTCCCCGCACGGCGATCTCCACGATCTTCTCGGCGGGCGCCCTTTCCGCCTCGAGGACCGGTTTCGGGAAGGTCCCCTGGAACGCCGAGCCTTCCTTCGGCTTCTCGGCCGTCGTGGAAGGAAGAGCCTGCGCGAGGAGCTTCGCTCCCGAGAGCGCGGCGGCCAGGAGGAGAATCAACGGGAGCTTCGACACAGGCCGCACCCACCCCTCGCGCGCCGGCGACCCGGCGTCGGTTCCTCTCGTCACGTCAGCTCACCGCTCCGGTCCGACGGGCTCGGCGGAGCGCGCGACGACGCGCAGCTGGCCGTCCACGACCGTCACGTCCAGCTGCTCGAGGGGTTCCCGCGAGGTGATGAGCAGCTCGGAGACGGAATCCTCCACCCAGCGCTGGATCGTTCGCCGGAGAGGACGCGCCCCCGAGTGGGCGTCGTTCCCTGCCGTCGCGAGCAGCCAGTCGATGGCCTTGTCGTCCGCGTCGAGCAGGAGTCCCCGGTGCTTCAGGGTCGCAGCGACGTCGTCCAGGAGGAGCCGGCAGATTCCGCGCAGCTCCTCGACGCCGAGGGCGTTGAAGACGATGACGTCGTCGATCCGGTTCGTGAACTCGGGCGAGAACTCCCGCCGGAGCTCCTTGAGGACCATCTCCTCCACCTCGCGGGCCGCCGGGGCGTTCTTCGCGTCGCCGAAGCCGACCCGGGTCTGGTTCACCAGGAACTTCGTCCCGATGTTCGACGTCATGATGATCAGGGTGTTCTTGAAGTCGACGACGTTCCCGTAGGCGTCGGTGAGCTGGCCGTCCTCCAGGATCTGGAGGAGGAGGTTCGAGATGTCCGGGTGCGCCTTCTCGATCTCGTCCAGCAGGAGCAGCGAGTAGGGGTTCCGCCGGATCCGCTCCGTCAGCTGCCCCCCCTCGTCGTGGCCCACGTACCCCGGGGGGGACCCGATCAGCTTGGAGACCGAGTGCTTCTCCATGAACTCCGACATGTCGAACCGGACCATCGCCTTCGGGTTGTCGAAGAGGAACTCCGCCAGCCGGCGCGCGACCTCGGTCTTCCCGACCCCGGACGGACCGAGAAAGATGAACGACCCCACCGGACGGTTCGGGTTCTTCACGCCGAGCCTCGAGCGTCGGATGGCCCTGCTGATCGCCTCGATCGCCCGGTCCTGCCCGATCACCCGCTTCTTGAGGGTGTCCTCCATGTGGAGGAGCTTGTCGGCCTCCTCCATCTGGAGGGACGTGACCGGGATTCCGGTCCAGCTGGAGATGATCTCCTCGATGTCGCGCCGCTCGACCTCCACGAAGGAGGTCTCCGCCGACGCCACGGTCTTCGTCCTCTCGATCTCGTCCTTGATCTCGATCTCCCGTTCGCGAAGGAAGACAGCGCGCTCGAAGTCCTTCTCCGAGATCGCCTTCTTCATCTCCTTGACGACCTGCTTCACGTCGTTCTCCAGGCGCCGGAGCGCCTGGGTGTCGGCGGTCATCCGGAGCTTGACCTTCGCCCCGGCCTCGTCGAGGAGATCGATCGCCTTGTCCGGGAAGAACCGGTCGGGGATGTAGCGGCTAGCCTGGTAGACCGCCGTCTTGACCGCCTCTCGCGTGTAGCGGACGCGGTGGAACTTCTCGTAGCGCTCCTGGACCCCTTCGAGGATCCGGAGAGTCTCCTCCTCGTCCGGAGGGGCGACCGTGATCGCCTGGAACCGCCGCAGGAGGGAGCGGTCCTTCTCGATGTACTTGCGGTACTCCTTCAGGGTCGTCGCCCCGATGCACGAGATCTCCCCGCGCGAGAGCGCCGGCTTGAGGATGTTGGCGGCGTCGAGGGATCCCTCGGCCGAGCCGGCCCCGATCAGCGAGTGCAGCTCGTCGATGAAGACGATGAGGTCCTGGTTCTCCCTGAGCTCCTTGAGGATCCCCTTCAGCCGCTCCTCGAACTGGCCCCGGTACTTCGTGCCGGCCACGATCAGCGACAGGTCCAGCGCCAGGATCTTCCGCTGGGCGAGGAAGAGAGGAACCGCCCCCTCCACGATCCGCTGGGCCAGCCCCTCGACGATCGCGGTCTTGCCGACCCCGGGCTCGCCGAGGAGGATGGGGTTGTTCTTCGTCCTGCGGGAGAGGATCTGGACGATCCGCTCGACCTCCTCGTCCCGGCCGATCAGGGGGTCGAAGGAGCCCTGCTGGGCCAGCGCGGTCAGGTCCCTCGCGTACTCCGCGAGGAAAGGGAGCTCCTTCTTCTGCTTCGACGCCTCGCGCTCCTTGATCAGCCCGATCGTCTCCTCGCGGACCCCGTAGAGGTTGAACCCGCTCGCCGTGAGGATGCGCGCCGCCACCGACCCCTCTACCCGGAGGATGCCGATGAGGAGGTGCTCCGTCCCGACGTAGGGGTGCATCATCGACTCCGCCTCGTGCGAGGCGTAGGCGAGGATCTTCTTCGACTCCTCGGACAGCGGGAGCTCCTGGGTCGAGGAGACGCGCTCGACGAAGATCCGGTCCCCCTCGATCTCCCGCCGGACGTTGTCCGCCTTCACGTTGAAGCGGGTGAAGATCTCCTTGATGATCTCCTCCCCTTCCCGGAGGACTCCCAGGAGGACGTGCTCGGACTCGATGACCTTCGAGCCGAGCTTCGACGCCTCGTAGCGGGCAAAAAAAAGTGCCCGTCGGGCTTTTTCGTTGTACTTCTCGAACATCAGTGTTCCGGAATTCCGGCCGCCCCTCCAGGTACGACGCCCCCCTCTGCGGACTCGGGGAGACGGGAATCTTCGACGGCGATCAAGCCGCTTGCCGTCAGTGTTTTCATCGTAGCACAGCGCTTCGCCCACTCCCGGTCGTGGGTGACGATCACGGCTGCGCCCGCGCGTTCCCGCGCGACGCCCGTCAGGATCTCGAAGACCGCCGCCGCATGTGCCGGGTCCAGGCTCCCCGTCGGCTCGTCGCAGAGGAGGATCCTCGGGCGCCGGATGACGGCCCTGGCGATCGCCACCCGCTGGCGCTCCCCCCCCGACAGGGTCCGCGGGAAGGACGCCGCCCGCTGGAGCAGGTCGACCCTCTCGAGGCATTCCCGGGCGGTCCGGCGAGCCTCGGCCTCCCCCGTTCCCGCCAGGAGGAGCGGCAGCGCCACGTTCTCCTCGGCGGTCAGCTCGGGGAGGAGGTGGTGGAACTGGAAGACGAAACCGATCGCGGCCCCCCGGCGCCGCGCCCTCTCTTCCGGGGAGAGCGACTTCCACGAGACTCCCTGAACGTGGACCTCGCCGGCGTCCGGGTCGTCGAGGCCGGCGAAGAGGTGGAGGAGCGTCGACTTCCCCGAGCCGGAAGGGCCGACGATCGACAGCAGGTCTCCGGGGAGGACCTCGAGGGAAATGCCGCAGAGAACCTCGACGCGTGTCGCTCCTTCCCCGAATCCCCGGGAGACCCCGCGGGCCGAGAGGAGCGCCTGAGTGGCCGGCACCTCACGCTCCACGCAAGACCTCGGCCACGTTTCCTCTCGCCGCGGTCCGCGCCGGACCCCACGAGACCGCCACCGACCAGGCGAGAGAGAGGAGGGCGACGGCTCCGAGGTCGACCGGGTCGAGCCGGAACGGGACGTGGCTGAGGGCGAAGAGCCGCTCGGGAAGGGGAATGGCTCCGGTCCGGTCGAGGAGGGCGGCGATCGACGCCCCGAGAAAGAGGCCGGCCCCGGTCCCGGCCGCCCCGACCAGGCCGCCGGCCGCGAGGAAGACCGAGGAGACCTGCGCCGGAGTGGCGCCGAGAACCGAGAGGACGGCGGCATCGCCCGTCCGCGTGGCCGCGAGGACGGCCGCGGTGGCGGCGAGATTGAGGCCGGCGACGATGACGATCAGGGAAACCGTCGCGAACAGGACGATCCTCTCGAGGCGAAGGGCGAGCACGAGGGCCTCGTTCAGTTCCTCCCACGTCCGCACGCGGACCCCGTCGCCCAGGAGACCCCGGATCGCGTCGGCGGTCCTGGAGGAGGCGGAGGGGTCGGCGAGCCGCACCTCGTAGCCGCTGGCGCCTCCGGCCGGCAGCGCGAAGAGGCGGCCGGCCTCCCGGATCGGCAGGACCACCTCGGGGATCCTCCGGCCGGCCGGAGAGGAGAGGACCTCCTCGATCCTCATCGACGCGACGATCGGGACGGGACCGAGCGGCGAGAGGCGGGAGCGGGACGACACGAGGAGGACCTCGTCGCCCGTGTAGGCCCCCAGGGTCCTCGCGTGCTGCGGGTCGAGACGGAGCCCTTCCGCGTTCTCCCTCCCGACCGCCTCGGCCGGGACGGACTGCCCGCGGACCGAGATCCAGAGCCTCCCCCGGACCACCGGAGAGACCGACGCCACTCCGGCCACCCGCCCGAGGCGCTCGCCGATCCCCTCGGCGAGGATGAAGTCCCCTCGCCCCGACGGGAGAATCTGGAGGTGGGGAGTCTCCTCCAGCAGTCGACCGCGGATGTGGCTCTGGAAACCGGAGAGAAGCGCCAGCGAGATGACGAGGGCCGCGACGCCCAAGGCGAGGCCGAGGAACGCGGCCAGCGCCACGACTCCGGCCTGCGCCTCCCGGCGGGAAGCGAGGAGGTACCGGCGGGCGAGGAACAGGGCCGTCAGCGGACCGGCCCCTTCGGCCTCATCAGGGGGAAGAGGATGACGTCGCGGATCGACGGCGAGTTCGTGAAGAGCATCGCCAGCCGGTCGATCCCGATCCCCTCGCCGGCGGTCGGGGGCATCCCGTACGAGAGGGCCTCGACGTAATCCTCGTCGTAGAGCATCGCCTCGTCGTCGCCGTGCGTCCGCTCCGCGACCTGGGCCCGGAACTTCTCGGCCTGCTCGTCGGGGTCGTTCAGCTCCGAGAAGCCGTTCGCCACCTCCATGCGGCCGATGAAGAGCTCGAACCGGTCGGCCGTCGCGGGATCCCCCGGCTTCGTCTTCGACAGCGGAGAGATCTCCGCCGGGTAGTCGATCACGAAGGTCGGCTGGACGAGGTTCCGCTCGGCCAGCGCGCCGAACAGCTCGGCCAGGAGCTTGCCCGGCACGTCGCCGAACCGCTCCACCGACTCGATCCCGACCCGCTCCGCGGTCCGCCGGAGAGCCGCGAGCCCGTCCAGGTCCGCCGGGGCGACCGGCCCGCCCGGCGCGGCGGCCCCGTACTCGAGGACCGCGTCCCGCATCGTGATCCGGCGGAACGGGGCTTCCAGGGAGATCGTGTCGCCGCCCCAGGCCAGGTCGGTGGTCCCGAGGATCTCCGTCGCGGCGGCGGCGAACAGCTCCTCGGTCAGGGCCATCTGGTCCCGGGCGTCCGCGTACGCCGTGTAGAACTCGAGCATCGTGAACTCGGGGTTGTGAGACGTCGAGATCCCCTCGTTCCTGAAGTTCCGGTTGATCTCGTAGACCTTCGTGAACCCTCCGACGATCAGCCGCTTCAGGTAGAGCTCGGGGGCGATCCGGAGGAAGAGGTCCAGGTCGAGCGTGTTGTGGTGAGTGACGAACGGGCGCGCCGCCGCCCCGCCCGGGATCACCTGCATCATCGGCGTCTCCACCTCGACGAACCCGCGTCCGTCGAAGAAGCGCCGGATGAACGAGACCAGCCGGGCGCGGATCTCGAACGTCCTGCGGGTCTCCGGCGAGGCGATGAGGTCGACGTAGCGCTGCCGGTACTTCCTCTCGACGTCGGTGAGCCCGTGCCACTTCTCCGGCAGGGGACGGAGCGATTTCGACAGGAACGTCAGGCCGGAGACCTTCACCGAGAGCTCCCCCGTCCGCGTCCGGAAGACCGCTCCCTCGACGCCGACGTGATCCCCGATGTCCAGGCATTCGAAGAGCTCCCAGTCCGCTGCCGGGAGGGAGTCGGTCCGGAGGTAGGCCTGGAGCCGCTCGCGGCCGTCCGAGAGGTCGGAGAACACGGCCTTCTTCCCCATCCGCCGGATCGAGAGGACCCGCCCCGGCACCCGGACCGTCCGCTCTTCCGCCGGAAGCGCATCGAGCGCCGGCCCGGCCAGGGGAGAGAACTTCCCGACGACGTCCGACACGAGGTGCGTCGCCGGGAACCGGTTCGGGTAGGTGGACCGTCCGCTCCCCGCGATCCTCTCCCGGGAGGCGCGTCGGTTGGCGATCAGCTCGGAGAGGGGGACTTCAGGGAGATGTTCGGCGTCAGACATCGGCCGCGATTCTGCGGACCGTCGCCCCGCTGGTCAAACGACGCCCGAATCTCGCTCGGTTTCCCCGTTCTCTCTCTCCTCGAAGGGGTAGGTGCGAGCTCTGCTCGCGCCGCAGGGGAAAACCGGCGGCGCCGGGTTCCCCTGAACAAAGGCTGCAAGCCCCTTGGGGGGCGGCCCGCCAGGGCCGCACCGGCGGCGCCGGGTTCCCCTGAACAAAGGCTGCAAGCCCCTTGGGGGGCGGCCCGCCAGGGCCGCACCCCATCAACCCTGGACGCGATGGTTGTGCAGCAGCCAGAGGCCGGAGAAGGCCCGGATCAGCCGGAATCGCGACCGGTACAGCGCATTCAGCTGCTCGGACTCCTCGATGCCCGAGGCGTCCTCGATCTCCTTGCGGAAGGCCCGGTCCAGCTCCTGGGCCCGGACCAGGCAGCGCCCGACCTCCGACAGCTTCCGCTCCATGTCGGCCTTCGGCTCCTGTTCGAACGGCAGGTCGCGCAGGACCCTGGCCTCCTCGTCGATCCGGAGACGGAGGGCCGCCGCGTCCAGCAGGAGCCGGTCGCGCGGCGCCTCGCCGGACAGGCTGTCGTGGGAATCCAGGATCCGGCGGACGGCCCGCACCTCCCAGGTCTCGAGCCTCAGCGGCGCGAGCGCCGTCGAGAAGGCGGCGGTCCCCGAGCCGGTGCCGTGCCCGATCGACTCGACCGAGAAGAGGATCTTCGACGACTGCTCCTCCGTCAGCTGATCCCGGAGGACGCCGGGCGAGCTGGGATTCTGGTCGGCGCCTTCCAGGAGCTCGAAAGGAGTGTCGGGCTCCGGCAGCGGGTCGGTCGCCGTCCCCGTCTCCCGGGACCGGGCCAGGGCATCCTTCGACGGGAGCTCCAGCCGGGCGCTCAGCTGGTCGATCGCCTCGGCGAGCCTCTGGACCCCGCGGTGACGGACCCCCTCGGTCTCCGCCTGCCGGTCGAACTGCTCGCGAGCCTCCCGGAACCGCCGGAACCCCTCCTGCATCTCCGTCGACGAGAACCGCGGGTTGCTCTGCGCCTCGATCAGCTGCTGGGACGACTCCTGGAGCCGCCGCTCCTCGGTCTCGTAGAGCTCCCGGAACTTGTTCTTGGCCGCCAGGTTCGTCTCGAGGACGGCGGACAGGACGTCGATCGAGTAGACCGCCGGGCCGAGCCTTCTCTTGGCTTCCCGGAGCCCTTCGATGAGCTGCCGGGACCCGAGCTCCTCGAACCTCTCGCACGCCTCGATCTCGCGCCGGATCGACGTCAGGGCGCCCACGTTCTCCCGGACGATTCCTTCCTGAACGGGCGGCCTCTTCACGAGCCCCAGGAACGATCCGAACAGCTTGTGGAGCTCCTGCGGAAAGCGCACCAGGGAGCGGCCGTCGTCGATCGCCGTCCGGGCTCCCACGAGAGTGACCAGGAAGTCGAGCTTGTCGAAAGCCTTGCCGTCCAGCTGCCGGAGAGTGAAATAGAACCGCAGGACGGACAGGAGGACCTTCTCGTCCTCCGTCCGCATCCGCTCGAAAAACCGGCGGACGTGGTGCGGGGAGATCCGAGAGTCGTCCTCTGCCAGCTTCTGCTGCACGGAGTCGAGCTGGACGTCGAGGAGCTGGATCGCGTCGAGGGAGTGCTCGGGCTCGACCGCGGACAGGGCGGCCGCCACGCCCCGGACCTGGTCGTAGATCCCCTGGAAGTCGATCTTGTACGAGGACGGGTCTCCCGGGATCCCCTTGTGGACGGCCTGCAGGAACTGATGGAACGTCCAGAGCGACTTGAAACGCTCCGAGAGGTGGGTATAGGCGCTGTGCGGACCTTGCAGGTCTTGGATCGTCGAGCTCACGTCTCTTATCCGAACCTTGGATTATAGTTCCCTCCGTGATCGATAGAGTGTTGCTTTCCGAAGAACGGATCCAGACGCGTCTCGACGAGGTGGCCCGGGAGATCGACGCCCTCTACGCGGGACGCGAGATCCACGCCGTCGGCATCCTCAAGGGGTCGGTGTTCTTCCTCACCGACGTCCTCAAACGTCTCCGGTCGACGGTCGTCGTCGACTTCCTCCAGGTGCGCTCCTACTCCGGCACGAGCTCGAGCGGGAACATCCAGCTCATCCGAGACCTGTCGATGGACATCCAGGGGAAGGACGTCCTCCTGTTCGAGGACGTGGTCGATACGGGGCTGACCCTCCGGAAGATCCTGGACCTCTTCGAATCGCGCAAGCCTCGCTCCGTGAGGATCGCGGCGCTCCTGAAGAAGGACCTCCCGGAGAACAGGGACATCCCGGTCGAGTTCCTCGGTTTCACGATCGGGCCCGAGTTCGTCATCGGGTACGGCCTCGACCTGGACGAGAAGTACCGCAACCTGCCGTACGTCGCGATCTGGGACCCGAGCCGCTGAGAGGGAATAGCATGAAGATGATCGCAGTCGAAAACGCCCCCAAGGCCATCGGCCCCTACTCCCAGGGAGCGGTGGCCGGCGGGTTTCTCTTCACCGCGGGGCAGATCCCCCTCGACCCGTCGACGATGAAGCTCGTGGAGGGCGACATCGGGGTCCTCACGAACCGCGTCATCGACAACCTCGAGGCGGTCCTGGCCGGAGCCGGCTGCCGCCTGCCAGACGTCGTCAAGAGCACCGTCTTCCTCGTCGACCTGGCCGAGTTCGCCGGGATGAACGAGGTGTACGCGCGGAGATTCGGCGACCACCGGCCCGCCCGGTCGACGGTCCAGGTCGCGAAGCTGCCGGCGGGCGCCCGGGTCGAGATCGAGGTCGTGGTGAAGCTACCGGGCTGAACAGCCCGGTAGCTTCACCACGCCGTGGGCAGCCATCATTGATCAGGGAACCCGGCGCAGCCGGTGTTCCCCTGCGCGCCTCCGGCGCTACCCCTCCTTTCCCGGGGGAAAGACCGGGTCCGGCCCGCGACTTCCCCGTCTTGAGTTGTTGATAGCGAGGCGGGAGCCGCGAGGGTGCGCCGCGAAGGCGTCGAGCACGTGCCGGGTACCCGCTCGGCACCGCGCGGAGACCGAGCGGATCAGCCACTCGCGTTGTCTGAGCGAAGCGAGTTCGCGAGCGGCCCGCTCGGTCGAGCACGGGGCCGCTAGCGGGTGGCTCGCGCGCAGTGGCCGAAGCGGCGCACCCTCGCGGCGGTTCGCCCGCACGGACCTCGAAGAGAGACGCGGTCCTCCTCCTTCGTGGCAATTCGTCCGAGAACGGACTTCGCCGCGTGCTTCGGCCCGAGGAGTGAGGGTTACTCGCTCGTCCGCCCAGTCGGTCAGGGCGCCGGGGCGGCCTTCCTCCAGTGCCGAAGCTGGAGCCAGGCGGCCAGCGGCACGTAGACCGCGACCAGGATCCAGAGGGCGGCCCACTCGCCCCGGACCTGGGCGAGGCTCGCCCCCATCTGGTTGATCCTCAGGAACCCAGGAATCGCGGCGCTCGTCGGGAGGACTGCCGAGAGGCCGCGGACCCACCCCGGGATCGCCTCCGGGGGCCAGGAGAAGCTCGCCAGGAAGACGGCCGGGAGCGACGTCACCAGGAGGACCTGCATCGCCGTCTCGCGGCGGGTGAAGAACGTCGTCAAGGCGAGACCGAGCGCGGCCGTCGCCGTGAGGAACGGAAGGGCGAAGAGGGTGAGGACGACCGGCGACCCGCGCCGAGGAAAGCCGAAGACCCCCTCGACCACCGCCAGATAGAAGAAGAGGTTCGCGAGGCCCAGGGCGAGGAACACCGCCCCGCGTCCCAGGACCACCGCGAGCGCCTCCCCGAACTTGCTCGCGGGCCCGCCCCCGTCCGCTGCCGGGGCCGGCCCCCTCATGCCGATCCCGATCAAGAGAGTCTGCTGGAGAATCAGGATCAGGACCGCCGGGACGATGTAGACCGCGTACCCCTCGGCGGGGTTGAAGAGGGGCCGGAAGAGGAGGGGAACCGGGTCCACGAGCGCCAGGGCCTGGGTCCGGCGGACGCCGGAGGCCCCGAGCCTGGTGATCGAGATCCCGGCCGAGAGCGTTCCGGCCGATTCCAGGAGGCCGGTCAGCACCTGCGAGTAGACGAGGAAGTACGACGCGTCCGCGAAGGCGCCCACCGCCACCGGCTCGCCGCGCCGGACCTTCCGCTCGAATCCGTCGGGAATGACGAGGAGCCCGCCCGCGCCCCCGTCCCTGACTCGCCTCTCCCCTTCCACGACGTCCGCCACGACCGCCGTGACCGCGATCCGCTCGCTGGCGTCGGCCATCCGGGTCAGCTGGCGCGAAAGGGCCGAGTGGTCGAGGTCCGCCACCACGACGGGGACCTTCTTGAGCACCTCGTTCAGGTAGGGGGTCGGATAGAAGAAGGCGTAGACGACGACCGCCCCCACCAGGATCAGGAGGGCCCCGCGGTCGGCGAGCACCTCCCGCGCCTCCGTCCGCAGGGCGCGGCCGAACCGGCTCACGAGGCCTCCAGCGACGGCCGGGCCGCCAGGAGGCGCCGGTAGCGCCAGAGGGAGAGCGCAGGGACCACGACGACGAACAGCGCGAGGATCCCGAGCCGGTCGATCGACGTCCCGGGGGTGGCTCCACGGATCGCCTGGTCGGAGAGGAGCCGGAGGTAGTGGGTCAGCGGCAGGAGCGAGCTCCAGACCCTGGCCACCGGCGTCATCCCCTCGACCGGGAAGGTGACCCCCGCGAAGGCGAACGCCGGGCCGGAGAAGAACGAAGCGGCGCTCGTCGCGAGCCGGAGGTCCCCCGCCACGGCGACGAAGAGGACCCCGAGCGCCTGGTAGGCGAGAACGAACAGGAGCGTGGCGGCGGTGATCATCGCCGCGCTCTCCTGGAGCGGCACGCCGCCCGCTCGCCAGAGCAGCCCGAGGAGCGCCAGCGTCAGCGCGAAGAAGTAGACGGTGTAGACCGCCAGCTTCCCGGCGACGGCCCTCCAGACGCTTCCCCCGGCCGCCTCGAGCCATTCTTCCCCGGTCCCGTCCCGGATCTCGGACCCGAGCGCCTGAACGGCGGCGAGGAGAACGAAGATCTGGAGGACGGTCGGCAGAAGCGCCGTCGTCATGTAGGTGACGTAGCTCAGGGTCGGGTTGAAGAGCGTGTGCGCGTCGACCCGGATCGGACGGAGCGACGCGAGGGCCGCCCCCGGACTCGCCCCGCGGGCCTCCCGGGCCACCAGCTGGACGCCCGCCGACAGGGTCGCCACGGCGGAGACCGCGTCCTTCCGGATGGCGCTCGCCGGGATCAGGGCCTGCGCGTTGAGATAGCAGACGACGGGCGAGGGACTCCCCCGCCGCACGTCCCTCTCCAGGCCTCCAGGAATCACGAACAGCGCCCACGCCCGGCCCGCGAGGATCTCCTCGTACCCCGCTTCGGGACTGGGGACCTGTCGGGCCACCCGGATCGACGGCGTGGCGTCGAGCATCCGGACGAGGCGCCGGGAGAGGTCGCTGCGGTCGCCGTCGAAGACCGCCACGGGGAGGTCGCGCACCACTTCGCTGGAGAACGTCGCCCAGAGGAGGGCGATGGCACCGAGCGGCAGGAGGACGAGCAGCCAGAGGGAGAGACGATCCCTCGAGATCCGTTCCAGCTCCCTCCGGGCGACTTCGATCACCGGCGAACGCTCTTCGGCACCTTCAGCGGCGGGACGAGAGGATGACGGTCATTCCCGGACGAAGCCCCTCCACCGGGGACGGCGGCCGGGCCCTCACCTCGAAGGTCCGGAGGTCGAAGCCTCCCTGCGCCTTCGTCGACCGCCACGTGGCGAACTCCCCCTGGGACGCGACGAGGGTCACTTTCAGGTCGATCTCCCGGCCGCCGAGGGCCGGGACCTTCCCTCGCAGGGGGGCGCCCATCTTGAAACCCTCCAGCCGGTCCTCCCGGACCTGGAAGACCACCCAGCTGTCGGCCACGTCGACGAGCGTGACGACCGGGAACCCCGCCGGGGCGATCTCGCCCGGCTCGACGTTCTTCCGGGCCACCTCGCCGCCGGCCGGCGCGCGGAGCGTCGTCTCGTCGGCGGCCGCTCGGACCTCGGCCACCGCGCCCGACGCCCGCCTCACGAGCGCCGCCGCCGCCGCCTTGTCCTCCACCCGCGCTCCCGCGAGGGCCATCTCGTACCCCGCCCTGGCGGCGTCCTCGACGCTCCGGGCGCTCTTCATGGCGGCCTCCGCCTCGTCCCTCCGCTGGGCCGGGACGACGCCGTCCGCGTGGAGACGATCGACCCGGCCGAAGCTCGTGGCCGCCAGCTCCGCCCCGGTGCGCGCCCGCTCCCAGTTGTTCCTGGCCTCGCGGATCTGCTCCTTCCGGGCCCCGGTGTCGGCCTTGCTCTTCTCGGCCTCGGCCGCGCTCTTCGCCGCCATCGCCTGCTCGAGCTTCGCGTCGATCTCCGGGCTGGTCAGGACGGCGATCGGGTCGCCCTCCTTGACGGAGTCCCCCTCCCGCACCACCACCTGGGCCACCCTCCCCGGGACCTTCGACGAGACGCTGACCTCGGTGGCGACCACCTCGCCCTGCATCACCTCGGCCTGCGGCCTCGTGAAGATCCAGCCCGCGAGAGCCAGCCCGCCGATCACGACGGCCCCCACCACGACGGGAAGGACCGCGTTTCCCCTCTCGTTCATCGCTCGATCTCCTCGCGGGCCGACGCCCGCATCGCTTCGAATCGATCCGCCTGACCCGAGGCCTCGAGAAGGCTCGCCAGGGCGAGGTCGGTCTCCAGGGCGGACCGGAGCCGCTCCAGCCTCACCCGGGAGAGGGAGAGCTCGGCGTCCACCACCTCTAGCGAGGTCCCCAGCCCCTCCTCGAACGCCCTCCGCCGCACGCGCAGGCTCTCGTTCCCGAGGACGAGCGCGGGCCCCAGCGCGTCGTACTGCTCCCGGGCCTTCGCGAGCTCCCGGTAGCTCTTCTCGACGAGGATCGCCACGTCGCGCCTCGCCTGCGCGTCCAGCTCGGCGACCTGGTCGGTCTGCCCCTTCGCCGCCGCGATCCTGTGCTCCCGCGTCATCCCGTCGAACACGGGGAAGGTCGCCGCCGCCCCGACCACCCACCTCGGGAAGATGAACGTCAGGTCGGCCGTGTACATCTCTCGCATCCCGAAGACGGTCACTCCCGGCAACCAGGCCCCCTTCGCCGCCGAGAGCCCCGCGGCCGCCAGGCTCTTCTGGGCGGCGAGGCGGCCGAGGTTCGGGTTCTGCGCCATCGCCGCCACGGTGAACTGCTCGAGCGGAGGGACCTCCCCGACCACGAAGAGCGGCGTCGCCGGGACCATCTCCGCGCCCGCCCCTTCGAGGGCCAGGAGGTTCGCCAGGCCCGCCCTCGCGATCGCGACGTCCTGCTCCGCGCCCTTCAGCTGGCGGGCCGCCTCCGCGAGAGCCACCTCGGAGTGGAGCCGCTCCGCCTTCGAGAGGACCCCCTCCTCCTCCATCCTCCGGGCGTGGCCGGCGTGCGTCTCGACGCCGCGGCGAACGTCCAGCCTCACGTCCCGCGCCGCGAGCGCGAGCCGGAGGCCGAAGTACCTCTTCACGAGCTCCGTCAGGAGCCCCTCCTCCGCCAGCCGGCGGAGCTGCCGGGCGTCCTCGAGCCGCGCGGCCGCGGCCGCGTTGGCGGCGGAGACCTTCCCTCCGGCCAGGAGCGTCCAGCTGGCCCCTGCGGTCAGCTGGAAGGTCTGCTGGTTCACCAGGACGGGGTTCGCCAGGTTCAGCTTGGGACTGATCACGTGGAGGACGTCGTTGACCGGGCCGAGGTCCATCTCGATCGGCCGGTCCAGCGCGAGGTAGCTGGCCGAAAGGTCGACGCGGGGCAGCCGGAACCCCTTCGCGGCGCCGACCTCCTCCTCGCGGGTCCGGATCTCCGCGTCGGCGGCCTTCAAGGCGCCGTGAGCGGTGCGCATCTTCCGCGCCGCATCCGGGAAGGTGAGGCCGGCCGGTTCGGCGCCGTGGAGGCTGGCCGCCCCCAGGAGCCCCAGGAACAGCGCCCCTGCCCCCGCAAACTTCGCGGCCCTGCGACCCCTCGCAGGCTCGTTCACTCCCATTTCATCCCTCCGCACGGACGCGCCCGGGCGGGCGCAACGCCTCTCGTGCCCGCCAATTCTAGTCCTCGGCCACGGCCCTTCTCAGGACGCCGAGGCCGCCCGGAACGCCTCGACGCAGCGGGCCACGTCCGCCTCGCCCACGTCCGCGTGCGTGACGAGCCGGATCAGGTCTGGCCCCATCGAGCCCGCCAGGACCCCCTTCCCCTTCAGGTGAGCGAGGACGGTCCCCGCGTCCCCGAGGCGTCCGTCCACCGTCACCATCACCATGTTCGTCTCGACCGAGGCCGGGTCGACCGAGAGGCCGGCGATCCCCGCCAGCTCGGCGGCGAGCCGCCGGGCCCGGGCGTGGTCCTCGGTCAGCCTCGCGCGCTCGTGCTCCAGCGCGACGAGCGCCGCGGCCGCCAGGACCCCGGCCTGGCGCATCCCGCCCCCGAAGAGCTTCCGGACCCTCCGCGCCTCCGCCACGAACGCCTCCGACCCCGCGACCGCGCTCCCCACCGGCGCGCGGAGCCCCTTCGAGAAGCAGACCATCACGGAGCTGAAGCCGCTCGCCAGGACCGACTCCGGGACTCCGAGAGCGGCGCTCGCGTTCCAGAGGCGCGCGCCGTCCAGGTGGACCGGGATCGACCGCGACGCCGCGAGCGCCAGCACCGGCTCGAGGTCGGCGCGCCGCGCGACCGTTCCCCCGGCCAGGTTGTGCGTGTTCTCCAGCGTGATCATCGACGTGCGCGGAAGGTAGTAGATCTCCTCGGGCCGGATCCAGGGACGGAGGGCCTCCACGGTCGGGACCCCCTTCGGCGAGGCGACCGGCCGGGGGAGGAGACCGGAGAGGGTGGCCATCCCCGCCATCTCGAAGTGGAAGACGTGGCACCGGTGGTCGAGCAGGACCTCGGTCCCCGGCCGTCCCTGGACGCGCAGGGCAATCTGGTTCCCCATCGATCCGGTCGGGACGAAGAGGGCCGCCGCAAGTCCCAGCAGCTCGGCGGTCCGCTCCTCCAGCCGGCGGACCGTGGGGTCTTCGCCATAGACGTCGTCGCCCACGTCGGCGTCCGCCATCGCGCGGCGCATCGCCGGCGTCGGAAGGGTGACCGTGTCGGATCGGAAGTCGGAGAGGCCGCTGACGTTCTGCATGGCGGAAGTCTACTTTCCGGGTGAGACAATCGAACCGATGGCACTGGAACTCGTCGAGACCTTCCCCGTCGGCATGCTCGGGTGCAACTGCGCGATCGTGGCGGACACCGAGAGCGGCGAGGCGCTCGTGATCGACCCGGGCGACGAAGCGGACCGGATCCTGGAGGTTCTCTCCCGAAACCACCTCCGTCCGGTCGGCCTCCTCCACACCCACGCCCACTTCGACCACGTCGGAGCCTCCGCGCTCCTCGCCCGGGAGACCGGCGCCCCGATCCTCCTCCACCAGGACGACGTCCCTCTCTACGCCGCGCTCCGGGAGCAGGGGAGGATGTTCGGCCTCCCGGTCCCGGAGCCCGGCACGGTCGACCGGCTGATCGCGGACGGCGACCGCGTCGCCTGCGGGGCGGGCTCCCTCGAGGTGATGCACACCCCCGGCCACTCTCCCGGGAGCGTCTGCTTCCGCCTCCACGGGGCGAGGGGGCTCCTCTTTTCCGGCGACACCCTCTTCCGCCGCGGAATCGGCCGCACCGACCTGTTCGGCGGGTCGTACGACCAGATCCTCTCTTCCCTCACCCGGCGGCTGCTCCCCCTCCCCGGAGACCTCGCCGTCATCCCTGGGCACGGCGACGGAACGACGATCGGCGAGGAGGCCCGGCTCAACCCGTTCGTCGGCTCTCCGCGCGCGCGCCTGGTCTGACCGTCACCCCGCGCGCGGGATCGTGACCCTGAACGACGCGCCGTTCCCCGGAGTGGAGAACACCTCGATCCGGCCCCCGTGCTTCTCGGCGTAGCCCTTCGCGAGCGCGAGCCCGATTCCCGTCCCCCGCTCCTCCCCGTCCGCGGGCCGGTTGCCCCGCCGGAACCGCTCGAAGATGTGCGGCAGGTCGTCCGGGTGGATTCCGATCCCGGTGTCGGTCACGCGGAAGGTCGTCCCCTCCTCGCCGGTCTCCGCCACGACGTCGATGCGTCCGCCCGAAGGGGTGTACTTCACGGCGTTGTGGACGAGGTTCCAGAGGAGCTGGCGGATCCGGACGGGGTCGAGCTCCTCGACCACGGTCCACCGGGGAGGGGCTTTCACCGTCAGCTCGATCCCCCGGGACGCGGCGATGACGGCGATCGGGTCGATCGCCTCGTGAACGAGTCCCCCGACGTCGACCGGCTTCCGCTCGATGGCTGCCCCCTCCTCGAGGCGGGACATGTCGAGGAGGTCGGAGATCAGCGCCAGGACGAACTCCGCCGAGCGCCTGATCTGCTCCATCGCCGACGCGATCGTCTCCGGGTCGGGACGGTCCTCCACGAGGATCTCGCTCCAGCCGAGGATCGCCGTGAGCGGGGTCCGCAGCTCGTGGTTGACGTCCTGGAGGAAGTGATCCCGGTTCCGGTAGGTCTCGTGGAGCTTGTCGTAGCTCTCGTGAAGCTGCTCGTAGAGCCGGGCGTTCCGGAGCAGGAGAGCCGCTTGGCCCGCGTAGCTCTCGATCAGGGCGCGGTCCTCGTCGTCGAATCCGCCTCGCTTGTCGGCCACGCAGATCACCCCGAGCGTCCCCTCCTCGGTCTTCAGCGGGACGAAGACGGCGTTGCTCTTCACGCCGAGCCTCTCGACGAGCGGAGGGGCGACGCGCGGGTCGGCGAGGATCTCCCGCGTGTCCACGGTCTCGCCGGTCCGGAAAGCCAGGGCCGAGAGGCTCCGGGAGTCGAGGCCCACCCGGAGGTCCTTCAGCCCCTCGTCCGGGACGCCGAACCCGGGTGGCGTCGCCACGAGCTCCTGGGCGGACTCGTCGAAGAGGTAGATCCAGGCCTTCGTCGCCCCGATCAGCTCGGCGATCCGCCGCGAGAGCCTCGTGATGGTCTCCTCCGGCCGTGTCATCGCCGCGGCCGCCCGGGAGAGGTCGTGAACCCCCTCGAGAAAACGGACTCGCCGCCGGATCCGCTCCTCCAGGTCCTTCATCGCGCGAGCCAGCGGGCCGACCTCGTCCCTCCGGCCGAGGCCCGGGAGCGGAGGCGGCTGGAGGCCCGCCAGGAGCGAGTCGGCGAATTCGGCGAGACGGCGAACGGGCGCGAGCGCCCGCCCGATCAGGAAGACGAGCGCCAGGGCGACGACGGCCAGGCTGACGACGTAGACCTCCTCCACTCGCCGGCGGCCTTCCATGGCCTCCGTCACCATCGGCTGCACCTGATCGTCGACCTGCCGGTCGACGGTCGCGAGAGGGAGGACGACGGCGCAGGTCCACCCGTCCCGGGAAGTCCGCCGGGAAGCGGCGAGAACCTCTCCCGCCGGAAGGGACAGGGTCGTCCGGCTCGCCGGGAGCGGCTCCGCCAGCGCCCGGTACACCAGGTCGGCGTCCGCCATTTCTCCCCCGCCCAGCCCTGGCGCCGCCAGGAGCAGCTTGCCGGTCCGGTCGAACAGGTACGTCCGCGCCAGCCGGTCCGGCGGACGCGAGGGGACCGTCAGCACGTCGGCGACGGCCCACTCCGCTCCCACCTCCGCCACGAGCTCCCCCTTCGCCGAGAAGACCGGCACGACCGCGGTGAGCGGCCTCGCGTGCCCCTGGTTGGGATGGGGCACCCGCCACTGGATGGAGGGGACGCTCCCCAGGGGAGGCCGCAGGGAGACCGGGAGGTCGAACGCTTCGGGGAGGCGGCCCGCCCGGACGAGGGAGGGGAGGTCCCCCCGCGGGACCGCCCGGAGCACCCCGGCCCTCGTCATCACGAAGATCATCGGGATGCCGCGGTGCCCGGCCGCGAGGTCCGCGAAATGCTCTTCGAGGCGGCTCGTCGCCGAGACGTCCCGGCGGGCCTCGTCGGTCAGGCCGGCGCCCCGGCGGACGAAGACGGCGCTCCCGGCACTGCCGACCGCCTGGATCGGGAGCCCCGGCTCGACGACGAACGTCTCCTCGGCCGCGCCAGGAACCGGGCCCTCCGCCAGAGCGGCCGCGGTGGCCCTCGACGCCTCCCCGAGGACGGCCGCCAGCTCCCGCACGCGCTCGTCCAGCTCCTCCCGGTACAGGTCGGCCGCCCGGGACAGGCTCTGCTCGGCCTGCCGCGTGAGAGTCGGAGTGAGGAGGTTCCGGAGCTCCGTCTCCATCCGGCGGCCTAAACGGTCGGTCGAGATCCAGAAGACGACGAGGGGGACGAGGCCGAGCGGGAGGAGGATCCACAGGATCCGGGCACCGAGCGACTGGCGCGGGTCCAGGAGGGACCCGAGCCGCCGCCCGTCACTCATACCGCAGGGCCTCGATGGGGTCGAGCCGCGACGCCTTCAGCGCCGGGTAGAACCCGAAGGTCACCCCGATCAGGGCCGAGAAGACGAACGCGAGGGAGACCGAGTTCGTCGAGACGAGGACCGGCCAGTGAGCGTAGAACGCCACCGCCCGCTGGATTCCGACCCCCAGGGCGATGCCGAGGACGCCTCCCGTGATCGAGAGGACGACCGCTTCCACCAGGAACTGCGCGCGAATGTCGCCGCCCTTGGCGCCGATGGCCATCCGTACGCCGATCTCGCGAGTCCGTTCCGTCACCGAGACGAGCATGATGTTCATGATCCCGATCCCGCCGACGAGGAGCGAGACCCCGGCGATCGACCAGAGGAGCATGCTCATCGTCTTCGACTGCTCCTCGGCCTGCTGGAGCATCTCGGTCTGCGACCGGATCATGAAGTCGTCGTCCTGTCCGGCCCCCTTGTTGATCTTGTGCCGCTGGCGCAGCAGGGCCGAGATCTCCTCCTGCGCCCGGGTGACCATGTCGTTGGAGGCGGCCGACGCCAGAATCCCGCCGACGGCGGTCGTCCCCATCAGCTTCTTCCTCACCGTCTGGTAGGGGGCGATCACCGTGTCGTCCTGGTCCTGGCCCATCATCGAGCCGCCCTTCGCCTCCAGGACCCCGACCACGCGGAAGGGGATGTTCTTGATCCGGATCATCTTCCCCACCGGGTCCTCGTCGCCGAAGAGGTTGGTGACGAGCGTCTGGCCGAGGACGCAGACCTTCGAAGCGGCCCGGTTGTCCGCGTCGGTGAAGAACTGGCCCTGTGCCACGTTCCAGGAACGGATCAGCGGCCAGTCGACCTCGCCTCCCTGGATGCTGGTCGACCAGTTCTGGTTCCCGTAGATGACCTGCGCCACCGTCCGGATCGTCGCCGACACGTAGACGACGGCGGAGACCTCCTCCCGGATGGCGTCGACGTCCGACTCCGAGAGCTTCGAGTTCGAGCCGAACCCGCTCCGCGCTCCGGACGACGTCGTCGTGCCGGGGAAGATCATCAGGAAGTTCGTCCCGAGCGACTTCAGCTGGTTCTCGGACTGGGTCCTGGCCCCTTCCCCGATGCCGATCGTCGCGACGACGCAGGCGACCCCGATGATGATGCCGAGGGCGGTCAGGAGCGACCGGAGCTTGTTCCGCCCCAGCGCCCGGAACGCGACCTTGAGGATGTTCCCGGTCTTGGTCACTTGACCCCCCCGGCCGCCACGGCCCTCGCCGCGTGCCGGCGGCGAGCCACCGGCACGTCCGACACGATCTTACCGTCGCGGAAGGAGACGATTCGCCTGGCGTACTCGGCGATGTCCGGCTCGTGAGTGATGAGGACGACCGTCCGTCCTTCCTCGTTCAGCTCCTGGAAGATCGCCATCACCTCCTCGGAGGTCTTCGAGTCGAGGTTTCCCGTCGGCTCGTCGGCCAGGAGGATGGCCGGGTCGTTCACGAGGCTCCGGGCGATCGCCACGCGCTGCTGCTGGCCGCCCGAGAGCTGCGCCTGGGTGTGGTCCCACCGGTCCGCCAGCCCGACCCGGGCCAGGCACTTTCGCGCCCGCTCCGTCGCTTCCCTGTCGGACATGCCCCCCTTCGCGAGGTAGAGGAGCGGCAGCTCCACGTTCTCGAGAGCCGACGTGCGCGAGAGCAGATTGAAGCTCTGGAAGACGAACCCGATCTTGGCGTTGCGGATCTCGGCCCGTGCGTCGCGGTCGAGGCCGGAGACGTCGACGCCGTCGAGGAAGTAGTGCCCGGACGTCGGGCGGTCGAGGCAGCCGACGATGTTCATGAAGGTCGACTTCCCCGACCCGGACGGGCCCATCACCGCCACGAACTCACCCTTCCCGACGTCGATGGAGATCCCGTCGAGGGCCCGGACCTCGGTCTCCCCCATCGTGTAGACCCTCGTCAGGTCGCCGATCCGGATGACCGCCTCGGACACCGCCTACATCCCCATCCGGCGCGGCGGCCCGCCGCCTGCCGGCGACCCGCCCGGGATGCTCGCCTTGGCCGTCGCCAGGCCCACGACGATCTCGTCGCCTTCCTTCAGCTCCGTCGTCTCGATGGCCGTGGAGTTCCCGTCGGTGATCGACGTCTTGACGGGGACGGCCCTGAGCTTGCCGTTCCCGGCGTCCACGTACAGCGAAGCGGTCCTCTCGCCGGAAACGCCGCGCCCCGCCCCGGGACCGGCCCCCGGCCCGCGTCCGCCGCCCGGACGCCCGCCCTGTCCGGAAGCGGCGGCACCCGCCTTCCCTTCCGCGCCCTTCGGCTTCTCGGCCGGGACGTCCCTGGCGTTCTTGGCCTCGTCCTTCCCCTTCTTGCCGTCCTTCGCGGACGGCAGCAGGTCCGCCGGGTCCGGACGGAACCGGAGCGCCGCGTTGGCCACCTTGAGCGTCCCCTTCCGCTCGTCGACCGGGACCAGGACGTTGGCCGTCATTCCCGGCTTCAGCTTCAGGTCGGGATTCGGTACGTCGAGCATCACCGGGTAGGTCACGACGTTCTGGACGATCTGCGGGGAGAGGCGGATCTGCGCGACGGTCCCCTTGAACCGGACGTCGGAGAAGGCGTCGACGGAGAACGAGGCGACCTGCTCCAGCTTGACCCGGCCGACGTCGGCCTCGTCGATGTTCGTGAGGACCTGCATCTTCGTCAGGTCCTGGGCGATGGTGAAGAGCGTCGGCGCCTGGAACGAGGCGGCGACGGTCTGCCCGATGTCGTACTGGCGGCTCACGACCGTCCCGTCGATCGGAGAGGTGATCCGGGCGTAGGACATGTTCGTCAGCGCCTGCTGCAGGGAGGCGGTCGCCTGCTCCACGGAGGCCGCCGCCGAGTCCCTGGCCGTCGTGGCCGCGTCCAGGTCCGACTGGGCCGCCAGCTGCTCGGCGAACAGCCGTTTCTGGCGGGTGAAGGAGATCTCGGAGTCCCTCAGCTGGACCTTCGCCTTCTCCAGGTTGGCCTTCTGCTGGTCGACCGCCTGCTGGAACGGCGTCGGATCCAGCTCCGCGAGGAGCTGCCCCTTCTTCACGTTCGAGTTGAAGTCGACGTAGAGGCGGGAAATGATGCCCGAGACTTGGCTCCCCACCTGGACCGTGATGACGGCCGAGAGCGAGCCCGTGGCCGTCACCGTCGCCACGACGTCCCCCCGGTCGAGCTTCTCCTTGCGATACCTGGGCCCTTCGGCGCCCCGCCCCTTGAGCATGAATGCGGCGCCGCCTCCGAACACCACGAGGATCGCGACGACGACTGCTGACTTCTTCATTTCTCGGTACGTCCCTTCAGGAGGCCGAAGTGTGAGCGCCAGGCCAGGAGACCCGGAGCCCGGCAGGCGACCCGCGCCCCCGGCTCGCCGCCGGCTCGAAGGATATGCCATCGCACCGATGGATTCAGTTTCCCGCTTCCGGGAGGAGGCGGCGCCGAGGCGCCCGTATGATGGTCGGCTCCTGGAGGCTGCCATCCGCGATTTCTTGTTCGACATCCCGACCGTCACGGAGCGTCTCGGCAACGGTCTCACCGTCGTCGTCGCTCCCCAGCCCGGGGTCCCGGTCGTCACCGTCGACGTCACCTACGACGTCGGGAGCCGGGTGGAGCCGCCGGGGAAGACCGGCTTCGCCCACCTCTTCGAGCACCTGATGTTCGAGGGGTCCGAGAACGTCGGGAAGGGAGAGCACTTCCGGAGAGTCGCGGAGGCGGGCGGGGTGATGAACGGCACCACCTCCGAGGACCGGACGAACTACTTCGAGACGCTCCCCTCCGAGAACCTCGACCTCGGCCTCTTCCTGGAGGCCGACCGGATGCGGGCCCTGGTCCTGACTCAGGAGAAGCTCGACAACCAGCGCCTCGCCGTCAAGGAGGAGAAGCGGCTCCGGATCGACAACGAGCCATACGCTTCGTCCTTCGAGGCCGTCGACGCCCTCGCGTTCGACTGCTTCGCCTACCGCCACCCGGTCATCGGCTCGATGGAGGACCTGGACGCCGCGTCGCTCGAGGACGCCGCGGAGTTCTACCGGAGGTACTACGCGCCGGGGAACGCCCTCCTCTGCCTCGCCGGCGACCTCGACCCGAAGGAGGCCTTCGAGAGCGCCCGGCGGACCTTCGGGGCGGTCCCGGCCCGGGAGGTCGCCCCGCACTTCGAGATCTCCGAGCCCGTTCAGGAGGGCGAGCGCCGCGCCGAGCGGACCGATCCCCTCGCCGCCCTTCCGGCCCTTCACGTCGTCTTCAAGGCACCTCCCCGGCGCCACCCGGACCTCCTCGGCCTGTCGTACGCCGAGAAGATCCTCGGCGGCGGAGAGAGCAGCCGCCTCTGGCGGCGCCTCGTGAAGGACGAGGAAAAGGCGCTCTCGCTCTCGCTCTCGCTCGACGAGCGGCGGGGGCCGTCGCTCTTCCGGGTCTTCTCCGTCCTGCGCCCGGGCATCGGCCTCGCCGAGCTGGAGGGGGACATCCGGCGAGGGCTGGAGGCGTTCGCCGCCGAGGGGCCGACCGCCGTGGAGATGGCCAGGGCCAAGCGGATGATCCTCTCCAGCGCCGTCCGGGCGACCCAGACGACGCAGGCGGTCGCCTTCCTCCTCTCCGAGTACGGCCTCTACGACCGCGACGCCGACCTCTGGCAGGAGGACTTCGCCGCCCTCCTCGACGTCACCGCCGCCGAGGTGCGCGACGCCGCCGCCCGGACGTTCCTGCCGCTCCGGACCACCGTCGTGACCGTCGTCCCAGAAGAGAGCGAAGGATGAGGCCCTTTCCGCTTCCGCCGTTCGTCGAGCAGCGCCTTCCCTCGGGCCTCGCGGTCCGGGCCGCCCGGTGGGGGAAACGCCCGAGCGTCTCCGCCGCGCTTTTCTTTCCCGGCGCGGGGAGCGTCTCCGATCCGGAAGGGCTCGCGGGGCTCGCCGAGGTCACCTCCGACACCTTCCTGGACGGCACGCTCTCCAAGAACGGGCAGGCGCTGGCCGAGGCGATGGACGACCTCGCCCTCTCGTGCGGCGTCTCGGCCGGCTACGACTCGGCCACGGCCCACCTGTCGATCCTGGAGCGCGACCTCGCCGAGGGCCTCTCCCTCTTCGCCGAGATCGTGACCGAGCCGGCGTTCCGGGAGGAAGAGGTCGACCGGAACCGGCGCCGCCACGTCGACTCCCTGCAGGAGCTGCGGAGCGAGCCCGAATTCCTCGGGCGGGAGCGCCTCCTGGCCGAGCTCTACCAGGGCCATCCCTACGCGCACCTGGCGCCGACCGAGAAGGGCCTGACCTCGCTCTCGGCCGGCGACGTCCAGCGCTTCTACTCGTCCCGCTTCACGCTGGACGGCGCCACCCTCATCCTCGTGGGGCCGGGAGACGAGGAGACCCTCCTTTCCGCCGCCGTCCGGGTCTTCGGCTCGATCCCCCCCAGCGGCTCGGCGACCTGGACTCCTCCCTCCCCGCCGACCCCCCGGGAGGGGCTCGCGTTCCACCTCATCGACCGGAAGGACGCCGTCCAGACGAACCTCCTCTTCGCCCGCCCGGCCATTCGTCTCGCGGACCCGCTCTACGCTGCCGCGGTCGTCGCGAATCAGTCGCTCGGCGGCGGCGCCTCCTCCCGGCTCTTCCAAGTCCTCCGCGAGGAGCGCGGCCTGACCTACGGGACCTACTCGTCGGTCTCGCCCCGGCTGACGGCGGGCCACTTCGGGGCCTCCATCGACTGCCGGACCGACGCGACGCGGGAGGCGCTCTCGGGCCTCCTCGACCTGATCCAGGCCTTCGCGGCGGAGGGACCGACCGAGGAGGAGCACTCCCGCTCGAGGCGGTACCTGACGGGCTCATTCGCGATCTCTCACGAGACGCCGGCCGCCGTCGTCCAGGGCGAGGTGTCGAGGATCCAGCACGGCCTCCCGGAGGACACGTGGCGGACCTGGCGCGACCGCGTCGACCGCACCACCCGGGAGGAGGCGCGGGACGTCGCGGCCCGCCTCTTCTCGCCCGACATCGGGGTGGTCACCGCGGTCGGGCAGGCCTCCGTCGTCCGCCCGATCCTCGAGTCGTTCGGCCCGACGACCGTCTGGGACTCCGACGGCCCCCGGGACTGAAGAGAGACTCCGGGCCGACCGGCGACCACGGCGGTCCCGAGGCGGCAGGCTCCTCCGTGGGGCGGCCTGCCCGGCCCGGGGGGGACTCCGCGCGGCCGAGGAAGGCCTCGACCGTCTCGCGGAACCGCTCCGGCTCCTCGAGGTGGGGCATGTGGGAGCTGTTCTCGAAGATCACCCATTCGGAGCCCGGAAGCGCCCGGTGCACCGCCTCCGTGATCGCGGGTGTCGCCTCGTCGTATCTCCCCCCCAGGACGAGCGCCGGGAGGCGGATCTCGCGGAGGCGGGCCGTGAGGTCCCATCCGCGGAGCCTCCCGACGACGTGGAACTCGCTCGGCCCGTTCATCGTGTGGTAGACCTCCGGGTCCTCGCCGAGCTGGGCGAACGACCGCTCCAGGCACTCGGGAAACGGGTCGAGGCGGCAGACGTGCCGGCGGGTGAAGACCATCGTGGCGTCCTGGTATTCCGCCTCGTCGGTCGTCCCCGCCTCCTCGTGCTTCCGGAGGGTGGCCTGCACCTCCGGAGGAAGGCCGCCGCGGAGACGGTTCGCCTCCGTGACCCAGAGGTCCATGCTGGCGGGGGCGTCGGCGAGGACGAGGCTGACGAGGCCAGGGCTTTGCCCGACCGCCGCTTCCATCGCCAGCATTCCGCCCCACGACTGACCCAGGAGGTGGACCCGCGTGAGTCCGAGCGCCGCGCGGACGGCCGCCAGCTCCTCCACGAAGAGAGCGACGCTCCAGAGAGACGGGTCGTGCGGGCGGTCGGACCGGCCGCAGCCGAGCTGGTCGTAGAAAACGACCCGGCGGCCCGATTCCGCGAGGGCGGCCAGGGGCTCCAGGTAGTGGTGAGCCGCGCCCGGCCCGCCGTGGAGGACCAGGATCGGGGCCTTCCCGGGCTCCTCGCGTTCACCGACAACCCTGGTCCAGGTCCTGAACCCTCGGAACGGGACGAATCCTTCCGAGACCGGGAATCCGCTCGTCGTCATGCCCCTATCTTGCCCCTCTTCGCGAGGTCGAGGAGGGTCGTCCGGAGCGAAAGGAAGACCCCCTCGACGGAAGATGTCGGCCCGATGTGCGGAAGGTAGGATAGATACCGATGAACAGGGCGTTTCCTCGCGGGAACGGCTCGTCGAAGGAGGGAGACATGAAGCGCTTCCACGTCGTCCTCGCTATCGCTCTCGTGGCAGCGGCCGGCCTCGGGGCTTCCAGCGCCTACTCGTGCTCGGAGGTCTTCCTGGAGTCGGGCGGCCGGGTGAAGGTCTCGGCGCGCAACTTCGACTTCGGCGACGGCACCGGCTTCGTCCGGTACAACCCCTCGGGCGCGAGGAGATCGGCCGGGTACGCCCCGGCCGGGACGACTCCCCTCTCCTGGAGGAGCCGGTATGCGTCCCTGACGTTCGACAAGGTGCTGGACGCGAAGAGCGCCGGGGACGACCTCGTTTCGGCGGGCGTGGACGGCATCAACGAAGCCGGCCTGAAGATCGGGACCTATTTCCTGACCGCTTCCGAGCTCCCTACGACCGGGGCCCGGACCGTCGTCGACGTCGCCTTGCTGATGCAGTACCTGCTGGACGGGTTCGCCAGCGTCGGGGACGCCGTGGCCGATCTCGAGGCGGGACGCTACCGGGTCGTACCGACGCCCTTTCTCTCGGGAGGGCAGAACGCCGAGGTCCTGCTGCACTTTTTCCTCCACGACGCCGCCGGTGATTCGGCCATCGTCGAGTTCCTCGCCCAGAAGGTCGTGGTGACCAGGAAGAAGGACATCCCGCATCCCGTGCTGGCAAACCACACCTACGCGGAATCCCTCGACTTCCTCTCTCAGCACGAGGGCTACGGCGGGTCCCGGATCATCCCCGGGGGGTGGGACTTCAGGCCCGACACGGGGCAGATGGTGCCGGAGCGGTTCGTCCGCGGCGTCTACTACCTCGAGAGGCTCCCCTCCCTTTCGAATTCGGCACGTGCCGTCGACTACGGCTTCGCGACGATCCAGATCACGTCGATGGCGCCGTTCCCGACAGGCCCGAACAGCCAGCAATCCACCCACTGGACGATCGTGACGGACATCGACAACGCCGAGGTCCACTTCCGGACCCTCAGGAATCCGACGATCGCCACGATCGACCTCAGGAAGCTCTTCTTCTCGCGGGCCGCCAGGGCAGGCCAGCTCGACCTGACGCGAACGGACCTCGCGGGAGACGTCACGTGCAGGTTCTACAGGCGGCACTGCGAGGAGTGAAAGTTATCCGGCGAAGAGCAAGGAGGATCTTCCTGGCTGCTCGCTGGCTTCTGTTCACGGGCCGGTCCTCTCGAACCAGCCCTCCTTGACGTAGGTGAGCTTCTCGATCTGGAGCCGCGAGGCGGCGCCGCCCGCCGGGACATCGAAGGTCGCCTTCGTCTCCCAGCCGGGGTAGTCGGGCAGCAGGAGGGTGAAGACGTTGCCCGAGAAGTGCGTCGCCGGCAGACCGACCTTCCTCGGCCCGATCGTCACGACGAGGGCCCCCTTCTGCTCGCCGACGGTGATCGTGCCGAAGGCCGGGTTGGAGTAGCTCCCCGCGTAGCGGGCGAGGGGAAGGAGCGGGACGACCCCGTCCGGACGGACCCGGACCGGAGCCGGGGGCCGGGAGAGAGCGGCCGCCGTCGTGGGTGCGGCCCCCGTCGGGGGGGCCGCGGCGGGGAAGAGGAGGGAGTAGAGACGGGCGTCCAGGCCCTCCGGGATCGTGTTGTCCGCCTCGTTCGTCATGACGAGGAGGCCGACGTTCGCCGACGGGTAGAGGGCCACGATGGAGTGCATCGAGAGGGAGCTGCCGTTGTGCCAGATCACGGGCCCCTGGGACCGCGAGTCGTAGATCCAGCCCTGCGCGTAGCTGAGGTTCCGGGGGCCGACGGACATCACGGACGACCGGGCGGCGTGGAGGCGCGACACCGTCTCGGCCGAGAGGAGCCGCTGCCCCTCGAACGTCCCCCCCGCCAGGTGGAAGCGGGCCCACTTCGCGAGGTCGAGGACGGTCGTCCGGAGGGACGCCGAGGGGCCGCCGACGTCGACGGCGTCCCGGTACGGCCAGTCGGCCGGGACCGGCCAGGGAGGGGCAGGCGCGACGACGATGTGCCCGGTGGCCACGTCGTCGAGGTAGGGGAGGACCTCCGGGTCGACGGTCGACTCGGTCATCCCGAGGGGGCCGAGGATCCGGCGCGCCATCGCGTTCTCCCACGAGAGGCCCCAGCGCTTCTCGACGAGCCCCGCGGCCCAGGTCCAGAGCGTGTTGACGTACGAGTACTGCGCCCGAAAGCTGTAGGTGGGCTCGACGAGGTCGACGGCGCGGGCGAGGTCCCACCGCTCCCAGCCGAAGAGACCCATCTCGTCGAGGGAGTAGGTCGGCATCCCGCTCCGCTGGGCCATCAGGTCGTCGACCCGGAACTCCTTCGTCACCCACGGGTCGTACATCCGGAAATGCGGGAGGATCTCGACGACGCGGTCGTCCCACTTCAGCTTCCCCTCGTCGACGGCCATCCCGACGAGGACCGAGGTGAAGGACTTGGTGACCGACGCCGCCTCGAAGACCGTGTGCTCGGTGACGGCGGCCGCCGTCCCGACCTTCTTGACGCCGTATCCCTTGGCGTGGATCAGGGTGTCTCCCTGCACGATCGCGAAGGAGAGGCCCGGGACGCTCTGCTTCACCATCTCGGACGTGGCGAGCGTCTCGAGGTCCTTCACGATCGCCGGCCAGTCGGGCGTCGCCTCGAGGGCTGGCCCCGACGAGGCGGCGGCGGGCGAGATCGAGGCGAGAAGCGCGGCGAGGACGACGGCTCCGGGGAGACGCGCAGGGACCGAGTGCTGCCTCATGGGATGCTCCTTTCGGTTCGACGTTCGGCCGGGACTCGGGGCGACGACGAAGGGCGGGTTCCGCTTCGGGGGGCTACTCGACGGCGACCGCGACGGAGGTCCCCGGTCCCGCCTGGACGATCAGGAAGCCCGGGCCCTTCCCCGGAGGAAGGGTCGCCGAGCCGTCGCCGGCGCGGGCCGCGACGGGGTGGAGGGCCGGGTCGTAGAGCCGCCACGCCTGCGCCCCGCGAAGGCGGACGGTGACGGGAGAGGTCGACTCCGCCACGGAGCGCCACTCGCCGTACCCTTCTGGGCCGACGACGACGGCCGCCGTCGTCCCGCGGGGGACCTCCTTCACGGAGCCGAGCGGCCGGTAGAGGCGGCTCCCCCAGCGGAGCCACTCCTCGCCTTCGACGGTGAGGACCTCCAGGTCTTCGAGGTCGCGGCCCGGCATCTGCGGGATGACGAGGGTCATCCCGGCCCGCGCATCCTCTCGCGACGCGTCGAGGATCTGCTTCTCTCCGCTCGGCTGCTCCGCGAGGACGTGGCCCGGGAGCTCCGGGACCTCTGCGAGACCGAACGCGGGGCTCGGCTGCGTGTCCCAGGCCGCCGAGTCGGACCGCTCGTTGACCGCGAGCCAGAGCGAGCCGACCCGCCGGCTCCAGGCGGGTCTCGACGGGGGCTTCGCGCTCACGCGCTGGCAGAAGAGCGCCGGGTCGAAGTAGTGGCCGTATCCCGGGGCGGAACGCTGGACGAGGTACTGCGTCCCCCCCGCTTCCACGAACCGGTACGCCGAGAGGGGACTTGCGTCGGAGCAGAACCAGCCGTCGGTCCGGTAGCGGAGGGGGTTGGGAACGACCTGCCAGCCGTCCTGGAAGAGGGCGATCTCGAGCGAGTCGTCCGCGTTCGGCCGGACCCGGAAGAGGGCCTCGGACCTCGCGTAGACCCCCGCGATCGCCGCGAGGAGGCCGTCCGGGACCTTCGCGACGGGAAGGACCTTCGGCTGGATCGGGTCCGGGAAGGCGGCGATCCGCCCGTTCTCGGCGAGCGCCCGGAGGAGGACCCTCTCGGCGAAGGCGAGCGGGCTCCCACCAGAAGCGAAGAGGACGACGACGGCGAGCTTCTCGCCCGGGGCGACGATCATCCATGCGTGGTAGACGCCCGAGTCCCCCCCCTTCGACCACCCCTTGACGCCGACGGCCGCCAGGCCCGGCTGCGCCACCGTGTCCCAGCCGAGGCCGAACGACCACGAGAGGGACTTCACCGGGTTGAAGGTGCCCTGGGTCTGGTCGACCGCCATCGCCGCGACGGAGGCGGGCGAGAGGATGCGGACGGGAGCGGCCCCCTTGTTCAGGAAGACCCGGAGGAACTTCGCCATGTCGGCCGCGCTCGAGTAGAGCCCGCCGGAGGCAAGGGGGCTGACGAACTCCTGCGGCTGGACGACGCCCCCCCGGAAGGCGTGGGCGAAGCTCCCTTCCGGGAAGGGCCCGTGGGGGAAGCGGCTGCTCTCCATCCCGAGCGGGGCGAGGACCTCCTCCTCGACGTACCGGGTGAAGGGCCTCCCGGTCATCCCCTCCACGAGGCTCTCGAGGAGCGTGAATCCGTCGTTGCAGTAGACGCTCATGTACCCGGGGGGGGCCTTGAGGCGAGAGGTCGAGGCGGCCGCCAGGACCTGGTCGAGGTAGCCCGGGTAGGGGGACTGCGTGAAGGCGTTCCGGTAGTCGGTCCCCGGGAGCCCCGACGAGTGGTCCATGAGCATCCGGACGGTGATGCCCCTGTACCCCGGGTCCAGCATCCGGAAGGAGGGGACGTACCGGACGAGCGGGGCGTCGAGGTCGACGAGCCCCCGGTCGACGAGCTGCATCACGGCCGTGGCGGCGAACATCTTCGTCACCGAGCCGAGGCCGAACATCGTCGTGGCGGTCGGCGGGCGGCTCTTCGCCGCATCGGCCACGCCGTACCCCTCGGCGAAGAGGAGGCCGTCGGCGTCGACGAGGACGACGGCGATCCCGGTCACGTCGCCCCCGGCGAGGGTCTCCTTCGCGGCTTGCCGCGCCTCCTCGAGGGCGGCGGCGTAAGTCGCCTTCCGCTCGAACCACCCCCCGTTGACGTCCTCGAGCCCCTCGATCTGCAGGCGGGACGCGGGGGCGCCGGAGGGGAGGACGAAAGTGACGGCCGTCTCCCAGACGGGGTCCTCCGGGCGGGTGAGCCGGAAGACGTTCCCCGAGAAGTGCGTCGCGGCGAGCGGGATCCCCTTCGGGCCGAAAGCGAGAACGAGGGCCCCCTTCTCCTCCCGGACGACCACGGCGCCGTAGGCCGGGTTCGAGTAGCTCCCCGCGTAGCGCGAGAGGGGAAGCGGCGGGACGACGCCGTCGGGGGAGGGGGGCGTCGCCGCCCCGGGGAGGCTTCCGGCCCGAGGCGGCCCGGCGGGGGGAAGATCGAAGGGCTCCAGCGTCCCGGCGCCGCCGGTCGCGGAGCTGGTCGGACCGGCCGCGGGCGGGAAGAGGAGGTCGTAGAGGCGCCGCTCCAGGGCGTAGCCGACCGTGTTCCCCCCCGCGTTCGTCAGGACGACGAGGCCGACGTTTGCCGACGGGTAGAGGGCGACCACCGTCACCATCCGGATCGTGTCGCCGTCGTGCCAGACGACGGGGCCCTGCTCGCGCGAGGAGGAGGCCCAGCCCAGGGCGTAGCTCGTCGAGGCGGCCCCGCTGCTGCTCATCGCCGTCCGGCCGGCGTGCAGGTACGAGACCGTCCCGGGCGAGAGGATCGTCTTCCCCTCGAACTTCCCTTCCGCCAGGTGCATCCGGATCCATTTCGACATGTCGACGACGTTCGAGCGGAGGCTCCCCGCGGGGCCGGCGGTGTCGATCCACCCGGTGTAGGGCCAGCCGGAAGGGATGGGCCAGGGGGAGCCGTCGGCGAGCCGCAGGTGTCCCGTCGCCACGTCGTCGAGGAGGGGGACGACCTCGGGGTCGACGGTCGACTCGGTCATCCCGAGGGGGCCGAGGATCCGGCGCGCCATCGCGTCCTCCCAGCGCAGCCCCATCTGCTTCTCGACGAGGAAGGAAGCCCACTGCCAGAGGGAATTGACGTAGCCAAAGCCGGCGCGGAAGGAGAAGGTGGGGGCGACGAAGGCGACGGCGTCGGCGTACTCGCGGCGCGAAAAGCCGAAGGAGAGCATCTGGTCGAGCGAGTAGCCGGGCATCCCGCTCCGGGCCGACATCAGGTCGTCGACCCGGAACTGCTGCGTCACCCACGGGTCGTACATCCGGAAGGCCGGCAGGTGGTCGACGACCGGGTCGCTCCACGTCACCTTCCCCTCGTCGACGGCCATCCCGACGAGGGCCGAGGTGAAGGCCTTCGTCGTCGAGCCGACCTCGAAGACGGTGTGGGCGCCGACCGGGTCGGCCCCCCCCACCTTCTTCATGCCGTACCCCTTCGCGTGGACGAGGGCATCTCCCTGGACGATCGCGAAAGCCAGGCCCGGGACCTTCTGCACCGCCATCTCGGTCCTGGCGAGCGCCTCGAGGTCGGCGACGATCGAGGGCCAGGAAGGCGCGGCGTCCGGGCCCGGCCCGGCCGGCCCGGCGGACACGGCCGGGGCGGCCGACAGGAGCGAGAAAAGGAGAAGGCCGACGGCGGAGATCCGGGACCTGGCGTGCTTCACGGAAGACTCCTCGCGGCGATGCGATGCGGGGACGAAAGCGGAGGGAGGCTCTTCACGGGCCGGTCCTCTCGAACCAGCCCCCCTTGACTTCCGAAAGCCACTCGAGCTGGAGCCGGGTGGCGGAACCGCCGGACGGCACGACGAAGGTCGCCGGGCTGTCCGACTCGGGCATTCCGGGAAGCGAGATCATGAAAATGTTGCCGGAGAAGTGGACCGCCGGCATCTCGACCGGCCTCGGGCCGATCGCCAGGGCCAGGGATCCGCTCTTCTCCCTCACCGTCACCGTTCCATAGGCCGGGTTGGAGAAGCTCCCCGCGTAGCGCGAAAGGGGAAGGGGCGGCACGACGCCTTCGGGGCCGACATTTGCCTTGACGAGGGAGGGCCTGTCGATCCGCGCCGGTCCCGCGGGCCGGGCGAAGGCGGCGGCCGCAGCCGTCTCGGCTGCCGTCGGGGCCGGCGTCCCCGGGAAGAGGAGCCCGTAGAGCCTGGCGTCCATCGCCTCGGGAATCGTGTTGCCGTTCGTGTTCGTCAGGACGACGAGGGCGACGTTCAGGGAGGGGTAGAGACAGACGATGGAGTGCATCCCCGAGGTCCCGCCGTTGTGCCAGACGACCGGGCCGGACAGGCGGGAGTCGTACAGCCAGCCCTGGGCGTAGCTCATCGTCCTCGGGCCGAGGACGCCCGCCGTCGTCCGGGCGGCGTGGAGGCGCGAGACCGTCTCGGACGCCAGGAGCTGCTTCCCCTCGAAGGTCCCGTTCCCGAGGTGGAGCCGGGCCCACTTCGACATGTCGACGACGTTGGAGCGGAGGCTTCCCGCGGGGCCGTAGGTGTCCAGCCACCCGCGGTAGGGCCAGTCGGCCGGGATGACCCAGGGCGTCCCGCTCGAGAGGGTGATGTGCCCGGTGGCGATGTCGTCGAGCATGGGAACGACCTCGGGGTCGACGGTGCTCTCGGTCATCCCGAGCGGCCCGAGAATCCGGCGGGCCATCGCGTTCTCCCACGAGAGGCCGCCGTACTTCTCCACGAGGAAGCTGGCGTGCAGCCACAGCGAGTTGACGTAGGAGTACTCCGACCGGGCGCTGTAAACGGGCTCCACGAAGGCGACGGCATCCGCGATCGCCTGCCGCGGCCAGCCGAGGGTCGACATCGGGTCGAGCGAATAGCCGGGCATCCCGCTCCGCTGGGCCATCAGGTCGTCGATCCGGAACTCCCTCGTCACCCAGGGGTCGTACATGGCGAACTTCGGGAGCCGGTCGACAACGCTGTCGTTCCAGTTCAGGGTCCCCTGGTCGACGAGCATCCCGACGAGGGCCGACGTGAAGGCCTTCGTCGTCGAGCCGACCTCGAAGACGGTGTGGGCGCCGACGGCGGCCGTCCCCCCCAGTTTCTTGACGCCGTATCCCTTCGCGTGGACGAGCTGGTCGTTCTGGACGATCGCGAAGGCGAGGCCGGGGACCTTCTGCTTCGCCATCTCCGACTGCGCGAACGCCTCGAGGTCCGCGATGATCGCGGCCATCGAGGCCTGCGCCGCCGGCGCGGGCCCCTTCCACGGAGCCGGCAGCACCGGTTCGCCCGTCTGGCCGCCGGCGACGGGAAGACGGGAGGCGGCCGTCTGAGCGGCCGCCGGTGGGGCGGCCCCGAGGAGAGCGATCACGGCCGAGGCGACGACGAAGGGAATGGCCGGACGGCGGGTCTGGCGAGCCACGGGTGTCAGGTGTGTCATCGGACGCTCCTCAATCTCTTTCCTGATCCACGGGGGTCGGATCAGGCGACTTCGCGAGCCTTCCCCCCCCAATTGAATCGGTCCCTCACAAAACATGGAAGCAATCGAAGGGCCAGCGTCTTACCTTTTCTCGATCTGAGGCCGGGCGGTACGAGACCCGCTGGATCCGTCCCGGGAGGCCCGGTCGGGTGTGTCAATTCGGGATTCGGATGATCAAATCGGGACCGATCGCCCCGCGCTCACGGGAGGCGAAGTCCTCAGGCCGGGAGGAACGCTGGCCGTACTGCTCCTCCAGGCGAACGGCAGACAGGCACGGTATTTGCGAACCGGCGCCGGGGGTTCTGATCTCCAGATGGTGGTTTCGAGCAAGACGGGTCAGAAAGAACAAGAACGTCGGCCGGCCGGACGAACGACGGGTCGTCCATCGGGTCCTCGAACCGGTAGGAGGTTCTTCATGCGGCCATTCCCGAGGGTCCTCTGGATCGCTCTCGCTCTCGTCCTCCTCCCCTGCGGACGGTCGAACGGCCAGGAGGAGACCGAGGGCGAGGTACGGCAGCGCCGGGCGCTGGAGCAGGCAGATCGCTTCGAGGCCGCCCACGGCACCCGCGACCTGCGCGACGTCCATCGGCGCGCCGCCGAGACGGGCGAGCGCGAGCTGGACGCCGAGCGGCGGGCCGCGGGACAGCGGGAACGGTCGCTCGGGACGGCGGCCGCTCCCCCGGAGTGGACGGCCCTCGGCCCCGCATTCAACCCGAGTTTCGCCTCTCCCATCGGCTCCGCCAAGACGGGGCAGGACGACACGGGGATGATCACGGCCATCGCCCCCCACCCGACCGACCCGAAGACGATCATCGTCGGGACGGCAGGGGGAGGCCTCTGGAGGACGAAGGACGGCGGAGGCATCTGGAAGGCCGTCGCGGACAACCTCCCGGCGGGCGGCCTCAACATCGGGGCGGTCGCCTACGCCCCCTCCGACCCGACGCGCGTCTACGCGGGGAGCGCGTGCGGCGATTCCTCGACGACCAGGATCGGCCGGCCGGCCGACGCGCTCGTGAAGACGGGGCTGGGATTCCTCGTTTCTCGCGACGGCGGCGATACCTGGAGCCGGATCCCGGCCGTCCCGGCCGATTTCTTCTGGGCGATCAGCGTCGACCCCGCGAACGCCAACACGCTGCTGGCCGGCGGAGACCGGGGGATCCACCGGTCGACCGACGGAGGAGCGACCTGGAAGGGCGTCCTCGTCCAGCAGAGCGGCGCCAGGCTCTACGCGACCGCGCTGTCGCGCTGCACATCGGCCCCTCGAACCGTCTACGCGGGCGTCTACTTCCCGGGCGAGTCCGTCGAGCGCACCGGCAGGGTCCCGGGCTCGGTCTACAAGTCCACCGACGGCGGCGAGACGTGGGCCTCGAAGTCGGAGGGGTGGCCCGGAGCGCTCGACCAGCGCGGCCGCGCCCAGGTCGCGGCGGCGCCGACGGACCCCGACCGCGTCTACGTCCTGATCGCCGACCTCAACAACAAACAGGTCGACATGGCGGTCTCCCGGGACGGTGGGGACCGCTGGACCGCCCTCGGCCTCGGCTCCAGGACCCCGGTCGTGGACATCCTCTCCGAGCAGGGGAACTTCGCGAACGTCGTCGCCGTGGACCCGAAGAGCGCCGACACCGTCTGGGCTGGCGGCCTCAACCTCTGGAGGTCCACCGACGCCGGCGCCACGTTC
Source organism: uncultured Acidobacteriota bacterium (assembly GCA_903845115.1). GTDB lineage: Bacteria > Acidobacteriota > Thermoanaerobaculia > UBA5066 > UBA5066 > CAIMWE01. The sequence goes on along the minus strand of CAIMWE010000022.1, from coordinate 76,833 downwards.
GCCCAGGCGAGCGACTGGAGCCCGCCGAGCAAGGACTCGAAGATCCCGTACACGCACGCCGACCAGCACGCCCTCGTCTGGGGGACCGACGGCGCGCTCTACGCCGGGAACGACGGCGGGATCTACCGCCGGGCGGACGACGGGAGCTGGGCCTCCCTCAACAAGGGGATCGTCTCCTGGATCGTCGACGAGCTCTGCGTCTCCCCCGACGCCTCGGTCATCATGAACGGCGCTCAGGACAACGGCACGAGCATCCGGGTCTCCGGGACGGACTGGCTGCAGATCGGCGGCGGCGACGGCTCCGGCTGTCTCGTCCACCCGACCGACAAGCGGAACCTCGTCATCTCGACCGTCCAGCAGGGAATCGAGGTGTCGAAGGACGGAGGGAAGAGCTTCTCGGATGCTAGCGGGCTCTCCGACGCGGGGACGAAGAACGCGGCCTGGAGGACGTTCCTCCTGCAGGACCCCACGAACAGCTCGAGGGTCTTCACCTACTCCAAGAAGATGGTCTGGGTCTCCACGGACGGCGGGGCGAACTGGAGCAAGGCGGCCTCGAAGATGCCCCTCACCGAGGAGATCGTCGACCTGGCGATCACCCCGGACGGAAGCCGGATGCTCTTCGCCGACGGCAAGACGGTCTACGAATCGACCGACTTCGGGGGGACCTGGACCCGCAAGGGAGAGACGCCGGTCGGCAGCGTTTCCGCCGTCCGGCCGGACCCGACGAATTCCCGGCGGATCTTCGTCACCAGCGAGATCCTCGACGCCCAGAAGGAGCGCGTCTGGGAATCGACGGACGGGGGCTCGAACTGGACGCCCCTCTCCAGGACGAACCAGGCCACCGGCCTCCCCGACCTCCCCGTCTTCTCGTTCGAGCAGGATCCTAGGAACCCGAGCGTCCTCTGGGCGGGGGCCTTCTCCGGCCTCTACCGGTCGGACAACGGCGGCCGGACCTGGCAGCGGCACGGGACCGGCCTCCCCAACGTCCCGGTCTCGAGCATCCGGTTCTCCGGCGGCGGGGCGAACGTCCTCGTCGGAACGTCCGGCCGCGGCGTCTGGCAGGCGTCCAGCGCGGCCTCTGTCGTCGCGGCACCGCCCGCTCCCTCGGCAGGCACCGCCCCGGCCGCCGACTTCACGTTCGCCCCGGCCGCCCCGCGCCCGGGGCAGGCCGTGAGGTTCGCCGACGCCTCGACCTTCATGACGAGCTGGAGCTGGGACTTCGGCGACGGCGCCGGCACGTCGACCCAGGTCAATCCTTCCCACGTTTTCGTGCAGCCGGGCATCTACACCGTGGCGCTGACGGTGAGCGACGGCAGCCAGACCAGCACCAAGCGGAAGAGCGTCACCGTGGCCCTCGGAGGGACCGGCACGGGGGACCTCCTCACCTACCTCCTCCCGGCCATCGTCAGGTCGGACGGCCAGGGCGGGACGCAGTTCGGCACGGAGCTGACCCTGACGAACCGTTCGGGAAGCGACCTCTCCCTCGTCTTCCGGGCGTCGACGATCCACGGCTCGGCCTCCTCCACGCTCCGGCCGGGCCAGGAGGTCCACGCGGACGTCTTCGACTTCCTCTCGGCCCACGGCCTGGCCGTCCCGCCGGGCCCCGTCGTCACGCCGCTGCGCGTCGAGGTACGCGGCGCCGCGGGCACGGGCCTCTTCGGGGCTCAGGTGCGCGTCACCACGCCGCCGAACGACGCCCTCCGGGCGCAAGGGATCGGGGGCCGGTTCGGCCTCGCCTTCCCGGCCACGCCCCTCCTGCAGGGAGCGACGAGCGAGGCCTATCTGTACGGACTCCAGCAGACGTCGGCCGCGGGGCAGCCCGGAGCGCGCTCCAACGTCGCGTGCGTGAACGCCGGCTCCGGCTCGAACGGGGCGATCACGCTCGAGGTCACGTACCGCGACGCCTCCACCGGTCTCGCCGACCCGGGCAAGGACTTCCTCACCCTCGAGGCGTTCCAGTTCGCCCAGGTCGGGACGCCTCTCGCGAGCCGCGGCATCGCCCGGGGCTTCGCGCAGGTCCGCCGGGTCGGCGGCGACGACCAGTTCGTCTGCTACGCCACCGTGATCGACAACGTCACCGGCGACGGCGCCTTCGTCCCGATGGCCGTCACGGACGCCCGGTCGCCGGCGAACGAGGCGATGATGCCCGTCGTCCTCGACACGGGCGGCTACAGGTCCGAGATGACGATCTCCAACCGGAGCTTCGGGAAGGTCTCCGGCGAGTTCGCCCTCATCCCGTCGGGGTCGAACGACCCACAGTACGGGGACTTCGAGCTCGACCCCCTCAGCGAGGTGACGATCCCCGACCTGATGGCCGAGCTCCGGTCCGAGGGCTTCGACGCCCCCGCCGGGACCGTGGCCAGCATGCTCTTCTCCTTCGTGACCGGAGCGTCCCGAACCGGCGGCCCGGGCCCCGAGGTCAACCCGGAGGACGTCTCGGTGAGCGACGTGAACGTCAGCGTCCGCACCTACGCGTCGAAGGGGGGCGGCACCTTCGGCCTCGCCTACCCTGCGACCGCCGTCGGCGCCTCGGCCGACACCGAGGCCTGGGTCTTCGGGCTCCAGCAGTCCGGCACGCGAGGGCAGGCGGGGGGGACGCGCTCCAACCTCGGCCTCGTCCACGCCGTCGGAGGCCAGGAGGAGAACCTCGTCCTCGAGGTCACCTACTTCGACTCCTCGGCCAGGGAGCTGGGCCGGGACCAGGTGACCCTCGTCCCGGGGCAGTGGACCCAGATCGGGACGCCGCTCGCGCGGTACGCCGGAGTCTCGTCGGGCTACGCGCGGATCCGGCGGGTCGCCGGCACCGACCAGTTCCTCGCCTACGGCGTCCTGAACGACCAGGCCAACGACGACGGCAGCTTCGTCCCGATGATCGTTCCCTGACCCGCCGCGGAACTCGAGCCCGGAGCCGAAAACGGCTCCGGGCGATCCGCGTTCCGCCTAACCCGGGTCGTCGGGAAAGTCGGCCGTCCCCAGGGAGAGACGGCCCTCCCGGGCCTCCAGCGTCCGCCTCAACCTGGTGCGAAAGGTGAGGATCTCCAGCTGTCGGAGACGCGCGGCCTGCCCCGCGCGCCGGGTCTGTTGCCTGTGCGCGACCGCCAGCAGCAGCGCGCTCCGCACGTATTCCCGGCGCTCGTCCTTCCGCCCGAACCTCGGTTCCCGGAGACGCTTCCAGGGGAAGGTCAGGACCCGGGCGTCGTCCGACGGCATCAGCCCGAGCCGGACCTCCTCCTCGAGCCCCTGCCGGACCCGCAGCGCCTCCGCGACCACGACCGGAACCCACGCCAGGACCGCCGCGACCGCGGCGACCGCGGCGAGGGCCCCGCCCGATCGTCCGACCCGCGGCGAGGCGGCTTCCAGCCAGCGGAGAAGGACGAAGACGAGTAGCGGCGGGACGAGGATCGCCCCGGCCCAGGTCGTCGCCCTCCGCCACCCCGCCTCGGCGTTGGCCCGGCTCGCCTCGGCCCCGAAGAGAGACAGGCCGGCGAGCCAGGCCGCCAGGATGGCGAGCCTGCCCGGCAGCGGGTCGTTCCGGAAGAGGGCGAGGACGCCGGTGGCGAGGGGAAGCGCCAGCAAGGCGGTCCGCCGCGCGGCCTCCGACGCGATCGGAGGCCAGATCCGCCACGACACCGCGGCCAGGCCGGCGAGGAGGACGAGGGCGACGAGACCGGAGACGGCGGGCGTCCCCCCGAGTCCGATCACCACTCCCCCTTCGACGCGAAATAGGCCCGGGTCCGCTCGACGTCCTTCCGGATCTGGGCCGTCAGCTCCAGCATCGAGGGAAAGACCTGCTCGTTCCGGAGCCTCTCGTAGAACCAGAGCCGGACCGGCTCCCCGTAGACGTCGGAGGTGAAGTCGAGGATGTACGACTCGATCGTGGTGGCGTAGTCCTCGTAGACCGTCGGCCGCCGCCCGATGTTCGTCACGCAGACGAAGGTCCTCTCGAAGGAGCGGATCAGGACCCTGGTCGCGTAGACGCCGTCCCGCGGGCAGAGCTCGTTCTCCGAGCGGAGGTTGATCGTCGGAAAGCCGATCTTCCGGCCCATCCGGTCCCCCTTGGCGATCAGCCCGTCCATGGCGTACGGCCGGCCGAGGAGCTTCTCCGCCCGGCCGGTGTCCCCTTCCGCGAGGGCCGCCCTGATCCGGGTGGAGGAGATGATCCCCTGCTCGTCCGTCACGTCGGCGATGCCGTGGACGTCGAACCCGGCAGCCTCGCCGACCTTCCGGAGCAGGGCCACGTTGCCGCCCTTCTCCCTCCCGAAGACGAACCGCTCACCCACCCTCACCTCGCGGGCCGCCAGCTTGCGGACGAGGAGCTCGCGGGCGAACTCCTCCGCCGGGATCAGCGAGAAGTCCCGCGTGAAGGGAATCACGACGAGCCCCTCGATCCCGCACGCCTCGATCGACTCCTCGCGCTGGCGCAGGGTCTGGATCATCGGGGGCGCGCCGTCGGGGTGGAGGATGCTGAGGGGGTGGGGGTCGAACGTCACGACGACCGACGGGACGTCGAGCTCCTTCGCCCGGGCGGCCACCTCGGTGAGCATCTCGTGGTGACCGCGGTGGACCCCGTCGAAGTTCCCCACCGTGACGACCCCGCCGCGCGGGAGGTCGACGACGCGGAACGGGTCCCGGACGACGTTCATCCGAGGACCCGGACGACCCGGCCGACGAGGTCGTACGCCTGCGCCCCGGTCACCTCGACGCGCACGATCTGCCCGGCGCCCACCGCGATCCCCTCGAGGACGTCGTTGATCAGGAGGCGTCCGTCGATCTCGGGGGCCTGCGACGCGAGACGGCCTTCCAGGAGGAGGTCCGACTCGGAGCAGGGCCCCTCGAGCAGGGCGTCGAAGCGGCGCCGCCGCATCGCGCGGTTCCTCGCCAGCGAGATCCCCTGCTGGGCCGCCATGACGGCGTCCCGCCGCCGCTCCTTGACGTCGGCCGGTACGGGATCCCCGAGCGGCTCCGCGCCGGACCCGGGCTCCGGCGAGTAGGGAAAGACGCCCAGGTGGTCGAAGGCGACGTCCCGCTGGAAGGAGAGCAACTCCTCGAAGTCCGCCTCCGTCTCGCCCGGGAACCCCACGATCATCGTCGTCCGGAGGGTCACTCCCGGCACCTTCTCCCGGATCCTCGCGATCAACGACCGGGAGGAAGCCGGGTCGCCGCCCCGGCGCATCGCCCCGAGGACGTTGCGCGAGACGTGCTGGAAGGGGATGTCGACGTAGGAGAGGAAGCGCTTCTCCGAGCCCATGAGCTCTAGGACCGAGTCGTCGAGCGTCTTCGGGTAGGCGTAGAGGAAGCGGAGCCAGGGGAAGGTGGTGCCGTCGAGAAGGGCCCGAACCAGCCGGGCCAGACCCGTCCGCCCGAGACCGAGGTCCTCGCCGTAGCGGGTCGTGTCCTGCGAGATCAGGACCAGCTCCTTCACCCCCTGCGCCTCCAGGCCCTGCGCCTCGTGGACGAGCGATTCGACGGTCCGGGAGCGCTGCAGCCCCCTCATCTGCGGGATCGTGCAGAACGTGCACGGGTTGTTGCACCCCTCGGCGACCTTCAGGTAGGCGTAGCCCTTCCGGTGGGTGAGCACCCGGGGGGCGAGGTCGTCGTAGAGGCGCGTCGCCATCGGCTTGGAGGTGAAGCGCGGGAGGGACGGGAGGCCGAGCGCGGCGGACGGCGCCCTCTCCAGCTCGTCCAGGCCGAGAAAGTGGTCCACCTCGGGGATCTCCGCCGCCAGCTCCGCCCCGTACTTCTGGACCATGCACCCCGCCACGATCACGCGGTCGATCTCGCCGGCCACCTTGCGCCGCACCTGCTCCAGGATCGCCTCCACCGATTCCTCCTTGGCCTGGTCGATGAAGCCGCACGTGTTGACGATGACGACCCTCGACTCGTCCGGTCCCGCGAGGGTCATCCCCTCCTTCTTCAGGTAGCCCAGCATTACCTCGGTGTCGACGAGGTTCTTCGGGCAGCCGAGGGAGACGATCCCGACGGTGGGCAGCTTCTTCAAAGGCGTGAACACGACCGTGTCATTCGGTACGTCAAGGCCGAGGGGGCACGGGGAGCTTCGCGCCAGCGGCTCCCCCGATCAAGCTGAGGGGGCTCGGGGGACGTCGCGCCAGCGACTCCCCCGATCAAGGGTAGATCCTGTAGAGCATCCGGGGGTACGGGATGCACTCGCGGAGGTGGGGGACGCCGCACATCCAGGCGACGAAGCGCTCGAGCCCCATGCCGAAGCCGGAGTGCGGGAACGTCCCGTATTTCCTCACGTCGAGGTACCACTGGAAGGCCTCCAGCGGCAGGGCGTGCTGGGTGATGCGCGAAAGGAGGAGGTCGTGGTCGTGAATCCGCTGCGAGCCTCCGATGATCTCGCCGTACCCCTCCGGGGCCAGCATGTCGAGGCCGAGGACCACGTCCGGGTCCTGCGGGTCCGGCTGCATGTAGAACGCCTTGATCGACACCGGGTACCGCGTGACCATGACGGGGGTGTCGAACCCCTCGGTCAGCGCCGTCTCCTCGTCGCCGCCCAGGTCGTCGCCGAAGGTGACGGGGAAGCCCTTCCCCTTCAGGATCTCCACCGCCTCCCGGTAGCTGATCCGCGGGAACCTCTTCGAGAGGACCGGCTCCAGCTTGGACGTGTCGCGCTCCAGGCGCTTCAGGTCCTCGCCGCGGCGGTCGAGGACCCGGCCCGTCAGCTCCTTGACGAACTCCTCGGCCAGGTCCATCAGGCCGTCGATCTCCAGGAAGGCGACCTCCGGCTCCACCATCCAGAATTCCCGGAGGTGGCGGCGGGTCTTCGACTTCTCGGCCCGGAACGTCGGCCCGAAGCAGTAGACCTTCCCGAGCGCGGCGCAGACCGGCTCCAGGTAGAGCTGCCCCGACTGCGACAGGTACGCCTTCTCCTCCTCCGTGTACTGCGTCTCGAAGAGGTTCGACGTCCCCTCGCAGGCGGCGGGGGTCAGGATCGGCGAGTCGGTCCGGGTGTAGCCGCGCGTGTAGAAGAAGTCGTGGATCGCGCTCTCGACCTCGCTCCGGACCTTCAGCGTCGCCACCTGCTTCGCCGAGCGGAGCCAGAGGTGGCGCTGCGACATCAGGAAGTCGACCCCGTGCTCCTTGGGCGTGATCGGCCAGTCGTGGCACAGGTCCAGGATCGTCACGCCGGAGGCGGCGAGCTCGACTTTCCCTTTCTCCTTCGGGTGCTCGCGGACGACCCCGGTCACCTCGAGCGTCGACTCCTGGGTGGCGAGGTCGGCGGCCTCCCAGACGGAATCGGACACGTCGGGCCGGTAGACGATCGCCTGGACGTAGCCGGACCCGTCCCGGAGGACGAGGAATCGGATCTTGCCGCCGGCCCGCTTGTTGTAGAGCCACCCCTTGAGCGTGACGGTCTCGCCCACGTGGTTCGGCAGATCGGCGATGGACGGGGACACCTGGGTCTCGGTCGCGTCGGTCATGAGGGCGGGAATCTACTACTTTCCCATCCTGCTCCGGTACGACTGCAGGACGACGACGGCCTGCGAGATCCGGAGGAGCCGGCGGCTCCTCTTCTGGGCCCCCTCCACGTCGTCGGCAGCGACGACGAGGGTCCGGGTCTCCCTCGTCGCCTTCTCCAGCTCCTGCTGCAGGGAGGTCAGCTCGGCCGGGAGGAGCCTCTTCAGGGTCACCTGGTTCAAGACCAGGTACCCGTCCGCGATCTCGCTCGCCGACTTCCAGGCGGGGGCTGCCACGAAGCGAGATTGGACCGGCGCCGGGTCCGCGTCAATCGCCGAACCATTGAGATTTGTTCTCTGTGCCAGAATCAGGGCGGAGGGCGGAGCGCCCGTTTCCCTTGCCGTTGGAGGTGACCGTGGCTTTTGGCGGAGTCGATTTCCTGGGGATCGACGACATGCTCTCCCCGGACGAGCTCGCCGTCCGCGAGCTGGTCCGGGACTTCGTGGAGTCCGACATCCTCCCGATCATCGAGGAGTGCGCCTGGGAGGGACGCTTCCCGCGGGAGCTCGTCCCGAGGATGGCCGCGCTGAACCTGTTCGGGGCGACCATCTCCGAGTACGGGCTGCCCGGCCTCGGAAACGTGGCGTACGGGCTGATCATGCAGGAGCTCGAGCGCGGGGACTCGGGCATCCGCTCGTTCGCGTCGGTCCAGTCGGCGCTCGTGATGTACCCGATCTACAGCTACGGCTCGAAGGCCCAGAAGGACCGCTGGATCCCGGCCCTGGGAAAGGGGGAGGCGATCGGGTGCTTCGGCCTGACCGAGCCGGACTTCGGGTCGAATCCGGGCGGGATGCGGACGGCGGCCCGGAAGGACGGGGACTCCTGGGTCCTGAACGGCTCCAAGGCCTGGATCACGAACGGCTCCATCGCCGACGTCGCCGTGGTCTGGGCCAAGGTGGGTGGGCCCGACGGGAAGGTCCGGGGATTCCTCGTCGAGAAGGGGACCTCGGGCTTCACGACCTCCGAGCACCGGATGAAGATGTCCCTCCGCGCGTCGGTCACCTCCCAGCTGGCCTTCCAGGACTGCCGCGTCGGCGCCGACGCCCTCCTCCCCGGCGTCGAGGGGCTCAAGGGCCCCCTCTCCTGCCTCAACCAGGCCCGCTACGGGATCGCCTGGGGCGGAATCGGCTCGGCGATGGCGACCTACACCGCCGCCCTCGACTACGCCAGGAGCCGGAAGCAGTTCGGAGACCGGCCGATCGCCTCCCACCAGATGGTCCAGGAGAAGCTCGCCTTCATGATCTCGGAGATCACGAAGGGGCAGCTCCTGGCCCTCCGGCTCGGACGGATGAAGGACGCTGGCACGCTGAAGCCCGAGCACGTTTCGCTGGGAAAGCGGAACAACGTCTGGGTGGCGAGGGAATGCGCCCGCCTGGCCCGGGAGATCCTCGGGGCGAACGGCATCGCCGGCGAGTACCCGGTCTTCCGCCACCTGGCCAACATCGAGTCGGTCTTCACGTACGAGGGGACCCACGACATCCACACGCTCGTCCTCGGTCAGGCGGTGACCGGGATCCCCTCCTACAACCCGCCGGCACCTTGACGTCCCGGCATCCTCCGGAGACCGCTAGAATGACCCCCAGATGGCGATCACCGGAAACCTCCGGACGATGCAGTTGTCGGAGCTGCTCCAGTGGCTTTCGATGGGGCAGAAGACAGGGACTCTGCTCGTCCGCGGAAAATCCGGGGAGAAGCGAATCTACTTCGACCAGGGACGCATCATCTCCTCCTCCTCCACGGTGGAGCGGGAGTATCTCGGCCATTTCCTGGTCGCGCACGGCTTCATCACCGAGGAGGAGCTGACCCGCGCCATGGAGGTCCAGGAGGAGTCCAAGATCCTCCTCGGGAAGATCCTGGTGATGATCGGGGCGATCTCCGAGGAGGACCTCGCCGCCATCCTGAGGCTGAAGGCGGCCGAGACGATCTACGACATCTTCCTCTGGAACGAGGGCGCCTTCGAGTTCGCCGACGGCAACCTCCCCAACCTCCCGATGGTGCCGATCTCCGTCGACGTCACCGGCCTGGTCATGGAGGGACTCCGGCGGTTCGACGAGTGGAGCCGGATCCGGACGCGGATCGGCTCGCACCGGGAGATCCCGGCGATCGTCGCCCCGATCGAGGTCGGGCCGCTCTCCGAGCGGGACCGGATCGTCCTGCGCGCCATCGACGGGTCCCGGTCGATCAGCGAGATCGGGACGTGCACCCACAACTCCGAGTTCTTCGTCTCGTCGTTCCTCTTCCACCTCATGGACGCGGGCCAGGCCGAGATCGTCGGAGCCCGCTCTCCCAGGCCGGACACCGTGGAGATGCCGGCCGAAGAGGCGGAGGAGGACCCGACCGTCTTCGAGGAAGCGCAGGAGGCGCCGTACGACGCCGAGACGACGCACGATTCGGAGTTCAGCCTCCGGCTCCCGCCGACTCCCCAAGTGCCGAAGCCGGCTCCCGCCGCCCCGACCCCGCCGCCGATCGCGGAGTCCGCGGCGGAATCCACCGCCTCGAAGGCCCGCCGGGGGGACTTTGCCCGGTTCCTCAGGCGGCCCGATTCCACCTCCACCACCGACCGCCAGCGGCGCGAGACGGGCGAGAGCGCCTCGTTCCGGGGCCTGAACGACCCCTCGTCGACCCTCCGCCCCGGCGCTGGCGGTCCGCCTCCTGCCGCGGGGACCCCGGCGGTCCAGGCTCCGCGGATCCGTCAGGCCGCGGTCCCGGTCCTGAACCGACCGATGGAGGACCTCATGGGGTGTTCGTTCACGCCGAACGAGGCCTTCATCCTCTCCCGGATCAACGGGCTGTGGGACGTCAGGTCGATCACGAAGATCAGCCCGTTCACCGAGACGGAAGTCCTCCGGGTCTTCCAGAAGCTGGAAGACGGCGGAGTGATCTCCTGGCGGTGACGCCCGAGCACTCCGCCACCGCGAACCGGAGCGGCCAGTCCGCCGCGGACCCCGCGTAGCCGACGCCCACGCGGGGTCCCCGCAACACCCCGAAGGCTCGCCGGGGCCCCCGCCGGACTTCGAGTTCGGGTCCCCCGAGCGAGGCCCCTGACAGCGAGACGTCGATTTCCAGGGCGCGGCAGAGCCGGCCGGGGCCCGAGGCCTCGAGGAGCTCTGGCGGCGTCGCGGGCTCCCCTCTCCACCACCGCTCCGGGACTGCGGCCCTGATCAGGACCGCCTCGGGGACCCCTTCCTCCCCCGTCACGGCGTTCAGGCAGTTATGGAGACCATAGACCCGATAGACGTAGGCGTGCCCGCCGTCTCCCCACATCGGCAGGACCCGGCGGGTCCGACGGCCGTTCCAGGTGTGGGCGGCGCGGTCGCCCACACCGAGATAGGCCTCGGTCTCGACGACCACGAGGCGCCGTTCCTCGCCGCCGGTCCGGCGGACGAGGAGGCAGCCGAGGAGCGCCCTGGCCACCTGTTCGGTATCGCGGAGGTAGAACGTTCGGGGGAGAGCCATCCCATCCGGTGGTTCGCTGGTCGGTTGTCTCGTCATCGTGCAGCCGCTATTCTCCCGCCACCCATGAGCTCGACCGACTCGTCCCTCTCCTCGTCTCGCCGCGCTGTCCTCGTCACGGGAGGGGCGGGCTTCATCGGCTCCCACCTCGCCGACGCCCTGGTCTTCCGGGGCGAACAGGTCGTGGTCCTGGACGATCTCTCGACCGGCGACCGGGCCCGCCTCTCACCGGCCGTCCGTTTCGTCCAGGGGGACATCCGCGATGCGGCCCTACCGGAACTCCTGAAGACCGAGCGGGTCGGGACGATCTTCCACCTGGCCGCCCAGGTCGACGTCAGGAAGTCCGTCTCCGACCCGGTCGGTGACGCATCGGTGAACGTCCTCGGGACGGTGAACGTCGCGCACGCCGCGGCCCGGGCCGGCGTCGCGCAGATCATCTTCGCCTCGAGCGGAGGGGCGATCTACGGCGACCCGCAGGGGGACCGCGCGGACGAGAGCCACCCCCTCTGCCCCTGTTCGCCCTACGGGGCCGCGAAGCTGGCCGGAGAGAAGTACCTCCAGGCGCTCTCGATCGACGGCGGGTTCGCCGTGACCCTTCTCCGGTTCGCCAACGTCTACGGCCCACGGCAGGACGGCCGCGGCGAGGCCGGGGTGGTCGGCATCTGGATGAGGAGGCTCCTCGACGGCGACGAGGCCGTCATCTACGGCGACGGCCTCCAGACGCGTGACTTCGTCTATGTCGCCGACGTCGTGGCGGCGAACCTCGCGGCCCACGCGGGCCGCGTCGCCGGGACGATCAACGTCGGGACCGGCGTCGAGACCGACCTCGTCGACCTCTACCGGAAGACGGCCGTGGCCTGCGACTCGGGGCGCCCCGCGATCCACGCCGCGGCCAAGCCCGGAGAGCAGCGGCGGAGCGTCCTCGACCCCACGCGGGCCGGCGCCGCGCTCGGCCTCACGACCTGGGTGGCGCTGGACCAGGGCCTCCGCTCGACGGCGGAGTGGTTCCGCCTGCAGCCGACGGCCGGCTCTTCGTAGTACCGCTGGAGCCGAATGCCCCGCAACGGGGCTCACGGAAACGTTCAGGTCGGAAGCCGCCATCGCGGTCGACAAACGCCTGAAGGCCAGGGAGAAAGGTCGAGCCTGGATCTCCATCCGGTCCTGGAAGGGTGGGCCGCGAAGCGGCGAGGGGAACCGCGACAGGGGTTCCCCTCTCGAACGACAGCCGCTCCGGCGAGGCGCGAAGCGCCGGACTCAACCCCAGCGGGCGAGCTCGGTCACGAACCGGTCCTGCCACGAGTGGCCCCGTCCCTCGGGGCACCCCCCGTTGATCAGGATCGAGAAGGCGTACTTCTTTCCGCTCCTCGCGGTGACGTATCCGCACAGCGTCACCACGCCGGAGATGTTCCCCGTCTTGGCGTGAACCTTCCCGCGCGTGTCCGCCCCGAGCAGCCGGTGCCGCAACGACCCGTCCTGGTCGCCCGACACGGCCAGCGTCGGCTCGAACGCCGGGAAGCGGTTCCACCGGGTCGCGAGGGCCACGAGAAAGTCGAGGTAGGCCCCGGCGCTCGCGCGGTTGTTCCGGGAACGCCCGGAGCCGTCCGCGAGCTGGTAGCGGGCCGGGTCGAGCCCGAGCGACTTCAGGAACTCCGACACCTCGAGCTCCCCGTTCTCCCAGCTCCCCTTTCCCCGCTTCTCGGCGCCGAGCGTCTTGAGGATCTGCTCGGCGTAGAACGACTGGGACCTCTTGTTGCAGACCGACAGGACCGGGACGATCGGCGTCTCGTGCGTGTGGAGGAGCAGGCGCTTCGGGTTCGCGGGCAGGGGCTCGAGGCGGACCGTCGGCGTCGTCTCCACGACGATCCCGCTCTCCTTGAGCACCTGCGTCAGCGCGGAGGCGAAGTAGAGCGGAGGGTCGGGCACCGTGACGTCTCCGGTCCAGGTCCTCCGGTTGCCCACGAGCCCGCTCGCCACCACGGTGCGGCTCCCCGCCGCCCGCCGGACCCCGACCATGGCCCCTCCCCCGCTGATCGTCCGGACCTGCGAGATCAGGGAGAGGAGGTGGGGCCCCGCCGGGTAGAAGCCGAGGATGGCGGGAGCCCCCGGGCGCAGGCCGCCCGTGGCGCGGACGAGGACGACGTTGTCGTTGTAGGAGAGGGCGGCGGTGGGGGCCTGGTACCAGCGCTGCTCCTGCTCGGCCGGCCAATCGCGGTGGATCTTCTGGTCGTCGAAGAAGGAGACGTCGAGCAGCAGCCCACCCTGGATTCGCCGGATCCCGCGGCGCGTCAGCGCGCTGGCCCAGGGGCGGAAGACGGCGAGCGGGTCGTCGTCGTAGAGGCGCCCGGAGATCGCCGGATCCCCGCCGCCACGGACGATGAGCGGGCCGGCGAGCCTCCCCTCGGGGGTGACGTCGTCGTCCACGTAGAGCGAGGTGCGGAACCTGTAGTCGGCCCCGAGGCGGTCGATGGCCGCCGCCGTCGTGAAGACCTTGGTCGTGGAGGCGAGGATCAGCGGCGCGTCGGGGCGGACCGACATCAACGGCTGCGCGTCGCCGATGCGCTGGACCGCCACTGCCCACTCGCCCGAGCGAACCGCGCCGCGCCGCGAGGCGGCCACCAGCCGGTCGCGCAGCGTCGGCTGGGCGGCGGCCCTCGATGGGGAGGCAGCCGCGGTGACGGCCGTCACACTCCAGGCGATGGAGAGGGCGGTGACGACGGTTTGAAGAATTCGGGTCGGCTTCAAGTTGCGGGATTGTAACCGGAGAGTGCTCCGCGTCCACGCGCCCCTGACCTTGGGTCCTCGAATCCCTCCGGGTCGGCCTTCGCGCTCGAGCCCCTTCCCGCCTTCCCGGCAACGGCCGGCGCCTACAATCCCGCCGTGGGGGCGCGGATCGATCTGGAGAAGCGGACGGTGACGGTCTCGCCGGGCGCCCTCCTCGAGAGCGGCGCCCGGAGGATCGGGTTCGACCGAGGAGAGGCGCGCGAGCGCCAGTGGATCGGACAGGCCGTCCACCGGCGCGTTCTCTCCGACGCCCTCGCGACCACCCCCGGCTACGAGGTGGAGCGCGGAGTCAAGGTGACCTTCCCGGTCGACGGGTTCTCCGTGACGCTCGAAGGGCGGATCGACGGCCGGTTCACGCACGAGGACGGCGCGGTCGTGATCGACGAGGTGAAGTCCCTCCATTTCGCCCAGGAGCTCCCTCGACTCGCCGGGTCGCCGCGGATGGCCCGCTTCCAGCTGCAGCTCCGCTGGTACCTCTTCGCGGTCTCGGAGACGGAGAGCCGGCCGGTCCGGGGACGGCTCGTCCTGGCCGACATCGAGAGCGGCGACACCCGCCTGCACGACGTCGGGTTCGACCGGGAGAAGGTGCTGGAGGACCTGTCGCAGCGGGTCCGGGCCTTGATCGACGAGGCGACGCAGGCCCACGCCCTCGCCGGGGCCAAGGCCGCGGAGGCGAAGCACCTCCGGTTCCCCTTCAGCACGTGGCGGCCCGGACAGCACGCGATGGCCGACGCCGTCGAGCGCGCGGCCGTTCGCGGCGAGCACCTTCTCGTGGAGGCCCCCACCGGGATCGGGAAGACGGCCGCGGCGCTCTATCCGCTGCTCCGGGCCTCCCTCGCGCACGGCAAGCGCCTCTTCCTCCTGACCGCGAAGACGACCCAGCAGGAGATCTTCAGCCGAACCCTGGAGGCGATCGAGGGGGACTCCTTTCGCTCGATCCGCCTCCGGGCGAAGGAGCGGATGTGCGCGAACGACGTCGTCCTCTGCCACGAGGACCACTGCCCGTACGCCGCCGACTACGGCGCCAAGCTGGAGGACTCCGGGCTGATCGGCCACCTCCTGGAATCGGACCGGCACCTCTCGCCGGACCGCGTCTTCGAGGCCGCCCGGCGCGAGACGGTCTGCCCCTTCGAGGTCTCGCTGGAGCTGGCGACCCGGGCCGACATCGTGCTGGGCGACTACAACTACGCGTTCGACCCGGTCGTGGCCGTCTCCGGCATCCGCGACCCCGAACGGCTGGCCGACTCCATCCTCCTCGTCGACGAGGTCCACAACCTCGTGGACCGGGCGCGCGGCTACTACTCCCCGGCGCTGGAGGAGAAGGCGCTGACCGACCTGATCGACCGGATCGGCCCCTCCTCGGCGGCGACGGCGGCCGAGGCGATCGACGCGGCGGCGTCGGTGCGCGCCCTCGTCCGCGAGAGCGCCGGAGCCGTCCCCGAAGGGAGCGACTCGGCGCTGGTCCCGCTGGAGGCGGAGCGCCTCGACGAGCTGCGGCTGGGCCTCGACTCGCTCCTCGTCCGCCACCTCGCGGAGCTCAGGGCCGGCGGTGACCGCGTGCCGGACGACCCAGTCCTGGAGCTCTACTTCTCCTTCGCCCGCTTCCACGACGTCGCCGGCCTCGCGGCTCCCGGCGGACGCCTGGACCCGGCCTTCGACCTGATCGCGGCGCGCGGCGCCGCCGGAGGCCGCCTCGCCCTCCTCTGCAAGGATCCCTCCCGTCTCCTGGGAGAGACCCTGAAGGCCGCTTCGGCGGTCGTCGGGATGTCGGCCACCCTCTCCCCGCCCGAGTTTTACCGGGACCTCCTCGGCTTCGACCCGGACCGGACCGAGGTCCTGAGGCTCCCGTCCCCGTTCCCCCGGGAGAACCGGCTCGTCCTGATCGAGCCCAGGATCGACACGAAGTGGTCCAGCCGGGGCGCGGCCGCGCCCCGGCTCGCGGCGCTCGTCGCGGACGTGGCGCGGGCCTGCCCGGGGAACATCCTCGTCCTCTTCCCCTCGTACCGGTTCCTCGACGACGTCCGGAGGATCCTCCCCCCCCTGCCGGGACGGCGCGTCGTCCGCCCCTCCGACCGGTCGACGGAGCAGGAGAGGGAGGGGGCGCTCGCGATCCTCAAGGACGGGGGGGCTCCGGTCCTCCTCTTCGCGGTCTCGGGCGGCGCCTTCGCCGAAGGGGTCGACTACCCGGGCGAGATGCTCAGCGCCGTCGTCGTCGTGTCCCCCGCCCTCCCCCAGGTCCGCTTCGAGCAGGAACGGATGCGCCTCTACTTCCAGGAGCGCTTCGAGAAGGGGTTCGAGTACGCGTACGTGATCCCCGGCATGACCCGCGTCATCCAGAGCGCGGGACGGGTGATTCGCTCCGAGACGGACCGCGGCGTGATCGTCCTGGCCTGCAAGAGGTTCCTGCAGAACCCGTACCGGCGGTTCCTCCCGGAGGAGTGGTTCGGCGACTCACCCGACGAGCTGGCCGCCACCGACGTCGCCGGAGCGACGCGCGCCTTCTTCGCCGACGGGCGCTAAGTACCACGCCCCGCGCGGATCCGGCGAATCTCGGAGCCTCCAGGTTCGCTTCAGCTCTCGGCCGGCGGTTCGTCGGGGAGGATCGGGACCGCGCGCGTCGGCGCCGTGTCGACGGCCGACAGGCTCGCCGCCCGCGGGAGGACGTCCACGAGGAGGACCGTGATGTTGTCGACGCCTCCCCGGTCGTTCGCGAGGTCCACGAGCGCTCTCACCCGCGACTCGGCCGATCCTTCCGACGCGAGGATGGCGCTGATCTCCTCGTCCGACATCATCCCCGTCAGCCCGTCCGAGCAGAGGAGGAAGGAGTCGCCCGCTTCGAGGCGGACCTCGATCAGATCCGGCAGGACGTTCGGGGATCCGCCGAGAGCTCTCGTCACCACGTTCTTCAGCGGGTGCGAGGTCGCCTCCTCGGGCGTCAGGATCCCGGCGTTCACCTGCTCCTGCACCCAGGAGTGGTCGTCCGTCAGCCGGCGCAGATCGTGCTGCCGGAACAGGTAGCACCGGCTGTCGCCCACGTGGACGAGGGTGGCCCGCTCCGCGTCGAACAGGGCGGCGACGACCGTGGTCCCCATGCCCTTCAGCTCGGGCCGGTTGTGCACCGCCCGGATGACCCTATCGTTGGCCTTCTTGATGGCGGTGGTGAGGAGGTTCCCCTCCATCGAATACCGGTTGTTGAAGCCGAAGGGCCAGGTGTTCTCTCCCTCGTCGTCGCGCAGGGCGAGATATTCCTGGATCGACTCGACGGTGATCCGGGAAGCCACCTCGCCTGCAGCGTGGCCCCCCATGCCGTCCGCGACGACGAAAAGGCCCCGCTCCACGTCGAGCAAGTACGCGTCCTCGTTGTGTCGCCGCTTCCGGCCGACGTCGGTGATCCCGAATGCCGAAAGCGTCACGGTCGCATTATCCCTTGCGCCCGAAAAAAGTGCCCAGGATATTCTTCTGCTCCGGATCGGGCTTCAATCCTGCGAGCTGACGGCTGACCTCGGAATCCTGGGGATTCCACTTCAGAGCCTCCTCCAGATGGCGTTCGGCCTTGGACTTGAGGCCGGCCTGCAGATAGAGCTTCCCTGCCTCCCGGTGATACAGGCCGTTGAGGGGGTCGATCTTGAGCGCCAGCTCGATCGCGTCGACCCCCTTGCGGGCCTGCCCCGGGACCTTCAGGCAGGCGAGGGCGAGGTAGTGGAGCGCCTTGGGGTCCTTGTTCCAGTGCTGGACGGAGAGGTCGAAGTGTTGCACCGCCTGGACGAAGTCGCCTTCCTTGTACGCCTTGACCCCCTTGGCGAGGTAGACCCGTGCGACGGCCTGGGGGTCGAAGCCCTCCACGACTTTTCCCTTGTCCAGGTCGAAGTCGTGGGCCTTCCGGCGGGCCGGATTCGTCAGGACGTTGACGGCCTCGGTCATCACCTGGAACCTCGCTTCGGCCACCTTCTTCTTCTCGACGTCCTGGAACCTGTCAGGGTGGAGGTCACGGGCGATCAGCCGGAACCGGTCCCGGATCACCGCCTCCGTGGCATCACGGGAGACCCCGAGCAGATCGTAGTAGTTGTTCAATGGCTCCTCTGTCTGGCAGGCCGATTCTCCCACGGCACAAAAAGGGAATTCAAGGAGCTGGGCCCGGGATGGCTAATCATCTCTGCGCGAAACCATCCGCCGGGCCGTCACCCGGACCACCTCGGGGATGTTCCGGTCGGTCGAAAGGACCTTCTGGTCCTTGGCCGTGAGCCTCGCGACCAGGGGAATGGTCGTGGCGACCGGCGCGCGAGGGTTCTTCGCGAGCGCCAGGATGACCGTGTACTTCTTGAGCCACTCGCGGCGGGCGGCGACGCCGCGGAGGACGTCCTCGCTGACGCTCTTCATGTTCGCGATCAGCTCGGCGTCCGCTTCGTTCGTCTTGGGAGATTTCAGCACGGCCGCCGAGACGAGGCGATTCGTGTCGTGGACCAGGTAGAGGCGTTCCTCCCGCGTCCCCTTCCAGGCGAGCCGGATCCGCTGGACGACGGTGAGGAGGGAGACGCGGGAGAAGAGGCTCTTCTTCTCGTCCTCCGAGAGGACCTTGCTTTCCTCCCGCCCGGCGGGCGCGCTCGGCCGTTCTTCCTCCTCCTTGGCCTCGGGCGACACCTCCTCGAGGCGACCGGCGACGGCTGCCGCTGCCTGCTCCTCCTCGAGGCGGAGCTTCTTCAGGAAGAACTCCTCGAGGAACTCGTCCGCCCGGCGGCGGATGTCGCTCGAGAGGTCCGGGTTCTCGAAGAGGCGCTCGACGATCATCGGCGCCGCCAGGAGGCGCGTCTGGTTGGTGATGAGGACGTCCTGGAGGTTCGGCGGGATGCGCTCCGCGAGCCACGCCAGGGTCTCGTCCGTGACCGCCCGAGCGCGGATGAGGGTCTCGAGGACCTGGGGCTCCTCCGTGTGCCGGGCGATGGCGTCGAGCTGCTCCCCCCGGACGCCGTCGCTGAGCACCGCCTCGGCGAAGACGTCGTCGGTGAACGTCCGGAAGGTCTCTTCGGCAATCGCCTTCAGCGCGGCGTCCCCGGTCTCGATGATCGTCGCGACCGCACGCACGAGGTCCGACGGGGCCAGCGGGATGAAGCCCCGCGCGGCGAACTCGAGGATCTTCCGGTCGGCCGTCCGGTTCTCGATCGAGGTCAGGAGATCGACCGGTGGGGTGTCGGCCATCGTCTGGTCAGCCCGGGGACAAGCGCGACCGGGTCGTCGACTGATCCAGGACGAGGTCCTTCACAACCCTGCCCGACGAGGCGCCGAGACGCACCGGAGCACCGTTCAACAACAGGCTCACCGCTCCGGCGTTACCGAGCGTCACGACGAACTTCCGGCTCCCCGAAAACTCCTTGACGACGCCCTTGCGAAAGAGCTCGGCCGCCACGGGCCGCCCGTCCGCGCTCACCTCGGTCCAGCAATCGTCGCGGAAGGTCATCGTCAGGACGAGCCCCTCCGCCGCCGCAGGAACGGCCGGAGCGCGCTCCGGTGCCGGCGCAGGCGCCGTCGTCGCCGCCGCCGTCGACGGGACGGTCGCCGGGACGGGGACCGTGGGGATCGCCGGTGCGGGAGAGGCCGGGAGGGCGACGGTGGACGAGGCGATCGCCGGCGGAAGCGCCAGGGAGGAAGGGCCGGTCCCGGGAACCGTCGCGCGCTCGACCCGGGACCGCGAAGACGGGCGGGGCGGGAGGCTCTCCCCCTGGCTCCGGAGGAACACCGCGCCGAACGTCACGAGGGCGATCGCGAGGGCGACCCCCCCCCCGACGAGGAACGTCGACATGGAGGACGCCCGCCGCGGTCTCGAGAGCCGGATGGGCTGCCCGCTCTGGACCATGTCGGAAGAGGTCCGCGTCCTCTCCGTCTCGGCCCAGCCTTCCCACACGTTCGCGAACGCCGCGGCGTAGTGCTCGGGGTCCAGGCCGAGATGGATCGCGATCGCCCGGACGAAGCCGCGGGAGAAGACCTTCGCGGGGAGCATCTCGAATCGGCCGCTCTCGAGCGCGTCCAGCTGACGGATGGAGAGGCGAACCGCCGCCACCAGCTGCTCTCGGCTGACGTCTCTCAGTTCGCGTTCCCGGCGAAGTTCTTCCCCGAACTCCCGTGGTGTCTCAGCGGACAGCTGCAAATCTCCTGAACTGAATACTTTAGACTTCAGAACGGGTCCTGTCAATCACCGGAGCCCCTTCTTCCAGGAGCCGAGAGGCGCAGGCCCGGACGAACCGGTCGACCGAGGGGTCCTCCACCAGATCCCGGAGCTCCTCCCGGCTGGCGTGCGGCAGGAGGGTCACGACGGCGAACCGCGGCGTGCGCGCCGATCGGAGGAGGGCCCGGCGGAGAGGGGGGCGGTCGCGCCAGACCGCGTCGGCCGCCAGCAGCGCGAGGTGCTCCGGCAGCGGCGTCCCCGTGCTGGCGAACGCGACGACGTCCTCCAGGATCAGCCGCGGGTTCCGGAGCAGCGCCGAGAAGACTCCGCGGTCGGGATCGGCGAGAAGAGGACGGACGAGGTCCCGATCGGCCAGCCGGGCGAGGGTCATCCGCTCCCCGCTGCTCAGGCGCGGCAGCTTCTCCACGACCTTCCGGTTCGCCGCCCGCCGCACCGGAGCGGGCGTCCGGGTCTCGCGGCCGACGTCGAGGAGGTCCCGCCACCCGAGGTCGTCGAGGCAGCGAAGGGCGTCGACGCGGGGCGCGGCCGGGTGGAGCGCGATCGCCTTCCGGACCGACGACGCCGACCGGAGGCTCCGGACGGAGGCGATCGCCTCGACGACCTGCGCTGACGAGAAGGGGTGGCGAAGGCATCGGAGCGCCTCGCGCTCGGTGAAGGCGGATGCCGACTCCAGGACGAGGGCGATGAGGCCGGCGCGGTCCGCTTCGGAGATCCGGAGAGCGAGGCCCGGATCCTGGTCGGACCGCACGGCCGCCCCGTCAGCGCCCCGCGGCCGCCACGAGCGAGCGGACGAGCCCCGAGGCGGCGGCCACGCAGTCTTCGCCGGCCGCGGCCGCCACCTCCACCGCGCGGACGAGCGCGCTCCCGACGACGACGCCGTCCGCGAGACGGGCGGCCGAGGCCACCTGCCCGGGGGTCGAGATCCCGAAGCCGATGGCCACCGGGAGACGCCGGACCTCCTTCTTCACGCGGGCGGCCAGCTCCGGGAGGTCCCCCGGGAGCTCTGCCCTGGCCCCGGTGACGCCCGCACGGGAAACCAGGTAGACGAACCCTCTGGAAAGCGAGGCGGCCTTCCGGATCCTCGCCCTCGGCGAGCTGGGCGCGAGGAGGTAGATGGGGTCGATCCTGGCGCTCCGGAGGATCGCCGCGAAAGGCCGTCCCTCCTCCGGAGGCAGGTCGGTCACGAGGACGCCGTCGACGCCGGCGGCGCTCGCCCGGGAGGTGAACTCGGCTTCTCCCATCGCGAGGATCGGGTTGGAATAGGAGAAGAGGACCAGCGCTCCGGAGCCCCCGGAAGCGCGGTAGGAAGCCGCCAGGTCGAGCGAGGCGGCGAGACCGCCGCCGGCCGCCAGGGCGCGCTCGCTGGCCCGCTGGATCACCGCTCCGTCGGCGATCGGGTCGCTGAACGGCACGCCGAGCTCCACGACGTCGGCGCCCGCGTCGAAGAGCGCGGAGAGGATCCGGCCCGAGGTCGCCGCGTCGGGATCCCCCGCCTCGATGAAGGCCACGAGGGCGGCGCGGCCCTCCGCCGCCGCCTTGGCAAAGGCCGAACCGATCCGCCCCCTCACGTCGTCACCCCTTCCATCGCGGCGATCTGGGGAACGTCCTTGTCCCCCCGCCCCGACAGGTTCACCAGGACGACCTTTCCCTTTCCGAGCGCCGGCGCGACCTGGATCGCCCACGCCACCGCGTGCGCGCTCTCCAGAGCCGGGAGGATCCCCTCCAGCTCCGCCAGCCGGTGGAACGCGTCGAGCGCGTCGCCGTCGGTCACCGACACGTACTTCACGCGTCCCTCGCCGCCGAGGAAGGCGTGCTCGGGTCCCACGGCGGGATAGTCGAGCCCCGCCGAGATCGAGTGGGTCGGAAGGACCTGTCCCCCTTCGTCCTGCAGGAGGAGGGTCCTCGTCCCGTGGAGGACCCCCACGCGCCCGGGCCCGAACCTGGCCGCGTGCTCGCCCGGGGCGAACGAGCGGCCGCCGGCCTCCACGCCCACCATCCCGACGTCCGGGTATTTCAGGAACGCGTGGAAGAGGCCGATCGCGTTGGACCCGCCCCCCACGCAGGCGACGAGGAGGTCCGGCCGGCCGTGCAGGATCTTCGCCGTCTGCGCGAGCGCCTCCTGGCCGATGACCGAGTGGAACGTCCGGACCATCTCGGGGAACGGGTGCGGGCCGAGGACCGAGCCGAGGACGTAGTGCGTCGACGCGAACGACGAGACCCAGTCCCGCATCGCCTCGTTGATCGCGTCCTTCAGCGTCTTCGAACCCCCTTCCACGGGGACGACCTCCGCTCCCAGCAGCTTCATCCGGAAGACGTTCGGCGACTGCCGCGCGACGTCCACGCTCCCCATGTAGACGACGCACTTCAGGCCGAAGAGGGCGCACGCGGTCGCCGTCGCCACGCCGTGCTGTCCGGCGCCGGTCTCCGCGATGATCCGCTCCTTCCCCATCCGCTTCGCGAGGAGGACCTGTCCGAGGGCGTTGTTGATCTTGTGGGCCCCCGTGTGGAGGAGGTCCTCGCGCTTCAGGAGGATCTGCGCGCCCCCGAGAGACTCGGTCAGCCTCCTGGCGACCGTGACGGGCGTCGGCCGCCCGGCGTAGTTCGCGAGGAGGTCCTTCAGCTCCTTCCGGAAGGACGGGTCGTGCCGGGCCTGCCGCCACGCCCGGTCCAGCTCTTCCAGAGGCGCCATCAGGGTCTCCGGCACGTAGCGCCCGCCGTACTCCCCGAACCGCCCCCGCGCGTCGGGACCTGTCTTTCCGTTCGAAAGGGTCATCGCTGCTCCTCAACCGGGAGGTCCGGGACCGACCGGACCTCCCTGACGAACCGCCCGATCTTCTCGCGGTCCTTGATTCCGGGGGCCGACTCCACGCCGGACGCGACGTCCACCCCCCAAGGGCGGACCAGACGTACGGCCTCGGCGGCGTTCTCCGGACGGATCCCCCCGGCCAGGACGAACGGCCGCGAGGGCCTCCGCTCCTGGAAGTGCCGCCAGTCGAACGTCTCTCCCGTTCCCCCCGGACTCCCCTTGCCCCCCGTGTCGAAGAGCAGGCGCTCCCCGGGCCACCCGGGGACGGCGAGCGAGTCCGTCACGTGGACGACCTGCCAGACCGGCTTCGGCCACTCCCTGGCCAGGTCCCCCTCCGGCGGGTCCGTCAGCTGGAGGACGTCGGGACGGACCGCCCGGACGATCTCCTCGATCTCCTCCGCCGGATTCCCGGCGAAGACGGCGACCACCCGCGAGAACCCTTCCGCGGCGCCCCGGAGCCGCGCTCCGTCCCGGGTCGACAGCCGGCGAGGAGAGAGCGGGGAGAAGTTGAGACCGACGTGGTCGACGCCCAGCTCGCGGCAGGCCTTCAGGTCCTCCTCGCGGGTGAGGCCGCAGACCTTCACTTCCGTGGTCCCCTTCCCCCGGAGGAGGCGGACCCCTCTGGCCACGTCGCCGCTCCGGAGGAGGGACTCGCCGACGAGGAAGGCCCCGTAGCCGGAACGGGAGAGCCGCCGCACGTCGTCCACGCCCCCGATCCCGCTCTCGGCGACCCGGACGACTCCCGTCGGCATCGCCTCGCCGAGGCGCGCCATCCGGTCGAGGTCGACGCGAAACGTCCGGAGGTCCCGGGCGTTGACTCCCACGATCCGGGCGCCGGCGTCCACGGCGCTCCGGGCCTCGTCCTCGTCATGCGCCTCCACGAGGACCGCGAGGCCCAGCTCGAGCGCCCGGCGGTGGAGACGGGAGAGCGCGGCCCGGTCGAGGGCGCAAACGATCAGGAGAATCGCGTCGGCTCCGATCGACGCCGCGAATTCGACCTGCCTCTCGTCCACGATGAAGTCCTTCATCAGGACCGGGAGCCCCGAGGCCGCCTTCGCTCGGGGAAGCCAGGCCGGGTCGCCGCCGAAGAAGTCCTGCTCGATCACGATCGACAGCGCCGCGGCCCCGCCCCGCCGATAGCCGTTCGCGACGGCCTCGACCCGGGCCGCCGCCCCGGGGAGGATCTCCCCCGCCGACGGGGAGCGGTGCTTGATCTCCGCGATGACGGCAGGAGCCGCCCGGAGCGCCGATTCGAAACGGGCCCCGTCCGGCGCGAGCGCGGGAGCCGTCGGCGCCGGCGCGAACTCCCCGTCTCCGAGTCGCCGCCGCTTCGCGTCCAGGATCCGGTCCAGGATCGTCCCCGTCATCCGGCGTCCTTCGACACGGCGACGAGGGTCTCGAGCGCACGCGCCGCCGCTCCCCCGTCGATGGAGGCGGCGGCCATGCCAACGCCGTCCTTGAACGAGGCCGCCGCCCCGGCCACCACGAGCGCCGCCGCCGCGTTCATCAGGACCGTCTCGCGGCCGGGGCCCGCCTCGCCTCCGAGGATCGCGCGGAGGATCCCCGCGTTCGTCGGGGCGTCCCCGCCAGCCAGCTGGACCACGGCCCGCTCCGGCATCCCGAAGTCGAACGCCGTGAGGCGGAAGGTCTCGAGCGCCCCGTCCTTCAGCTCGGTCACGATCGTCTCCCCGCACGGGAGGATCTCGTCCCCTCCCGTCTCGTTCGAGAAGACGAAGGCCCGCTCCACGCCGCGCAGCGCGAGGGTCCCCGCCACCGCCGGCAGCCGGGTCGGCCGGTCGACCCCCACGATCTGCCGCCGGACGCCGAGGGGATTCGCGAGGGGACCCGCCAGGTTGAAGATCGTCCGGACCCCCAGCTCCTTCCGGAGCGGCGCGACCAGCTTCATCGCCCCGTGGTAGACCGGCGCGAAGAGGAACGTGATCCCGGCCTCCCGGAGGGCCTTCGCGGCGGTGACGGGCGGCATGTCGATCCTCACCCCCAGCTCGGCCAGGACGTCCGCCGACCCGCACGACGACGAGACCGCCCGGCCGCCGTGCTTGGCGACCGGCACTCCCGCGCCGGCCACGACCAGGGCGGCGGCGGTCGAGATGTTGAACGTCCCGAGCGCGTCGCCCCCCGTACCGCAGACGTCGATCGCCCGGGCCGCGAGCTCCGGCTCGACCGGCGGCGCCGAGACCCGCGCGGAAAGCACGTCGACGACTCCGGCCAGCTCCTCCGCCGACTCGCCGAGGACCGCGAGGGCCGACAGCAGCCCGGCGACCACCGCCTCCGGCTCGGTGCCGGCCACGATCGCCTCGAACGCGGTCCGGGACCGCTCGCGCGACAGCCGGCCGCCGTGGGTCACCGCCCGAAGCGCTTCCCGGACGGCGCTGACCGGCGCGCTCAGAGGACCCCCTCGACGAAGTTCCGGAGCATCGTCTCGCCGTCCCGGGTCAGGATCGACTCGGGGTGGAACTGCACGCCCACGACCGGACGGACGCGGTGCCGGAGCGCCATCACGACGCCGCCGGTCTCGGCCGTCACCTCCAGCTCCGGGGGGACCGAAGCGGGATCGACGACGAGGGAGTGGTATCGCGTCGCGGTGAACGGGTTCGGGACGCCCCGGAAGAGGCCCGTGCCGCCGTGGCTCACCTCGGAGGTCTTGCCGTGCATCGGCTTCTCGGCCCGGACCACCTTCCCGCCGAAGACGTGGCCGATCGCCTGGTGGCCGAGGCAGACGCCCAGGAGCGGCGTCGTCCCGCTCGTCCGGATCAGCTCACACGACACGCCCGCATCTTCCGGACGGCCGGGGCCGGGCGAGATGACGATCCGGGAGGGTTTCCGCGCGAGGAGCGCCGCGGCCGTCTCGGCGTCGTTCCGGACCACCTGGACGTCCGGGTCGAGGCGCGCGAGGTACTGCACGAGGTTGAACGTGAACGAGTCGTAGTTGTCGACGACGAGGATCATCCTGCGTACTCCCCGCTCCGCTCGACGGCTCCCATCAGGGCGCGCGCCTTGCTCTCGCACTCGTCGGCTTCCTTCTCCGGGACCGAGTCGGCCACGATTCCGGCGCCCGCCTGGACGTGGAGGACGCCCCCCGTCACCACCGCCGTCCGGATGGCGATCGCCATGTCCAGGTTCCCCGCGAAGTCGAGGTAGCCGATGGCGCCTCCGTAGGCCCCGCGCCGGACCGGCTCGAGCTCCTCGATGATCTCCATCGCCCGGATCTTCGGGGCACCGGAGAGAGTCCCGGCCGGGAACGTCGCGGCGAGGGCGTCGGTGGCGTCCTTCCCCGGCGAGAGAGTCCCGAAGACCCGTGACGCCAGGTGCATCACGTGGGAGAAGCGCTCCACCGAGAAGAACTCCTTCACCTCGACCGATCCGGGCACCGAGACGCGGCCCAGGTCGTTCCGCCCCAGGTCGACGAGCATGACGTGCTCGGCCCGCTCCTTCTCGTCCGACAGGAGGTCGGCCTCGAGCGCGAGGTCCTCGGCCCGGTCCTTGCCGCGGAGGCGCGTGCCCGCGAGCGGCACCGTCTCCACCACGATCCGGTCGCCGAGGTTCTCGGCCCGGACCAGCCGTTCCGGCGACGCGCCGAGCAGGACGGCGTCCGGCGTCCGGATGTAGTACTGGTAGGGGGACGGGCTGACCCGGCGCAGCGCCCGGTAGAGCGGGAAGGGATCGGACGGGTAGGGGGCCGACCAGCGCCGGGAGAGGACGACCTGGAAGATGTCGCCCGCCAGGATGTGCTCCTTCGCCTCCCGGACCGCGTCCATGAACGGCCCGCGCGGGAGCGACTCGGTCCACGCGAGACGGGTGTCCGCTGGCGCGCCGGGCCGCCGCGTCCTTCCCGCGTCGACCCGGCGGGCCAGCTCCTCGAGCCCTTCCGCCGCCGCCTTCTCGCCGCCCGGCTCGGCGTGAGCCAGGAAGAGGAGCCGGTGCTTCACGTGGTCGAACGCGATGATCCGGTCGAAGACGCCGAACCAGGCGTCCGGAAGGCCGACCGGGTCGGGCCGGAGCGACGGAAGCCGTTCGAGGCGGCGGACGGCGTCGTACCCGAGGTAGCCGACCGCGCCGCCGGTGAACGGAGGGAGGTCCTCGCCGGCCGGGGACGGGGCCTCGTGCGGGACCGAGCGGAGGAGGTCGAACGGGTCCCCGTCCCTCCCGGAGATCTCGCGCGACGGGGCCGTCCCGAGGAAGGACCAGCGGGCGATCCGCTCCCCCTGCTCGACCGACTCCAGGAGGAACGCGGGCGCCTCGTCCTCGAGCAGGGTCCGCATCACCGCCACCGGCGTCGTCATGTCGGCCGGGCGTTCCAGGACCACCAGCTTCACTTGTCCCTCCTCTTTCCGCGGCGGGATTCCAGCTTCCCTTCGACCCGGGCCGGCTCCAGGCCCCGCGCGGCCATCAGGACGACCACGTGGTAGAGGAGGTCGGCGATCTCCCCCGCCAGCTCGTCGTCCCCGGCCGTCACGGCGGCCAGCGCCGTCTCGACCCCCTCCTCGCCGACCTTCTGGGCGATGCGGCCGACGCCCTTCTCGAGGAGCTTGTTCGTGTACGACCCCTCCTCGGGCTGCGCGAGGCGCTCCGCGACGATTGCAAAGAGCGGCGCCAGGTCGATCGTCCGTGGGGCCGGGGCCTCGGCCAGCTCGACGACCGGCGCCCCGGGCGCCTCGAAGCAGGTCGTGGCGCCCGTGTGGCAGGCGGGCCCGTCCGCGACGACGTCGTAGAGGACGGCGTCGCGGTCGCAGTCGAGCGAGATCGAGACGACCCGCTGGACGTGGCCCGACGTCTCCCCCTTCAGCCAGAGAGCGTTCCGCGACCGGCTGAAGAAGTGGCTGAAGCCGGTGGACCGGGTCTTCTCGAGCGCCTCGGCGTTCGCCCACGCGAGCATCAGCACCGCCCCCGAGCGGACGTCCCTCACGACCACGGGGACGAGGCCGCGGGAGTCGAACGCCGCGGCCGCGAGGGGGTCGAGGACCGGACGGACGCGCACCCCCGCCGCGGCCAGCGCCCTCTTCACCTCGCCGATCGAGTAGATCCGGTCGTGGAAGACCGACGCCGCGAGGACCGCGTCGGCCCCGGCCTCGAGCACGGGAGGGGCGAAGTGGTGGAGACGGCCTGCCCCGCCCGACGCCACGATCGGGACGGAGGTGGCTCGCCGGGCCGCCTTCAGCATCTCGAGGTCGAAGCCGTCCTTGGTGCCGTCCGCGTCGACCGACGTGAGGAGGATCTCTCCCGCCCCGGCGGCCGTCGCCTCGGCGACCCACGGCTCCAGCTCGCGGTCGGTCGCGCGGCGGCCGCCGTGGGACATGATCCGGAAGAGCGTCGTGCCGTTCCCCGCGACCCTCTTCGCGTCGACCGCCACGACGACGCATTGCGAGCCGTACCGCTCGGCGATCCGGGTCAGGAGAGACGGGTCGGCGAGCGCGGCCGTGTTGACCGTCACCCGGTCCGCCCCGGCGGCCAGCAACGCTCCCGCGTCCTCCACCTTCCGGACCCCGCCGCCGACCGTGAACGGGATCGACAGGACCGACGCGACCCTCTCGACGAGGTGGACGAGCGTCCCCCGCTCCTCGTGGGAGGCCGTGATGTCCAGGAACGTCAGCTCGTCCGCCCCTTCTTGCTCGTACCGCGCCGCCGCCTCCACCGGATCGCCGGCGTCGCGGAGGTTCTCGAATCGGAGTCCCTTGACGACCCGCCCTCCAGCGATGTCGAGGCAGGGGATCACGCGGACCGCCACCGTCACTTGCCACCTCCGTCTGCGAGGACCGCCCGGAGGCGCGCCACGCTCGTCTTCCCGTCGTGCAGGGCCCGCCCGAGGATCGCCCCGCGCGGCCCGCCCGCGAGGAGCTCGTCCACGGCCGGAAGGTCCTCCTCGCCCCTGATCCCTCCGGAGGCGATCACCTCGCCCGAGAAGCAGCGGCGGGCCTCGGCCAGGAGCGCCCGGCCGGGGCCTTCCATCGCGCCGTCCTTCGACACGTCGGTGACCAGGAGCGCCCCGATCCCCGCCCGGACGAGCGGCGGAACGGCGTCGGCCAGCGTCCCCGCCCCCGCGTCCTCGGTCCATCCGCGGATCGACGGCCGGCCCTCCTTGCAGTCGAGGGCCACGACGATCCTCGCCGCGTGCCTCGCGGCGATCTCCTGGAACGCCGCGGGGTCGGTGAACGGCAGGCTCCCGAGGACGACCCGCGCCACGCCGGCCGCGAGCAGGGCCTCGACCGCCCGGAGGCTCCGGACGCCGCCCCCCACCTGGACCGGGACCGCGCCTGCCGCCCGGACGATCTCCAGGATCACCGCGCCGTTCTCGCCGCGGGAGAACGCCGCGTCCAGGTCGACGACGTGAATCCCGTCGGCCCCTTCCTCGGCGAAGCGCCTGGCCACCGCGGCCGGCGAGGAGTCGTAGACGGTGACGTTCGCCAGCTCGCCGCGGAGGAGGCGGACGACCCGGCCCTCCTTCAGGTCGAGGGAGGGCCAGAGCTTCAGGCCGCTCACGCCGCCCCCAGGAAATTCCGGAGGATCTGGCGCCCCGTCTCGGACGATTTCTCCGGGTGGAACTGGCAGCCCCAGACGTTCCCCTTCTCGGCCACCGACGGGAACGGCCCGCCGTAGTCGGTCGTGGCCGCGACGTCCGCGGCCTCCGCCCCCTCGGGCCGGAACGAGTGGACGAAGTAGACCCAGCTCTCGGGCGGGAGCCCGGCGAGGACGAGAGCCGGCTCGGGCCGAGGCGCCGGGACGATCCGGTTCCAGCCGACGTGCGGCGTCCGGGTCCCGGCCGGGAACCCCACGACGCGCCCCTTCAGGAGCCCGAGACCCCTCGTCGTCCCGAACTCCTCGCTCTCCTCGAAGAGCAGCTGGTAGCCGAGGCAGAGGCCGAGGAGGCGGCCGCCGCGCGCGGCGGCGGCCTTCAGCGCGGCGTCGAGCCCGCTCTTCACGAGGCTCTCCATCGCGGGGGCGAACGCCCCGACGCCGGGGAGGACGACGCGGTCGGCGGCGGCGACCTTCTCGGCATCTCCCGTCAGGAGGACCTCGGCTCCAAGCCGCTCGAAGCCGCGCCGGACCGACGCCACGTTCCCGACGCCGTAGTCGACGACCACGACCTTGCTCATGCCGTGAGGCTCCCCTTGGTCGACGGGACGCCGGTCCCGACGACCGCGACCGCCTGCCGGAGCGCGCGCGCCGCCGACTTGAAGACCGCCTCGGCCGCGTGGTGCCCGTTCTTCGCGCGGAGGACGTCGACGTGGAGGTTCAGCTTCCCGCGGAAGGCCGCCGACTTCCAGAACTCCTCCACCAGCGCGAACGGGAAGTCGTTCGTCACGAGGAGCAGCTCCTTGTCGACGGGCGACTCGAAGACGATGTAGGGCCGCCCCGAGAGGTCCACCACCGAGCGGGCCAGCGCCTCGTCGAGCGGGACGTAGGCGGCGCCGAACCGCGCGATGCCGGCCCGGTCGCCGAGGGCGCGGTCGAGCGCCTCGCCGAACGCGAGGCCGACGTCCTCCACCGTGTGGTGGTTGTCGATCTCCACGTCGCCCGTCGCCCGGACGGTCAGGTCCATCCCGGAGTGCTTCGCCAGGGCGTCGAGCATGTGGGAGAGGAACCCGACCGGCGTCTCCACCGACGAGGCGCCGCTGCCGTCGACGGCCACGGTCACCTCCACGTTCGTCTCCTTCGTCACCCGCTTGACCGTCGCGGACCGGCTCATCGTGCCTCCTTCAGGGCTTCCAGGAAGATCCCGTTCTCCTCGGCGGTGCCCACGGTCACCCTCAGGTACCCCTCGGCCGCCGCGGAGAGCTCGCGGACGAGGACTCCGCGCCGCGCCAGGCCCGCGGCGATCTCGGAGCCCGCGGCGCCGGGAATCGTGAAGAAGAGGAAATTCGACCGGGAGGGCGCCACGACGGCGCCGAGCGCGGCGAGATCCGCCGCCAGACGGTCCCTCCCCTCGCGCACCGTGTCGACCGACCGCCTCGAGAAGCCCGGGTTCGAGAGGAGCGCGACCGCCAGCTCCTCCGCCGCCGCGTCGACGCTGAACGGCAGGACCGCCTTCCGGAGCTCGGCGGCGACCGGTGCCGGCGCGAGGGCGTACCCGATCCGGAACCCGGCCGCCGAGAACGCCTTCGAGAGGGTCCGGAAGACGATCAGGTTCTCCGTCCGGTCGAGGAGAGGCCGCGCGTCGTCGCCCGGTTCCGCGAAGTCGACGTACGCCTGGTCGGCCAGGACGACGCCCGAGGCGGCAGAGAGCCGCTCCAGGAACTCCGTGGACGTCACGTTCCCGGTCGGGTTGTTCGGCGAGCAGACGAGCGGCAGCGTCCCGGGGACCTCCGCGGCCCGCAGGAACCCCTCCTCGTCGACCGGGAAGTCCGGCGCTCCGCGCGGGACCTCCACGAGCGAGGCGCCGGCCAGGACCGCCAGCTGGCGGTAGAGGGAGAAGGTCGGCGGGGCCAGGAGGAGCCTGCCGCCGTTCCCGGCGAAGACCGTGATGGCGGCGAGCAGGAGCTCGCCCGAGCCGTTCCCGACGACGACCTCCTCGGGACGCCTCCCCGCAACCGCGGCGATCGCCTCGGTCAGCCGGGGCGCGCCGAACTCCGGGTAGTGGGCCCAGCGGCGCCTCGCGAGGCGGGAGAGGACGATCTCCTTCAGCTCGTCGGGCACGTCGAACGGCGACTCGTTGAAGTCGAGCTTGGCCCGGACGGCGATGCCGGTCGGCGGGGCGAGCGCGTAGGCCCGGAACTCCCGGATCTCGGGCCGGGCGGCGAGCGCGCCCTTCCCCGCCACCGACCCCTTCTCCCCTTCGCCGCGGGCGCTCACCGGCCCCTCCGCTCGAGCGAGCGGGCGTGTCCGACCAGGCCCTCGAAGCGGGCCAGGGTCGCCGCGCTCCCGGCGAGCTTCTTCGCGGCAGCAGCGGAGAACGACACGCTCCGGCCCCACCGGTAGAAGTCCCGGGTCGACAGGCCGGAGAAGCTCCGCCCCGCCCCTCCCGTCGGCAGAACGTGGTTCGGTCCCGCCAGGTAGTCGCCGAACGCCGTCGGCGTCGCGCTCCCGGAGAAGAGCGCTCCGGCCGTCTCGGAGAGCGGCTCGCGGTACTTCTCGGCCTTCTTCCCGAGCAGCTGGAGGTGCTCCGAGGCGACCGTCCTCGCGGCCGCCGCGGCCGCCGCGAGGTTCGGGAAGACGACCGCCAGCCCGAGCGCGGCGAGAGAGGCGCGCGCGGTCTCGGCCGTCGGGAGGTCCGCGATCTGCCCGACGATCTCGGCGTCCACCCGTTTCGCGAGCCGGGCCGAGTCGGTGAAGAGGAGGCACGACGCCCGCGGGTCGTGCTCGGCCTGGGCGAGGAGGTCGGCGGCGACCAGCTCCGGCTCCGCATCCGACGACGCGACCACCAGGACCTCGGACGGACCCGCGAAGAGGTCGATCGAGACGACGGACGACACGAGCTGCTTGGCCGCGGCCACCCACCGGTTCCCGGGGCCGACGATCTTGGTGCAGCCGAGATGGGAAGCCAGGCCAGCGATCCCGTGGGCCCCTCCCGCGAGAAGGACCTCGCGGATTCCCAGCTCCCTCGCCGCCCATCGCAGCTCGACGCTCCCGGCCCACGCCCGCGGAGGCGTCGCGAGGACCACCCGCACAACTCCCGCCACGATCGCGGGGACGGCCCCCATCAGGAGGGACGACGGGTAGAACGCCCGGCCGCCGGGGACGTAGACGCCGGCCGCCGCGTGGGGGACGGGCCTCTCCCGGAAGGAGACGCCGGCGCCGTCCCGGAAGGCGAAGCCGCGCGGCCTCTGCCGGCGGTGGTAGGCGGCGATGCGCCGCCGGGCCAGCCGGAAGGCCTGCACGAACCGGGGGTCGGCAGCGACCGGGGGACCGGCGCACGGGTCGACGACGAGCGACCTCGCCGTCAGCTCCACGCCGTCGAGCTGCTTCACGTACCCGAGGAGCGCCCTCGGCGGCCGCCGGTCGGAAAGGACCTTCTCCACGATCGGCATCGCCTCGCGGAGGGAATCGAAATCGGGCGACTGCCGCGCGAGGGCCAGCTCGCGAAGGGCGGTCTTCCCTTCCGGGGAGAGGGCGTCCACGACCCGGATCACCGCGGCACCGCCTTCCCGGAGAGCCGCGCGACGAGAGCCGCGATCTCCGGCCTCCGCGAGGCGAGCGCCGCGGGGCCCACGATCATCGTGGCGCTGCTCGGGAAGATCGTCTCGATCTCCTCGAGGCCGTTCGCCGCGATCGTCGAGCCGGTCTCGATCAGGTCCACCACGACGTCGGTCAGGCCGAGCGCCGCCGCCAGCTCCACCGACCCGGCCAGGGGGACGATCTCGTGCGCGATCCTCCTGTCGTCGAAGTACTTCCGGGCCATCCTGCGGTACTTCGTGCCGACGACGACCGGGTGGCCGTTCGGCGCGAACGGACGCCCCTTCTTCTTGATCAGGGCGAGGCGGCAGGCGCCGAACGGGAACGACACGGGCGTGAAGACCTTCTCCCCCGACTCGGCCACCCGGTCGCTCCCGACGAAGCCGAGGTCGGCGCCGCCGTGCGCGACGTAGGTCGGCACGTCGTCGTCCTTCAGGAGGAGGAGCTCGAACTTCCCGGACCGGTCGGGAAAGAGGAGCCGGCGTCCGTCGGGCTCCGCGAAGTCGACCCCGGCCTCTCGAAGCGCCGCGAGCGCCCGGGAGAGGAGCCGGCCCTTCCCGGAGGCGATCCGGAGGGGGCGACGGGCCGCTTCCGGCGCCGGGACGCCGCCTCCGCCCTGGCGCGCCTCCTCGACCGCTTCCTGGGCCGCGGCCAGCGTCTCGATCCCCACGGAGAAGCCGACCGCCGCGCACGGCCGTCCGAACCGTCCGAGGAGGAGATCGTACCGGCCTCCCGAGGCCAGCGGCGCCGCCACGCCTCTCGCAACGGCGCTGAACGTGAGCCCGGTGTAGTACGGCGCTTCCGGGGTCCCGGCGAGGTCCGCGACGACCTCGAGGCCGGGCAGGGCCCCTCTCGCGGCCTCGCCCGCGCGGCGGAGCGCCGCGGCTCCCTCCGCGAGGACAGGAAGGGCGAACAGTCCCGACGAGAGGTCGAATCCCGAGAGGAGCGCGGCCGCGATCTCCGCCGCCGCCGCCCCCCTGGCCCCGGCACGGACGAGGGCCGCCTCCACCTCCGTCACGCGCCGTTCCCGCGCCGCCTGCACGAGCGCCGACAGCCTGGCCCCCTCGCCCGCGGTGAGGGACGGAGCCGCCGCCGAGAGGATCTTCTCGAGGAGGCCGGCGTATCCGAGGTTGACCGTGAAGGCGTCCGCCGGGAGGGCGAGGGCGGCGATCAGCAGCGTCAGCATCCGCTCGTCCGCCTCGATCCGCGGGTCGCCGTAGCACTCGGCCCCGGCCTGCGAGAACTCCCGCAGGCGCCCGACACCGCTCTCCTCGTCGCGCACGACGTCGCCGCGGTAGAAGAACTCGATCGGCAGGGTCAGCTGGCCGAGCCTGGGTGCCAGGACCCGGGCCGCCATCGGGGTGAAGTCGGCGCGGAGCGCGAGCAGCTCTCCCTGCCGGTCGACGAACTGGTAGAGCGGCGAGTCGCCCGCTCCCAGCCCCTGGTACGGCCGGGCGAAGTCGAGCACGGGGAGGATCACCTCGGAGAGCCCCGCCCTCTCGAGGGAGGAGACCACCGTCTCCTCCGCACGGCGGCGCCGGGCCGCCGATTCGAAGAGGAACGCCTGGACTCCCCGGGGAAGATTCGGGTCTGGTCTCACTCACTTCACCTCGAACGGACGCCGGATCCTCTCCGGCAGCCGGGATCTGAGCTCGTCGACGGTCGTGCGGCGACCGGTGAACAGGGCCACCTGGAGAGCCGCCTGCGCCAGGAGGAGGTCGAAGCCGTCGCGGACGGCCGCTCCGGCCCGGCGGGCGGTCCTGGCCAGCTCCGTCCCGCCGGGGCGGTAGGGGGCGTCGATGAGGAGGACGCCGGGCCCGAGCATCCCCTCCGGGCAAGGGAGAGGGTCGCCCTCCCTCATCCCGAGCGGCGTCGCGTTGAAGACGACGTCGTGGCGCGCCGACGGATCGAGGGCGTCGAGGCAGGCCGCGCCGGTCTCCGCCGCGAGGACGCGTGCCCTCGCGGCCGTCCGGCTGAACACCTCCGTGGCCCAGCCCGTCGACCGGAGCGCCTCCAGCGCCGCCCGCGCCGTGCCCCCGGCCCCCAGCACCAGGGCCCTCCCGCCGGGAGGGGGCGGCGGGAGGAACGAGGCGATGGCGATGCGGTCGGTATTCGCGGAAGAGAAGGCCCCGCCCTCCCGGAGGAGCGTGTTCACGGCCCCCGTCCCCGCCGGAGTCGTTTCCCGCGCCGCTTCCTCCTTGAACGGGACCGTGACGCTGGCGCCCCGGAGGGGGAGGCCGAGACCGTCGAGGGCGGCGACCAGGGGCCGGAATTCCTCCCGGAGCGATCGCAGGGCGAAGGGGACGTAGAGCGCGGGGAGCCCGTAGGCCTCGAAGCACGCGTTGTGGATCGCCGGGGAGAGCGAATGGGAGACGACGCCGCCGAAGATCGCGAAGAGCGACTCGACTCTCCGGGGCCGGGAGACGCCGTAGACGTCGTGGAGGTCGGCGGCCGGGAGCTGGCCCGGAGCGGTCGATTCCCCGGCCCGGAGCGCGCCGAACGCCAGCCGGGCGCCGAGGTACGGCGCGAGGGCCCGGGTCGCGATTCCCGCCTCGCCCATCCCGAAACAGCTGAGCCGGCCGCTCCGGCTCCCCTGCTGGAGACCGAGGAGCTTCAGCGCGTCGCCCGACTCCCTCGCCGTGGCCACGATCTTGACGTGAGCCGCCCGGGTCGCCTCCATCGCCGAGAGGAGGCCCGCGAGGTCGGCGGGAATGCCGGAAACGTCGTGGAAGGAGAGGACGGTGCGCTCCGGAGGCACGTCCGAGAGGAGGGCCAGCCCGGACCGGAACTCGACGTCGACCCAGTCGAAGCCCGCGTCCACGGCTCCCCCCAGGAGCCGGCGGCGCTCCTCCGCCCCGCCCGAGAACGCCCCCCCTTCGGCGACCGACCTCGCCGTCGCCATCAGCGCCACGCCCCCGAACGCCCGCCGGATTGCCCGAAGGTCGGGAGCCTCGCCGAACCGGTCCATCCGCACCTCCACGATCCCGGCTCCTGCCGGGACCGAGGACGAGGCCTCGACCGCCTCCCGGACCGAGGCCGGGACGAACGAGGCGACGATGGAGCTCTTTTCCGCGGTCAGGACCAAAACGAAAACCCCCTCCGGCTGGGAGGGGGCTTGGGATCGTCCTGGTCCGTCCTTCCGCCCTCCGAGCCGATATCGGCCGGCGGGCGCGAGCGTCCGCCGGAGCTATGCGTGGTGAGCGTGCCAGTGCCGGGACGCCGAAAACATCGGCCGGATTGAAAACCGGTTTCCCCCGGAAGTCAAGGCTTTCGTTTCCACCGGACCCCCTGCGGCGTGTCCTCCAGGACGATCCCGGCCGCGAGGAGCTCGTCCCGGATCGCGTCGGCGGCCGCGAAGTCCCGCCGCTTGCGCGCGGCCTGCCGCGCCTCGATCTTCCCCTCGATCCCGGCGTCCAGCGACGCCCGCTCCTCCTTCGGGAGGACGCCGAGCACCTCGTCCGCCCGCCGCAGGAAGGCGCGGGCCGCGGCGGCGTCCCCGGAGGTCAGGCGCCCGGCCTCGAGGTCGGCGTTCGTCTCCTTCACCGCCCCGAAGAGGGCGCCGAGCGCGGCGGCGGTGTTGAGGTCGTCCTCGAGCCCGGCCCGGAACCCCGCGAGAGAGCCGGCCAGCCTGGCGGCGAAGCCCGGCGTCGCGTCCGTCCCGGCCGAGCCCCCGCACCGCTCCTCGAGCCTCCGGTCCAACGACTCGAGCCGCTCGAGGGCCGAGGCGGCTCCGGCCAGGGCGTCGAAGGTGAAGTTCAGCTTCTGACGGTACGGGACGGAGAGGAGGAGGTACCGGATGGCCCGCGGGGACGCGCCGCGGGCGAGGAGGTCGGGAAGCGTGAAGAAGTTCCCCTTCGACTTCGACATCTTCTCCCCGTCCACGACGAGGTGCTCCGCGTGCATCCAGGTCCGGACGAACGCCTTCCCGGTAGCCCCTTCGCTCTGGGCGATCTCGTTCTCGTGGTGGGGAAAGATGTTGTCGACGGCGCCGGTGTGGATGTCGAGCGTCTCGCCGAGGTACTTCATCGCCATCGCGCTGCACTCCAGGTGCCAGCCCGGCCGTCCCCTGCCGAGCGGAGTCGTCCAGGTCGCCGAGTCGGGCTCCCCCTCCTTCGCCCCCTTCCACACCGCGAAGTCGCGGACGTCCTCCTTCTCGTACTCGTCGTCGGCCACGCGGGCGCCCCGCTTCATCGCGCTCGGGTCGACGCGGGAGAGGCGCCCGTAGGCCGGGAACGAGGCGATCCGGAACCAGACCGACCCGTCGCTCTCGTAGGTGTGTCCCCTCTCCTCGAGCTTCCGCACGATCTCCACCATCTCCTCGATGTGGTCCGTCGCCCGCGGGTAGACGTCGGCCGGAGCGACTCCCAGCGTCGCGAGGTCCAGGAAGAACGTCTCGACGTGTTTCTGGGTGAACTCGCGGAGCGACAGGCCCTCGGCCACCGCGCCCCGGATCGTCTTGTCGTCGATGTCGGTCAGGTTCATCACCTGCGTCGTCCGGTAGCCGAGCCACCGGAACGTCCGGCACATGACGTCCTCCCAGACGAACGTCCGGAGGTTTCCGATGTGCACCCGGTTGTAGACGGTCGGCCCGCACGTGTACAGGCGGATGCGGCCTTCCTCCAGCGGCACGAAGGTCTCGAGCGAGCGGGAAAGCGTGTTCTGAAGGGAGAGCGGCACGGCGGGCGATTCTCGCCGTCCCGCCCCGCGGAATCAATCTCCTTGACGCCCCTCCTGGCCCCTACTAAGGTCCCTCACGATGATTTCTGTCCGCTCCACCCCTCCCCTGATCCTGCTCGTGGACGACGACCCGTACCAGAGCGAGATCGCCTCCTACATCGCCGACGACCTCGGGTGCCACTTCGAGAGCGCCGCGAACGGAGTGGAAGCCCTCGAAAAGGTCGCCGCCCGGCCGCCGGACGTGCTCCTCCTCGACGTCAAGATGCCCGACCTCTCCGGCTACGAGGTCTGCCGCCGGATCAAGACGGACCCGAAGACCGTCCGGACGCAGGTGATCTTCGTGACGGCCCGCACGGAGGAGGAGG
The DNA here is from genome assembly GCA_903845115.1 of uncultured Acidobacteriota bacterium. GTDB lineage: Bacteria > Acidobacteriota > Thermoanaerobaculia > UBA5066 > UBA5066 > CAIMWE01. The sequence continues at coordinate 38,969 of CAIMWE010000022.1, read as the reverse complement.
ATCTCCTGCGGGGCTTCGAGGCGCTGGCGAACGACTATGTGACCAAGCCGTTCTCCGCCCGGGAGCTGAAGGCCCGGGTGAAGAATGCCCTCAGGGCCAAGGACCTCTCGGACGCGCTGACCGCCCGCACCCAGTTCCTCGAGCTGGAGCAGGAGATCACGGAGCGGCTCGACGAGCCGGCGAACGCGACCGACGTGAGCCGCGCCTCGGTCCTCCTCCCGATCCTCGACCGGATCGCGGCGCTCTTCGAGGTGGACGGTGTGACGCTCCACACGCGCTACCCGGGCCGCCCCGAGACCTGGACCATCGTCTCCAGCTCCTGGCCAGGCGGCTCCCCGCCGTCGTATCTCGCCGCCATCGCCCTCTCCGAGGACCCGCGGGTGGACCGGGCGCCGAGGATGGCCGGAGACCGCGACCAGGCGCTGGACTGGAAGCTGACCTCCGCCCCCCTCTGGGTGGGAAACGAGCTGATCGGGACTCTGCGCCTCCACCAGCGGGGAGTGGTTCCGGCGCCGGGACTCTCCGGAGAGCTGGAGCATCTCGTCGCCCTCGCCGGCCACCTGGCCCGGACGATCCACCGGGCGGACCTGATCGACCAGCTGCGGTCCATGCGCCCGCTCTGACCGGGGCGGTTCCCGCTACCAGGCCCCTCGTTTCTGCCTCTTCAGGACCCTCCGGAGGACGAGCCCTTTCTTCAGGGTCGACATCCGGTCGATGAAGAGCCTCGAGTCGAGGTGGTCGACCTCGTGGCAGAAAGCCCTGGCGAGGAGGTCCGTCGCCCTGATCGTCCGGTTCTCCCCGTTCCGGTCGGCCGCCTCGAGGAAGACCTCCTCGGGACGCTCGACGATCTCCACGATCTCCGGGAACGAGAGACAACCCTCCTCGTCCCGGATCTGACCGGACGCCTCGACCACCCTGGGGTTGACGAGGACGAGGACCTGGGACGGGTCCTTCCCCGCCGAGAGGTCGACGACGGCGATGCGCCGGTTGACCCCGATCTGCGGGGCGGCCAGCCCGTACCCGGGAGCCGCCCAGCAGGTGTCCAGGAGGTCCCGGACCAGGGAATCCAGCGACGGGCCGAACTCGACCACCGGTTCGTTCCGGGCCACGAGCCGCGGGTCCCCGTACTTCACGATGTCGCGGACCGCCATCAGGATCCTGCCTTCTCGCCAGCCTTCCGCCGCCGGTAGTCCTGGACGACCACCTCCGCCGAATTCACCGCCCTGGCCTGGAGGGACTCCTCCAGGACCGCCCTCAGCCTCGGGTGGACTCGCTGGAGGTCACGCCATGCCCCCTTGCCCACCTCGAGACAGATCGCGTCGGTCTCGGCCACGACCGTCGCCGTCCGGGGACGGCCCAGAAGAAGCGAGATCTCGCCGAAGAAATCGCCGGCCGTCAGCTTTCCGACCGTCACCTGGTTCCCCTCGGGTCCGGTCGTGCGGACTGTCAGGATCCCCTTCGAGACGATGAACAGACTCTCCCCCGGACTCCCCTCCTCGACGACGGCTTCACCCGCCGCGTAGCTCGCGACACCGGTGGCGTCCGCCAGACCGGTCAGTTCCTCCCGCGAGAGCTCGGAGAAGAACGGCGCGAGGCCGAGCAGCTCTGACGTCATCGCCCCCTTGCCATCCCCGCCCTCGCGGCTGTTCCCGGTTTCCTCGTCGGTCAACGGACCCTTCCTTCGGGCTCCGCGGGGAGCCGCCTCATCGATTCCGGCCCGGGACCCCGGGAGGATTCCGCCGGAATCCCGGGAGAGTGACTCTTCGGGGAATCCGGGTCAAGCGTCCTCTCGGCCGGACGGCGGAACGTGGCACGAAGGTCGCAAGACCGTTCCCGGAGGTCGGTTCCCATGAGCGACGCCACCCGGAGACCGGCTCTTCTGGTCTGCGCGCTCGCCCTGGCTTTCGCGGTCTTGCCCGCCGCGGCCCAGCGCGAAGGGTATTCGTACCTCTCCTACGTCGGCTCGGAAGTCACCCTTCTCTCCAGGGCCTCGGACGATCCCTCCGCCAGGGTCAACACGCCGGTGATGGCCGGCGACCGCCTGCAGACCGGGAGCTCGTCCAGGGCCGAGCTGATCCTGGCCGACGGCAACGTCCTCCGGATCGACGGGAGGACCGCCGTGCGGCTGGACCGGCTGGCCGCGACGTACGAGTCCGAGGACGACCGGGACCTCGCGTACATGGAGAAGGGCTCCGTCAGCCTGGAGACGAGGTCGGCCGTCCCGAGGGAGTCCTCTCCCCGGATCGACACGGACGACGCGACGATCACCGTGCCCGACCGGTCGGTGATCCGCGTCGACGCCGGCAGGCGGGGAACCGAGGTCTTCGTCCTCTCCGGCCGGGCGGAGGTGACGGGCCGGGCCGGCCGCGCCGTCCTGAGGGCCGGAGAGTCGGCCACCGTGGCCGGCGAGGATCCGATCGAGGTCGACACGGCCTCGCCCCCCCGAGACCGCTTCAGCCGGTTCGTCGAGGAACGCCGCGAGCGGACCTCCAGGTCGGGAGCCCCCCGGTACGTCTCCGACGAGTTCGCCTACGACTACGACCAGGGGGACTTCGAGGAATACGGCTCCTGGACCTACCTCTCCACGCTCGATTCGTACTGCTGGCGCCCGAGCGTCGCCGCCGGGTGGCTCCCCTATTCGAACGGCACCTGGCGCTGGACCCCCTCCGGGCAGACGTGGGTGTCGTACGAGCCGTGGGGATGGCTCCCCTTCCACTTCGGCTCCTGGAACCTCGACCCGGCGCTGGGCTGGTGCTGGTTCCCGGGGAGGCGCTACGCGCCGGCCTGGGTCTACTGGAACTACTCCCAGGGCTGGGTCGGCTGGTGCCCGATCGGCTACTACGGCCACTTCAGCCCCTGGGGCCGCGAGCGCGCCGGGCAGGGTGGGGCGTATCCCCACCTCGCGGGGCGGGTCGACCTCTCCCGGATCGACCGGGGCGCCTGGAGCTTCGTCGCCGCCGACCGATTCGGGAACCGGCTCGACCCCAGGGAGGTCGTCCGCGGGGACAGGCTCGCGGTCAGGCCGAGCCAGATCGGGGTCATCTCCACCGCCCCCCTCCGCGTCGACCCCGCGGCCCATCCGACGCTCGCGCTCGCCCTCCAGGAGACCGTGCGGCGAGCCGCTGGCCAGGCGGGTCCGTCACCCGGAGGGGGAAGGGCCTCCGCGGGCCGTGAACCGGAGCTGAACCAGGGCCTGACCGAGATCCTGCGGCGGGATCCGGGTCTCTCTCCGGCCGGCCGGGAGGAGCTGAAGCGCGCGTGGGTGCGGACCGGAAGCGACCCGGCGTTCCGGCCCGTCTCCGCCGAAACGGTCGCGCAGGGAACGAGGCCGGCTCCCGTCCGCGGTGCCCAGCACGAGCCCGGCACCCGCCCGGAGACCGGCTCTCGGGAGACGGCCGGGGGGCGAGAGCGCGCGGGCCAGTCGCTCCCGAGGGGAGAGATCCACAGGCGCTCGCCGGGCGGCGAGGCAACGTCTCCCCCGGCGGCCTGGCGGGAATCCGTTCCGGGAGCCTCCAGGGAAGCTCGGGCGGACGGAATCCGCCCCTCGGACACCGGCCGAGGCGCTCTCCCGAGGAGCGACGACGGATGGCGTTCCTCGCCGGCGCCCCGCTCCGGCGCCTATCCCCGCGAGCCTGGCGTCCAGCCGTCTACCGACCCGCGACGGCTCGATCCTTCCCGGCCGCCGGTTTCGGGCGACAGGCTGCGGGTCCATTCCCCGGCTCCCCCGCCGCACACCGGCCCGTCGCCCTCGTCGCACGCGCCAGCCCCCTCCCATCAGCCGCCGGCTCCCTCCCACAAGGGGCGGTGAAGCCGCCGAAGAGCGTCCCCGGAACGCCTCTTCAACCTCTTAGAATGCCGCGATGCTTCGGCGCTTCCTGGGAAGGGCGGGGACCGTCCTCTTTCTCGTCTACGTCCTGGAGGCCGGCGCCTTCCTCGTGATGAGCCCGTGGAGCCGGTTCTGGGAGAAGCGGGTCGCTTCCCGTTCCCCCGTCGCCGTGCAGCCGCTGCTCTACTCCCCGTTCTTTCGCGGCTTCGTCAGCGGGATCGGGCTCCTGCACCTCTTCGCGGCCATCCGCCACGTCGAAGTGTGGCGGCGCCAGGAAGACCGGTGATCGCCCCGCCCGTCCCGGCCGCGCTCCCCGACGCCTTTCCGCACGGGACGGCCGTCGCGGGAATCGGGATCGACCTCTGCGAGATCTCCAGGATCCAGGACGCCCTCGCCCGCCACGGCCCCCGCTTCACGGCGCGCCTCTTCCTCCCCGGGGAGATCCGGCGAGCGCCGTCGTCGCCCGCCTATGCCGAGCACGTCGCGGGCCTCTTCGCCGCGAAGGAAGCGGCGATGAAGGCGCTGGGAACCGGAATGCGGGGCGTCGCCTTCCGCGAGATCGCCGTCGTCCGCGAGCCGGGCGGCCCCCCCCGGCTCGCCCTTCTCGGTCGGGCCCTGGACCGCGCCCGGCACCTGTCGGTCGGGGCCGCTCACGTCACGATCACCCACGACCGGCAGACCGCCGCGGCGGTGGTTCTCCTCCTCCGGGAGGAGCCGCCCAGGGGAACCCTGTAGACTGCCGGCCGTGGGCGGAGCGGCCTCCTCTCTGGCGGGGCGGAAGGTTCTCGTCGTCGACGACGAGCCCTACATCGTCAAGATCCTCAGCTTCAAGCTGCGACTCTCCGGGATGATCCCCCTGGAGGCGAACGGCGGCGAGGAAGCCCTGCGGCTGGTTCGCGAGGAGAGCCCCGACCTCGTCCTTCTCGACGTCTCCCTCTCCCGCGGCCTGACGGGACTCGACCTCTGCCGCATCCTGAAGGAGAACCCGGCCACCTCGGCGGTCCCCGTGATCATGCTCACCGCCCGCAGCCTGGCGTCCGACCGGGAGCAGGGTCTCGCGCTCGGGGCCAGCGCCTACATCACCAAGCCCTTCTCCACGCGATCCCTGATCCAGGAGATCGAGCAGGTTCTCGCCAGGACCGTCTGATCGAAAAGGGCCCCGGTCTCCCGGGGCCCCGAAATTCCGTGGATGGAGGGACGGATGTCCCGGGCCGATCAGCCCCCGCCGACCTTCCGCGGGGTGCCCCCCTTCGTGGGGCCCTTCTTTCCGCCGGAAGCCGGCCGCTGGGCCTTGGGCGCCTTCGGCGCCTTGGGGGCCTTGGGAGCCTTCTCCCCCTTCGCCTTCTTCTCGGCCTTGGGCTCGTCGCCCTTTGCCGCCTCTTCCCCGGCCGCCTTCTCGGCGCCGGCCTTGCCGGTCACGAGCTTCTTGGCCTTCTCGAGGAGCGTCTCCTTCTTCTCGGAGGCCGCCTTTTCCGCCTGGACCTTCTTGGCGCGACGCTCGGAGAAATCGTAGTCGACGAATTCGATGATCGCCATCTCCGCCCCGTCGCCGGCCCGGCGGCCGAGCTTCAGGATCCGGGTGTAGCCGCCGGCCCGCTCCTTGAAGCGGGGGGCGATCTCGTCGAAGAGCCGGTGGATCACGTCGGCTTCCGGAACGCTCTTCAGGGCGAGACGGCGGGCGTGGAGCCCACCGCGCTTTCCCAGCGTGACCATCTTCTCGATCAGCGGCCGGAGGTCTTTCGCCTTGTGAAGGGTCGTGCTGATCCGCTCGTGCTTGATCAGCGACGCGATCTGGTTCCGAAACAGGGCTCGCCGGTGGGAGGTCGTCCGGCCGAGCTTCCGGCCTGCACGGTTGTGTTGCATCGGCGGCTCCTCAGCGCCCCGCGCCGTTCGGGGCCGACAGGTTCATTCCGAACGCCAGCCCCTTCTCGCGGAGGATTTCCTTGATCTCGTTCAGGCTCTTTCTTCCGAAGTTCTTCGTCTCGAGCATCTCGCGCTCCGACTTCTGGACCAGCTCCCGCAGCGTCCGGATACCGGCGTTCTTGAGGCAGTTCGCGCTCCGGACCGAGAGCTCCATCTCCTCCACGTTCGAGTCGAGCAGGGCGTCCAGCTCGCTCTGGGGGAGCTCGGAGCCGGCGCCGACCGTCGCCTCGTCGGTCTCGACGTTCACGAAGATGGCCAGGTGGTCGCGGAGCAGGACGGCGGCCACGCCGACGGCATCGCGCGGCGTGATCGTGCCGTTGGTCCAGACCTCCAGGACGAGCTTGTCGTAGTCGGTGGCCTGGCCGACGCGCGCGGCCTCGACGTGGTAGTTGACGCGCCGGACCGGCGAGTGAGCCGAGTCCATCGGGATCGTCCCGATGGGAGCCTCCGGGTCGAAGTTCCGGTCGGCCGGGCTGTAGCCCCGGCCCTTCGAGACCGTGGCCTCGAGGCGGAGACGCCCCCCTTCCGCGAGGGTGGCGATCGGGGACTCGGGGTTCAGGATCTCGATCTGGGCGTCGTCCTCGAAGGCGTCCGCGGTGACGGCCCCCTTGGCCTTCACGTCCAGGGTCAGCATGCGCGGACCGTCCTCGTGGAGCCGGATGGCCAGTGACTTGAGGTTCAGGATGAGGTCGGTCACGTCCTCGACCACGCCCGGCACGGCGGTGAACTCGTGCTCCACGCCGTCGATCTTCACGGCCGTGATCGCCGCCCCCTCGATGGACGAGAGAAGGACCCGACGCAGCGCGTTGCCGATCGTCGTGCCCCAGCCCCTCTCCAGCGGCTGAGCGGTGAAGCGGCCGTAGTTACCCTTCTCTTCTTCGACCTCGAGCCGGTTCGGGCGCTGGAAGCCTTTCCATAACATTGTCTGTGTTCTCCGTTCGCTTCGATGGTTCCGGGCCTTCCGGCCGCAATTACTTGCTGTACAGCTCGACGATCAGTTTCTCGTTCACGGCGAGGCCCACGTCCTCGCGCTTCGGGAGCGTGAGGACCTTGCCCTGGAATTCGCCGGCCGTCAGCTCCAGCCACGACGGAACGCCCCGTCCCTTGGCGGTCTCCACGGCGCCGGCGATGAGCGGGTTCTGCCGGCTCTTCGCCTTGATGGCGATCACCGTCCCCTGCCCGACCGTCACGCTGGGAATGTTCACCTTGCGCCCGTTCACGGTGACGTGGCCGTGCCGGATCAGCTGGCGCGCCTGCGCCCGCGAGGCGGCGAACCCGAGCCGGTGGACGACGTTGTCGAGCCTCCGCTCGAGGAGCCCCAGCAGGTTCTCGCCGGTGACGCCCCTCATCCGCTCGGCCTTTTCGAACGTCAGGCGGAACTGGCCTTCGAGGAGGCCGTAGAAGCGCTTGACCTTCTGCTTCTCACGGAGCTGGATGCCGTACCCGAGGATCTTCTGACGGCGCTTACCGTGCTGACCGGGGGGGAAGTTCCTCCGCTCGATCGCACACTTGTTGCTGAAGCAGCGATCCCCCTTGAGGAACAGCTTCATCGCTTCACGCCGGCAGAGCCGGCAAACGGACTGGCGGTAACGGGCCACGAGGTCGTTCCCTTCCCTTCGACTCCGTCGTTTCGATCCGTCCTTCGTCCCGGCCCGGAGTCGGGAGCCGGTTTACGGACACCGGCGCGCGGGGCGCGCCGGTCGGGTTCCAACCCCCGTCGCCAACGGCGAGGAGGGGCTCGGGGAACCCGCAGCTGGGTTCCCCGAGGGATCTTTCAGTTCAGACGCGGCGGCGCTTGCGCGGGCGGCAGCCGTTGTGGGGGATCGGCGTGATGTCGCGGATCGAGCGGATGCCGATCCCGGCGGCGGCGAGGGCCCGGATCGCGCTCTCGCGCCCGGCGCCCGGCCCCTTCACCTTCACGTCCACGCTCCGAACGCCGTGCTCCTGGGCGATCTGGGCCGCGTTGCCCGCGGCCAGCTGGGCCGCGAACGGAGTCCCCTTCCGGGAGCCCTTGAAACCGGTCCGGCCCGCCGAGGACCAGGCGAGCACGTTCCCCTGCGGGTCGGTGATGGAGATGATGGTGTTGTTGAAGGACGCCTGCACCGTCGCGAGAGCGTGCGGGATGTTCTTCTTTTCCTTCTTGGGCCCCTTCTTCTTGGGCTTGCCGGCTTCGGTCGCCATGTCAGCTCCTCATCCTGGTCGTCACTTCTTCGTCGCCTTCTTCTTGCCGGCAACGGCGCCCTTCCGGGGACCCTTCCGGGTTCTAGCGTTCGTGTGGGTCCGCTGTCCGCGGACCGGCAGGCCGCGCCGATGCCGGAGACCACGGTAGCACCCGATGTCCATCAGGCGCTTGATATCCTGGGCGACTTCCTTTCGAAGGTCCCCCTCGACCTTGAAGTCGTCCTGGATCGTCTTCCGGATCCTCGACACCTCGTCCTCGGACAGGTCCTTGACCCGGGTGTTCGGACCCACCTTCGCGGTCTCCAGGATCTTGTTCGCGCTGGTTCGGCCCAGCCCGAAGATGTAGGTCAAGCCGATTTCCACGCGCTTGTTGGGGGGGAGGTCGACGCCGGCGATACGGGCCATTCCTTAACTCCTGATCTCTCTCTTTGAAGGGGCGTCAGCCCTGACGCTGCTTGTGCTTGGCGTTCTCACAGATGACGCGGACAACGCCCGCCCGGCGGATGACCTTGCATTTCGTACAGATCTTCTTGACGGATGTGCGGACTTTCATAGCGTTCTCTTCCTGCCTCGGGTCTTCACTTGTACCTGTAGATGATCCGCCCGCGGCTGAGGTCGTAGGGACTCAGCTCCACGAGCACCTTGTCGCCGGGGAGGATCCGGATGAAGTGCTTGCGCATCTTCCCGGAGATGTGAGCCAGCACCTGGTGCTTGTTCTCCAGCTCCACCTTGAACATCGCGTTCGGGAGCGGTTCGATGACCGTCGCGGTCACCTCGATGGCATCTTCCTTCGACATGCGCTTTCTCTGCCCTCTTCGCCCTCTCTCCTCAGGCCACGGCCCCGGACCGCACGGACGCGGCTGCCGGGTACTCGTGGAATCCCGGGACCCCCGGGACGGTTCCCTCCCGAGAATAACGCCCGAATCCCAGGACGACCGGGCCTTCCGCGGTCGCCACGACCGTATGCTCGAAATGCGACGAGGCCTTCCCGTCCACGGTCCTCACCGTCCACCCGTCCGAGGCGACCCGGACGTCGGCGGCTCCCAGGTTGAGCATCGGCTCGATCGCGAGCGTCATCCCGCCCCGGATCGTCTCCCGGCGTCCGGCCGGCCCGTAGTTCGGGACCTCCGGCTTCTCGTGCAGGGCGGTCCCGATCCCGTGGCCCACGAACTCCCGGACGACGCCGTACCCGTGCCTGGTCGCCACCGCCTCGACCGCCGCCCCGATGTCGCCGATCTTCCCGCCGACCCGGACCGCCTCGACGCCGGCCACGAGCGCCTCGTGCGTCACCCGAAGGAGCTGGTCCAGCTCCGGCGCGACCTTTCCCGCTCCGACCGTCCTCGCCGCGTCGCCGTAGTAGCCCTCCACGATCGCCCCCAGGTCGAGGCCCACGAGCTCTCCCTCGCGGAGCTTCCGCTTCGACGAAGGGATTCCGTGGACGACTTCGTCTCCGACCGACACGCAGATCGACCTGGGATAGCCCCGGTAGCCGAGGAATGCCGCTTTCCCGCCGCGGGCCTTGATCCCCGCGGCGGCGATCCGGTCGATTTCCTCGGTGGTCGCTCCGGGACGGACGGCCTCCACGCACTCGGCCAGGACCTCCTGGACGATGCGCGTCGCCCGCTCCATCAGGAGCAGCTCCGACCGGGACTTGCACGTGATCATCGGGAGGAAGCTCTCCTCACGGCCGCGGCGACGTCCGCGGCCACGGTGTCGACGGGACGGTTCCCGTCGATCGTGACGAGCGTTCCCGCCTTCGCGTACCGCCCGGCCAGGGGGGCCGTCTTTTCCCGGTAGACCCTCAGCCGCTCCCGGATCGTGTCCGGGGTGTCGTCCGCGCGCCCCTCGATCTCGGCCCTCTTCACCAGCCGCTCGACGATCGGCTCGTCGGGGACGTCGATGAACAGGACGGCGTCCACTTTCCGCCCCATCTCCGCCAGCAGCCCGTCCAGCGACTCGGCCTGGGCGAGCGTCCGCGGGTAGCCGTCGAAGAGGGCTCCGCCCTTCGCGTCCGGCTCTTCGAGGCGCTGCTTGAGCATCCGGGTCACCAGCTCGTCCGGGACCAGCGCCCCGGACTCCATGATCGGTTTCGCGATCGCCCCCAGCTCCGTGCCGCCCTTGACGTGCGCGCGGAGCAGGTCGCCGGTCGAGATCTGCGGAATCCCCAGGGAGACCGCGAGCCGGGAAGCCTGCGTGCCCTTGCCGGATCCGGGCGGGCCGAAGAAAACGATCGTGGACGCCATCGTGCGAACCTCCGCCTAAGCCCTGCGGCCGCGGATGCGGCCCTTCTTCAGGAAGCCTTCGTAGTTCCTCATCACGAGCTGCGATTCGATCTGCTGGACGGTGTCCATCGCGACGCCGACCACGATCAGGGTCGAGGTCCCTCCGAAGTAGAACGTGATCCCGAGCCCCTGCGTGATGAAGTTCGGCAGGAAGGCGTCGAGCCACGGGCCGATGAACGGGAGCGACTGGACCTTGAACCCCATCATCAGGAACTCCGGGATCAGCGCCACGACCACGAGGTAGCAGGCGCCGATCAGCGTGATCCTGGTGAGAACCGTGTCGATGTAGTCGCTCGTCGCCTTACCTGGGCGGATGCCAGGGATGAACCCGCCGTACTTCCGCATGTTCTCCGCGGTGTCGGTCGGGTTGAAGATGATCGAGATGTAGAAGTAGCAGAAGAAGATGATCCCCGCCCCGTAGAGGAGGTTGTAGAGCGGCTGCCCCACGGCCAGCTGCTCCGCCATCCTCTTCATGAAGTCGGCCTTGAACGCCGAGGCGAGGTACTGCGGGAACTGGATGATCGAGACGGCGAAGATGATCGGGATGACCCCACCGGTGTTCACCCTGAGGGGCAGGTAGGTGTTCTGCCCGCCGTACACCCGGCGCCCGACGACCCGTTTGGCGTACTGGACCGGGATGCGGCGCTGCGCCCTCTCCACGAGGACGATCGCCCCGACCACGACCACCATGAATGTCGTCAGGATCGCCATCACGATCAGCGACATCTGCCCGCGCTGGACCTGCTGGAGGGACTGCCAGACCGCAGTCGGGAAGCCGGCCACGATGCCGGCGAAGATGATCAGCGAGATGCCGTTCCCGATTCCGCGCTCGGTGATCTGCTCGCCGAGCCACATGACGAAGGCGGTGCCCGTCGTCAGAGTCAGGACCGCCAGCATCACGAACGGGATCTTCCCGATGTCGCGGAGGACGAGGGGAAGGCCGCTCGGCGCAGTGGTCGACCACAGCCAGAGGGCGATGCCGCTCCCCTGGACGACCGAGAGGACGACCGTCCCGTACCGCGTGTACTGCGTGATCTTCCGGCGCCCGAGCTCGCCTTCCTTCGAGAGCTTCTCGAGGAACGGCCAGACCACCGTGAGGAGCTGCAGGATGATCGACGCCGTGATGTAGGGGGTGATGCCGAGGGCGAACACCGACAGCCGGCGGAGCGCGCCGCCGGAGAAGATATCGAGGAAACCGAGCAGGCCGCCCGCGTTCGACCGGAAGAACTCCTCGAACGCCGTGGCATTCAGCCCTGGCGTCGGGATGTGGGATCCGATGCGGTAGATCGCGAGGAGCCCGAACGTGAAGAGAACTCTCCTCCGGAGGTCCGGGATCGCGAAAATGTTGCGGAACGACTCGAGGATATTCACGCCTTCAGGACCTCGCTGATTTCGCAGTGGCCTCCGGCCGCCTCGATCTTCTTCTTGGCGCCCTCGGTGAACTTGCCGGCAGTCACCGCGAGAGCCTTCGTGATCTCTCCGGTCCCCAGGATCTTCACGCCGTGGCCGGTCCCCTTCACGAGGCCGACCTCGCGGAGGGACTCCTCCGTCACCTTCGCGCCCGCTTCGAAGCACCGTTCGAGACCGGCGAGGGAGACCGTGATCCACTCCTTGCGGAAGAGGCTCGTGAACCCGCGCTTGGGGATCCTGCGATGGAGCGGCATCTGGCCGCCCTCGTGCCCGCGGAGGGAGGTGTAGCCGGAGCGGGACTTCTGTCCCTTATGCCCGCGGCCGGAGGTCTTCCCGAGACCAGATCCCGGTCCCCGTCCCACCCTCTTCTTGACCGACGTCGATCCCTTGCGGGGACCGAGGTTGTTGAGTCCGTGCGCCATGGTGCTCTCCCTCTCTTTCACTCGCCGACGACCGTCACGAGGTGGCGAACCTTCCGGACCATCCCGCGCGTGGCGGGCGTGTCCGGCCGGACGACCTCCTGACGGATGCCGCGGAGCCCGAGGGCCTTCAAGGTCTGCTTCTGGTCGACCGGCGTGCAGATGCCGGATCCGACCTGCCGGATGCGGATCGTCGTGGCGGCTTTCGGCTCGGCTGCGGGCGTGGGCTTGGCGGGCCTGGCAGGAGCCGTCCTCGCGGCGGCGACGACTTCCGCGACCATGGCGTCCACGTCCTGTGCCGCCTTCTTCGGCCTGGCGGCCTTCGGGGCCACGGCCTTCTCGTCGCTCATCTTCTCGGTCATCCGTTGTTCTCCGCGCTTTCCGGCGCCTCGGCCGGCTCAGCAGTCGCGGGAGCGGCCTCCGCGGCGGGGGCGCCCGTGCGTCCCCGGCCCCGGGCGATCGTCTCCTCGAGGTAGAGGTGCTTCAGGGCGTCGAAGGTCGCCTTCACGACGTTGCTGGGGTTCGCCGTGCCGAGCGACTTCGTCAGGATGTTCTGGACGCCGGCGGACTCGAGGACCGCCCGGACCGCGCCCCCGGCGATGACGCCCGTTCCCTCGGACGCCGGCTTGAGCATCACGAGCCCGGCGCCGTAGTGGCCGACCACGGGATGCGGGATCGTCGTCCCCTTCAGCGGAACGGAGATCATCGTCTTCTTGGCGATCTCGATCCCCTTCTTGATGGCGACCGGAACTTCCTTCGCCTTGCCGGAGCCGTACCCGACCCGGCCCTTGCCGTCACCGACGATGACGAGAGCGGAGAAGGAGAAGTTCTTGCCGCCCTTGACGACCTTCGTGACCCGGTTGATGTGCACGACGTGGTCGATCAGGTCGGCTCCCGCGCGGCCTTCGCCGAGCGCACCGGCGGGGCGCTGAGGGCCGCCGGGGCCACCGCGGCCGGGACCGCCGGGGCGGTTGCCGCCGGGACGGTTGCCACCGGGACGCTGGGGACGGTTCGGGATGTTGGTGCTCAAAACTTCAACCCCTTCTCGCGTGCGGAATCCGCGAGGGCCTTGACGTTGCCGTGGTAGAGGTGCCCGCCCCGGTCGAACACGACGGCCGAGATCCCCTTGTCCTTCGCACGCTCGGCGATGAGCGCCCCGACGGCGACCGCGGCCGCCTTGCCGGAGGCGCTCTTGCTGGCGCCCTTCACCGACTCCTCGCGCGACGAGGCGTGGGCCAGGGTGGCGCCCGCCGCGTCGTCGATGAGCTGCACGGAGATGTACCGGAGGGACCGGCTGACCGCCAGGCGGGGCCGCTCCGCCGTGCCGGACACCTTGCGGCGAATCCGCTTCTGGATCCGGACACGCGCTTCGACGCGAACCTTCGCTTTATCCATGGAACGTCATCCTCACTTGCCCGTCGCCTTGCCGGCCTTCTTCTTCAGGACCTCGCCGACGAAGCGGAAACCCTTCAGCTTGTACGGATCGGGCGGCTTGATCCCGCGGATCACGGTCGCGGTCTGGCCGACCTTCTGCTTGTCCACGCCGGTCACCACGATGTGCGTGATGTCCTTCGCCTTCGCGTCGGGCGCGACGTTGATCGTCACTCCCTCCGGCTCCGGGAACGGGACCGTGTGGGAGAACCCGCACGAGAAGATGACGACCTTGCCCTTCTTCTCGGCCTTGTACCCGATTCCCACCAGGTCGATTTCCCGCTTGTACCCCTCGGTGACGCCGATCACCGCGTTCTGCACCAGGGCGCGCGTCAGCCCGTGGAATGCCTTGTCCCGCTTCTCTTCACCCTTGCGCGAGACCTCGACCTTCCCGTCCTTGAGCGCCACCGTGATTCCCTCTTGGATCGGCGCCGACACGGAGCCCTTCGGTCCCTTCACGAGGACCGACGCCGCTTCGATCGCCACCTCCACCCCCTTCGGGACGGGGATCGGCTTCTTTCCAACTCGCGACATCTCTATCTCCCTGTTCCTGCCCTGTCAGCGTCCCGTCTGCCGTCTTCGCCGTTCCGTCTCACCAGACGGAACAGACGATCTCCCCGCCGACCCCGCGCCGCTTGGCGTCCTGGCCGGTCAGCAGCCCCTGCGAGGTCGAGATGATCGCCACTCCCAGGCCGCCGAGGACCTGGGGAATCTCGTCCTTGCCGCGGTAGAGCCGGCGGCCCGGGCGCGACACGCGCGAGACCCCGTGAATCACGGGATGGCCCGCCTCGTCGTACTTGAGGTACAGCCGGAGGAGCCCGGCGCCCCGGTCGTCGAGGACCTTGAAATTCTTGATGAAACCCTCGTCCTTCAGGATCCGGGCCAGCTCCACCTTGAAGCGGGACGAGGGAACGTCGATTTTCTCGTGCCGGGCGTGGAGGCCGTTCCGGACTCTGGTGAGGAGGTCGGACACCGGGTCGGGTGTGTTCACGTCGACCTCCTTACCAGGACGCCTTCGTCACGCCCGGGATGTAGCCCGCGAGCGAGAGATTGCGGAAGCAAATCCGGCAGAGGCCGAACTTGCGGAGGAAGGCACGCGGCCTGCCGCAAATCTTGCAGCGGTTCCGCACGCGGATGGCGTACTTGAGCTTCGAATTCGCCTTGATGATTGCAGCGCGACGAGCCATCGTTGTCGATTCTCCTGCCTAGCCTCAGCGTCCGAACGGCATCCCGAGCTCCCGCAGGAGAACCCGGGCCCGGTCGTCCGTTCCGGCGGTGGTGACGATCGTGACGTTGAGACCCTTGGACTTGTCGATCTTCGTCGGGTCGATTTCCGGGAAGATCAGGTGGTCCCGGATGCCGAGAGTGTAGTTGCCGCGACCGTCGAACGCCCTCGTCGCGACGCCGCGGAAGTCGCGGACCCGGGGCAGGGCGATGTTCAGCAGCCGGTCGAGGAATTCGTACATCCGGTCGCCGCGCAGGGTCACGCGGCAGCCGATCGGCATCCCTTCCCGCAGCTTGAAAGTCGCGATCGATTTCTTCGCCCGGGTGATGACCGCCCGCTGGCCCGCGATGCGGGTCAGCTCCTCGGCCGCGGCCTCGACGAGCTTCACGTTCGAGATCGCCTCGCCGACCCCCATGTTGAGGACGACCTTCTCGATCTTCGGGACGGCCATCGGGTTCTCGATCCCGAAGTCCTTCCTGAGAACCGGGACGATCTCCTTCTTGTACTTCTCCAGGAGCCTTGCAGCCATCGTCTACTCCCCTGCCGCCCGCGAGACCGTCGACACGGTCGTCTTGCTCTTCTTCGCGAAACGGACTCGCTCCTCGCCTTCGACCCGCACGCCGAGCCTGGTGGCCTTGCCGGTACTCGGGTCCTTCAGCATCACGTTCGAGATCGCGATCGGCGCTTCCTTCTCGACGATGCCGCCCTTGATGTTCTTCTGGGGGTTCGCGCGCGTGGCCCGCTTCATCATGTTGACGCCTTCGACCACGACCCGCCCCTTCTCCCGGAGGACCCGGAGCACCTTCCCGGACGCTCCCCGGTCGCTCCCGCTCGTGACGACGACCTCGTCACCCCGGCGGATCCTCGACTTCCCAGTGTAGACAGCCTTCTTTTTCTTCATCGGGCTCTTTCCGTCAGATGACCTCGGGCGCCAGCGAGATGATCTTCATGAACTTCTTCTCGCGGAGCTCCCGGGCGACCGGCCCGAACACTCGGGTACCGATCGGCTCCTTCTCGTTGTTGATCAGAACCGCGGCGTTCGTGTCGAAGCGGATGTAGCTTCCGTCGCGGCGCCGCTCCTCGCGGCGGGTCCGCACGATGACGGCTTTCACGACCTTCCCCTTCTTCACCGGCTCCGGCGCGTCCGGAGCCGACTCCCTCACGGAGCAGGTGATCACGTCGCCAAGCCGGCCGTAGAGCCCGACCGACCCGCCCTTCAGGCGGATGCAGCACACGCTCCTGGCGCCCGAGTTGTCGGCGACCTCGAGGATCGTCCCCATCTGAATCACGGCGTCCTCCTACCTAGTACCCTTCTTCACTCTCGCGTCCGATTCCATCCTGCAGTGTCGCCGCGTCACGCTTCGCGCCGTCCCGCCGTGACGATGGCCCGCACTCTCCAGCGCTTCCGCGCCGAGAGGGGTTTCGTCTCCTCGATCTCGACGACGTCCCCGGGCTTGGCGCCCAGGACGCGGTCGTCGGCGAGGAACTTGGCGGACTTCTTCTGGAAGCGCCCGTACTGCGGGTTCTTCACGGTCCGGGTCACCTCGACCACGACCGTCTTCTCCATCTTCGCCGACACGACCTTCCCCGTCTTCCGGGCGCGCTTCGGCTCCGCCGCAGGCGGGGCTGCCGGGGTCACTTTGTCTTCCACGTTCATCTCCTCGGCCTACGCCTTCGCCTTCGCCTTGGCCTTCGCCCCGGGCTTCGCCGCCGAAGCCGACTTGCCGGACGCCTTCGCGACCTTCTTGGCCGCGGGCGACGCCTTCTCGCCCGCCGCCGCCGTCGGCGCCTTCGCCTCGGCTGCCGGAGCCCCGCCGCCCGAGGGAGTTCCTGCCGCGGCGCCCGCCGGGACCGGCGCGGACCTCGACTCGAGCGTCTTCATCCGCGCGATGTCCCGCCGGAGCGACTTGATCTTCATCGGGTTGTCCAGCTGACCCGTCGCCTTCTGGAGGCGGAGAGTGAAGAGCGACTGACGCCACTCCTTCTCCTTCGCCGCCCTCTCCTCGAGGGTCCAGTCGGCCATCGTGCCGATCTTCGTCACGCCCTTCATCGCACCGCCTCCAGGAAAGTCTTCGACACGAACCGCGTCTTGATCCCGATCTTGTCAGCCGCGAGCCGGAACGCCACGCGGGCGGTCTTCTCGTCGATCCCTTCCATCTCGAAGAGCATCCGGGCCGGCTTGATGACGCAAACCCAGGCCTCCGGCGCGCCCTTCCCCTTGCCCATGCGGGTCTCCGCGGGCTTCTTCGTGATCGGCTTGTCGGGAAACACCCTGATCCAGAGCTTTCCGCCGCGCTTGACGTGCCGCTGGATGGCCACGCGGCTCGCTTCGATCTGCCGCGCGGTGAGCCAGCCCGGCTCGAGCGCCTGCAGGCCGTAGTCGCCGAACGAGAGATCGGCGCCCCGGCTGGCGGTCCCCCGCCGCCGGCCCTTCTGCTGCTTCCTGTACTTGACCTTCGCGGGCATCAACATGGTGCTGTTTCCTTAGTTCCTTCCGCCCATCGTCAGGGGCGCGGAGGGGGTCCGGGGGAACCCGGCCCCGGGTTCAGCCCGGTCCATCATGCCGCCTTCCGCCGGGACTTCGCGCGGTGCAGATCGCCCTTGTAGATCCAGCACTTCACGCCGATCTTTCCGTACGTCGTCCGGGCCTCGGCGAAACCGTAGTCGATGTCGGCCTTGAGCGTGTGGAGCGGCAGGCGCCCCTCTTGGTACCACTCGGACCGGGCGATCTCGGCTCCGTTCAGGCGGCCGGAGCAGCGGATCTTGATCCCCTGGGCCCCGAACCGGAACGCCGACTCCATCCCCTTCTTCATCGCACGCCGGAACGCCACCCGGCGCTCGATCTGCATCGCGATCGATTCGGCCACCAGCTGCGCGTCGGTCTCGGGGCGCTGGATCTCCACGATATTGACGTGGATGTCCTTGCCCAGCCTCTTCTGCAGGCGATCCCTCAGCAGGTCGACCGAGGCGCCCTTCTTTCCGATGATCACGCCCGGCCGGGCGGTCATGATGTTGATCTTGAGCTTGTTCCCGCGCTCGATCTCGATCTCCGAGACCGCTGCGTTCGCCAGCTCCTTCTTCAGCTCCGCGCGAAGCTTGAGGTCGTCGTGAAGGTGCTTGAGGTAGTCCTTCTCGGCGTACCAGCGCGAATGCCAGGTCCGGTTGTAGCCGATGCGGAAGCCGTAGGGATGTACTTTCTGACCCATTCTTCTCTCCTCGGGCTACTCGGACTTTCCGGTCTTGCCGGACTTGTCGGCCTTCGGCCCCTTGGCCGGAGACTTCTTTTCCTTCTCGCCGGCGCTCTTCCCCTTCACCGGGCGGGAGCCCGCCGCGGCGACGGCGGCGGCGGCCGCGCCGATCCGGGACGTCTTGGGCCGGCGCGAGACCGCCTTGGGCGCCTCGGCCGGGAGCCCCGCCTCGCGGCGGACCGCCGGGTCGTCCGAGACGACGACCGTCACGTGGCAGAAGGGGCGAGGGATGAGCCACATCCGGCCCTGGGGCCCGCTCATGAAGCGCGGACGCGCGAACCGCTTCTTGTAGTTCGAGACCGAGCGGATCATGTTGTTCCGCTGCAGGGGCTTCCGGCCGGCCTCGTCCACCATGATCTTCGCGATCACGAGGGCGTCCGCGTCCACGCCGGAGCCGTTTTGCTGCGCGTTCGCGATGGCCGACTCGACGAGCTTGGCCAGCGGAGCGGAGCAGGACTTCCGCGTCGCCTTCAGCGTGGCGATCGCCCGTCCGGCCGGCTTCATGCGGACCAGGTCGGCCACCAAGCGGACCTTCTGGGCCGCGCCGCGGTAGTGAAGAAGGCGAGCGACTGCTTCCATGCTCTCCTCCTACTTCGAGGCCGCAGCCGCCGGGGCGGCCGGAGCGCCGCCCGGGGTGGAGCCCTTCTCGACTTTCTTGCCCGAGTGGCCCTTGAAGGTCCGGGTCGGGGAGAACTCGCCGAGCTTGTGCCCGACCATGTTCTCCGAGATGTAGACCGGGATGAACTTCTTCCCGTTGTGAACCGCCAGCGTGTGCCCGACCATTTCGGGGAGGATCGTCGAGCGGCGGGACCACGTCTTCAGCACGCGCTTGTCGCCCGAGCTGTTCAGGGCCGTGATCTTCTCGACCAGGTGCCCGTCAACGAACGGGCCTTTCTTTGTCGATCGCGACATGGAGCTACTCTTCCTCTCCCTGCGGCTACTTCTTGTTACGACGCTTGACGATCAACGCCTGCGTCCGCTTGTTGTTGCGGGTCTTGAATCCCTTGGTTTTCCAGCCCCAGGGCGAGCACGGGTGCCGGCCTCCGGAGGTCTTTCCCTCGCCGCCGCCCATCGGGTGGTCCACCGGGTTCATGGCGACGCCGCGGTTGTGGGGCTTCCAGCCGAGCCAACGATTGCGGCCGGCCTTCCCGATCGAGATGTTCTCGTGCTCGAGGTTGCCGACCTGGCCGATCGTGGCGTAGCAGTCGACGAGGACCTTCCGGAGCTCTCCGGACGGGACGCGGAGGAGGGCGTAGTCGCCTTCCTTCGCCATCAGCTGCGCGCCGGCCCCTGCCGAACGGGCGAGCTGGGCGCCCTTGCCGGGCTTGAACTCGATCGCGTGGACGACCGTGCCGACCGGGATCGACCGCAGGGGCAGAGCGTTCCCCGTGACGATGTCAGCCGTGGGGCCGGAGACGATGACCTGGCCGATCTGGAGGCCGTTCGGCGAGATGATGTACCGCTTCTCTCCGTCCGCGTAGACGAGGAGGGCGATGCGCGCCGACCGGTTCGGGTCGTACTCCACCGAGGCCACCTTCGCCGGGATCCCGTACTTCTCCCGCTTGAAGTCGATGTCGCGGTACCGCTTCTTGTGCCCGCCCCCCCGCCACCACGACGTGAGCTGGCCCGTGTTGTTCCGTCCGCCCGTCCGGACCTTTCCGCGCGTCAGCGACTTCTCCGGAGACGACGCTGTGACGTCGGCGAAGGAGGACGTCGTCCGCTGCCGGAGACCAGGCGAGGTCGGCTTGTAGGATTTGACCGCCATCGTCAGACCCCCTCGAAGATCGGCGGCAGCTTCTCGCCGGCCTTCAGTTTCACGTAGGCTTTCTTTCCGTCGGACGTCTTCCCGATCGACCGGCCGACCTTCTTGATCTTCCCGAGCGTCTTCGCGACCCGGACGCCGGTCACCTTCACCGAGAAGAGGACCTCGACCGCGCGACGGATCTCGATCTTGTTGGCGTCGCGGGCGACCTCGAACGTCAGGACGTTGGCGTCCTGGGTGAGGGCCGTAGTCTTCTCGGTCACGAGGGGCCGGAGGATGATCGACTGCGGAGCCTTCATCCCAGCACCTCCGTGACGGTCTTGAGTGCGTCCTCGGTCAGGACCACCGTCTTGGCGTTGAGCGCGTCGTAGACGTTGATCCCCTTGGCGTCGATGGCCACCAGCTTCGGGTGGTTCGCCGCCGCGCGACGGAGGTTCTCGTTCCCCCGGCGGTCGACGAGAAGCGCCTTCCCGTTGAGGCCCAGGAGGGCCGCCACGGCCGCGAGATCCTTCGTCTTGTGGGTCGGAAGGTCCAGGTTCGCGAGGACGACGAGACGGTTCTCCCGGAGTTTCTCCGAGAGAACGCACCGGAGGGCCGCCTTCTTCGTCCGGACGTTGACCTTCAGGTCGTACGCGTGGGGGGTCGGGCCGAACACCGTGCCGCCGTGGCGGTGGATCGGGGGCCGCCCGCCGCCCTGCCGGGCCCGTCCCGTGTGCTT
Organism: uncultured Acidobacteriota bacterium; assembly: GCA_903845115.1. Taxonomy (GTDB): domain Bacteria; phylum Acidobacteriota; class Thermoanaerobaculia; order UBA5066; family UBA5066; genus CAIMWE01. Next base: position 18,544 of record CAIMWE010000022.1, on the reverse strand, counting down.
CTGCTTGAAGGGCTTCTTGCCCGTTCCGGAGACCTCGGCCCGCGTCTTGGTCTTGTGCGTTCCGCGGTGCTCCGCGGCCCGGATCGACCGGACCGTCTCCCACACCGGGTGCCGGCGGAACGAGACGCCGAAGATCTCGGCCGGAAGCGACGCCTCGCCCACGGTCTCGTTCTTGAGGTTTCGGATGGCGATCGTGATGGGCGGGGCCGGGGCCTCGGCGGCCTTCGGCGCCCTCGGCTGGACCTTCGTCTTCGGAGTCGTCATCGTGCCGCTCCTCACGCCGCCTTCCCGCGGGCCGGACGCTTCACGATCTTCACGACCGCGTTGCGGGCACCCGGGACGGCTCCACGCAGGTAGAGCAGGTGGTTCTCGGCGTCGACCCGGACGACGATGAGGTTCTTCATCGTCGACTGGCGCCCCCCCATCCGGCCCGAGGACCGGGTGCCGGGGTAGACCCGGGAGGGGAATGCCGATGGTCCGATCGAGCCGGGGGCCCGGTGGAACATCGAACCGTGCGTCGCCGCGCCGCCTGCGAAGTGGTGGCGCTTCATGACCCCCTGGAACCCCTTCCCCTTAGAGACGCCGACGACGTCGACGTGCTCGGACTCGGCGAAGATGTCGCAGAGGACCTTGTCCCCGGGCGCGACCGTGTCGGCCGGGTCGCACTTGACCTCGCCGACCGTCCGCGCCGGCGGGACGCCGGCCTTCTCGAAATGGCCCTTCACGGCCTTCGTCAGCTGGCGGGGAGAGACTCTTCCCACCAGCCCGAGCTGAACCGCGTCGTAGCCGTCGTTGTCCTTCGTTTTGCGCTGAACGACGAGGCAAGGGCCGGCCTCGACGACGGTCACCGGCACGACCGTGCCGTCCGCCTCGAAGACCTGCGTCATGCCGATCTTGCGCCCCAGTATGCCGTTAATCATTGGTCCGCCGTTCTCACGTTCTCACCTAACCCTTTCAGGTCCGGTGGTTACTTCCCCATCGTCCGGATCTCGACCTCGACTCCCGCCGGGAGCTCGAGCTTCGTCAGGGCGTCGACCGTCTGCGGCGTCCATTCGAAGATGTCGAGAAGCCTCTTGTGCGTCCGCATCTCGAACTGCTCGCGCGACTTCTTGTCGACGTGCGGCGAGCGGTTCACGGTCCAGCGCGAAATCGACGTCGGGAGCGGGATCGGCCCCGCCACCTTCGCCCCGGAACGCCGCGCCGTGTCGACGATCTCGGTCGTCGACTGGTCGAGGATCCGGTAGTCGTATCCCTTGAGCCGGATGCGGATCTTGTCGTTACCCATTCTTTTCTCTCGCTTCTCGTCCGGGGAGCCCTCCCAGCCGCCTTCCGGCGACGGGGAGAGCCCTTGTCCGGGAGTGCCTAGGCGATGATCTCCGTGACCGTTCCGGCGCCGACCGTCCGGCCGCCCTCGCGGATGGCGAACTTGAGGCCCTTCTCGATGGCGATCGGGCTGATCAGCGTGATCTCGAGCTCGACGTTGTCGCCGGGCATGACCATCTCGACCCCGGCCGGCAGCTGCGTCGACCCGGTGACGTCCGTCGTCCGGATGAAGAACTGAGGCCGGTAGTTGTTGAAGAACGGGGTGTGGCGGCCGCCTTCGTCCTTGGACAGGATGTAGACCTTGCCCTTGAACTTGGTGTGCGGCTTGATCGAGCCGGTCTTCGCGAGGACCTGCCCGCGCTCGACGTCCGCCCGCTCCACACCCCGGAGGAGGACGCCGACGTTGTCGCCGGCCTGCCCCTGGTCGAGGAGCTTCTTGAACATCTCGACGCCGGTCACCGTCTTCTTGACGGTGTCCTTCAGGCCGATGATCTCGATCTCGTCGCCCACCTTCACGATGCCGCGCTCGATACGCCCGGTCACGACCGTGCCGCGCCCGGAGATGGAGAACACGTCCTCGATCGGCATCAGGAACGGCTTGTCGATCTCTCGGAGGGGTTCGGGGATCGTCTCGTCCAGGGCCTTCGCCAGCTCCCAGATGCACTCGCCGCCAGGGCCGCTCGGATCGGCCAGCGCCTTCGTGGCAGAACCGCGGACGAAGCGGATCGTGTCCCCGGGGAACTCGTACTTGTTGAGGAGGTCCCGCACCTCCATCTCGACGAGGTCGAGAAGCTCGGGGTCCTCCATCAGGTCGCACTTGTTCAGGAACACCACGATCGCCGGCACGTTGACCTGCCGGGCGAGGAGCACGTGCTCCTTCGTCTGCGGCATCGGCCCCTTGGGAGCCTCCACCACGAGGATCGCCCCGTCCATCTGAGCCGCGCCCGTGATCATGTTCTTGATGTAGTCGGCGTGGCCCGGGCAGTCGATGTGGGCGTAGTGCCTCTTCTCGGTCGTGTACTCGACGTGGGCGAGGGCGACCGTCAGGATCTTGGTCGCGTCGCGCCGGAAGGTCTTCGCGTCCGCCTTCGCGACGTCGTCATACGACTTGGACACCGCGAAGCCCTTTGTGGAGAGAACCTTGGTGAGAGCCGCCGTGAGCGTCGTCTTGCCGTGGTCGATGTGACCGATCGTGCCGACGTTCACGTGGGGCTTCTTGCGTTCGAACTTCTCCTTCGCCATCGTTTCCTCCCTGTTCCTGTCCTTTCGCTTTCCTAGACCGAGACCTTGGCGATGATCCCCTCGGCGATCGCCTTCGGGACCTCGTAATACCGTTCAAATTGCATCGTGTAGTTCGCCCGGCCCTGCGTGAGCGAACGGAGCTGGGTGGCGTATCCGAACATCTCCGAGAGAGGCACGCTCGCCGTGATGACCTGGAACGCGATGCGCGGCTCCATGTGGTTGATCTTCCCGCGGCGGGAGTTCAGGTCCCCGATGACGTCGCCCATGAACTCCTCGGGGGTGACCACCTCGACCGCCATCATGGGCTCGAGGAGGACCGGGTCCGCCTTCTTGGCGGCGTCCTGGAAAGCCATCGAGCCGGCGATCTTGAATGCCATCTCCGAGGAGTCGACGTCGTGGAACGAGCCGTCGTACAGCTCGACCTGGACGTTGACCGTCGGGTACCCCGCGAGGACTCCCGTGAGCGTCGCCTCCCGGATCCCCTGGTCGATCGGCTTGATGAACTCGCGGGGGATGGTCCCCCCGGAGATCCCGTTGACGAACTCGTATTCCTTGCCCTCCGGGTGGGGCCGCAGCCAGATCTTGGCGTGCCCGTACTGGCCCTTGCCGCCCGACTGCCGGATGAAGCGTCCCTCGCCCTTGACCTCCTTACGGATGGTCTCGCGGTAGGCGACCTGCGGCTTCCCGACGTTGGCCCCGACGTTGAACTCCCGCACCATCCGGTCGACGATGATCTCCAGGTGGAGCTCGCCCATCCCGGCGATGATCGTCTGGTTGGTCTCCTTGTCGGTCGTGACCCGGAACGTGGGGTCTTCCTGCATGAGCTTGGCCAGAGCCATCCCCATCTTTTCCTGGTCGGCCTTCGTCTTCGGCTCGATGGAGAGGGTGATGACCGGCTCGGGAAACTTCATCGACTCCAGGACGACGATCGAGCCGCGGTCGCAGATCGTGTCGCCCGTCGTGACGTTCTTGAGGCCGACCGCGGCCGCGATGTCGCCCGCCCAGACCTCCTTGATCTCCTCGCGCTTGTTCGCGTGCATCTTCAGGAGCCGCCCCACCCGCTCGTTCGTCTCCTTGGTGGAGTTGAAGACCGGGGAGCCGGCGTCGAGATGCCCCGAGTAGACGCGGAAGAAGGCGAGCTGGCCGACGAACGGGTCGGTCATGATCTTGAAGACGAGGCCGGCGAACGGCGCGTCGTCCTTGGTCTCCCGGATGAGCTCCTTCCCCTTCTCGTCGACGCCGGTGATCGCCGGGATGTCGAGAGGCGAGGGGAGATAGGCGACGACAGCGTCGAGGAGCTGCTGGACGCCCTTGTTCTTGAACGCCGAGCCGCAGACGACGGGCTGCAGCGTCCCGGTCACGGTGGCTCTCCTGAGCGCGGCCTTCAGCTCCGCGGCCGTCGGGACCACGCCGTCCATGTACTTCTGCATGAGGTGGTCGTCCGTCTCGGCGACCGTCTCGATCAGCCTCTCGCGGAACTTGTCGTACATCTCGCGGTGGTCGGCCGGGACGTCGACGATCTCGAACTCGGCCCCGAGCTTGTCGTCCTTGAAGTCGTAGGCTCTCCCCTCGATGAGGTCGATGACCCCCTCGAGCGTGTCGGCCGAGCCCCAGGGAATCTGCACGGCGGCCGGCCTGGCCCCGAGCTTGGCGACCATCATGTCGAGGCACTTCTCGAAGTCGGCGCCGACGCGGTCCATCTTGTTGATGAATGCGAGCCGCGGGACTCCGTAGCGGTCCGCCTGGCGCCAGACCGTCTCGGACTGCGGCTCCACGCCCGACACGGCGTCGAACACTGCCACGGCGCCGTCCAGCACCCGGAGGGAACGCTCCACCTCGGCGGTGAAGTCGACGTGGCCCGGCGTGTCGATGATGTTGATCCGCGTTCCGCCCCAGAAGCAGGTCGTGGCGGCCGAGGTGATCGTGATGCCGCGCTCCTGCTCCTGGACCATCCAGTCCATCGTCGCCGTCCCCTCGTGGACCTCGCCCAGCTTGTAGTTCACCCCGGTGTAATAGAGGATCCGCTCGGTAGCCGTGGTCTTACCGGCGTCGATGTGCGCCATGATGCCGATGTTCCGGCAATTCTCAAGAGGATGCGTTCTCGCCATGATGCGTTCCCGTACCGGGTGGTCTGCGCCGTCGAACCGTTCGGGGGGTCCGGAGAGTCTCTCCGTCGCCCTCCCCTTGGGTTCCGCACGCTTGAAGGCGTGGTCCGGGATATCTCGCTGGACCTGTCCGGTGAACCGGCCGGTTTCCTACGACCCGGAGATGACCTCGGGAAATCGCCCGCTAGGGCGTTCCCAGGAGTGCAGTCTTACCAGCGGTAATGGGCAAAGGCCTTATTGGCCTCGGCCATCTTGTGGGTATCCTCCTTTTTCTTGACCGCGTTCCCGCGGTTGTTGGCGGCGTCCATGAACTCGCCCGCCAGCTTCTCGCGCATGGTCTTCTCGCCCCGCGACTGGGCGTAGGTGATGATCCACCGGATCGAGAGGGAGTTCCTGCGGTTGGGCTTGACCTCGACCGGGACCTGGTAGGTCGAGCCGCCCACGCGGCGGGACTTCACCTCGAGCGTCGGCTTGACGTTCTCGAGGGCCTTCTTGAATGTCTTGAGCGGGTCCTCGGAGGTCTTCGCCTCGATCTGCTTCATCGCCCCGTAGAAGATGGCCTCGGCGGTCGCCTTCTTCCCCCGCTCCATTACGCAGTTGATGAACTTCGTCACCAGCTGCGACTGGTACACCGGGTCGGGCAGGACTTCACGCTTGGGGACTTCGCGGCGGCGCGGCATGACGTTAGTTTCTCTCGACTTCTAAGCTTCTGACGGCTTCGTACTGGTCCGGAGGGGACCTGTCCTCAGCTCTTCGGGCGCTTGGCGCCGTACTTCGAGCGGGACTGCTTCCGATTGGCGACGCCGACGGCGTCGAGGGTTCCGCGGATGATGTGGTACCGGACGCCCGGGAGGTCCTTGACGCGGCCCCCGCGGATCATCACGATCGAGTGCTCCTGGAGGTTGTGCCCGATCCCCGGGATGTAGGTGGTCACCTCGATCCCGTTGGTCAGGCGCACCCTGGCGATCTTCCGGAGCGCCGAGTTGGGCTTCTTGGGCGTCGTGGTCTTCACCTGAGTGCAGACCCCGCGGCGCTGCGGACAGGCCTGGAGGGCCGGAGACTTAGTCTTGTAACGGACGGCCTCCCGTCCCTTTCTCACCAGCTGGCTGATCGTTGGCATGGGACTTTTCGAACTCCTTAAGACCTTAGAACCGATTGCAGGGACACGAACCGATCGACACCTCTTCGGTGCCTCCGGAAGGGCCCCCGCGCAACCTGACGAAGATACTCGTTCGAACGCGAACTGTCAAGACGTTCCCGCTCCTTCCCCCTCGTTCCTTCACGCTTCCTCGTCGAGGTCGGCCGCGATGACCGGCGTCTCGCCGTCGTAGTAAAGCTCGTCTTCCTCCTCCGGCTCGACGGGGATCTCCTCCCGCTCGAGGACGACGTTCCGGTAGTGATCCATCCCCGTGCCGGCCGGAATGAGCCGGCCGACGATGACGTTCTCCTTCAGGCCCCGGAGAAGGTCCGTCCGTCCCGAGATCGAGGCTTCCGTCAGGACCCGGGTCGTCTCCTGGAACGAGGCGGCCGAAACGAACGAATCGGTCGAAAGGGAGGCTTTAGTGATCCCGAGGAGCAGGGGCCTTCCCTGCGCCGGCTTGCCGCCCGCCTGCAGGATCCGCTCGTTCTCCTCGTGGAACCGGAACTTGTCGACCTGCTCGTCGACCAGGAATTCCGTGTCCCCGACGTCCTCGATCCGGACGCTCCGCATCATCTGCCGGACGATGACCTCGATGTGCTTGTCGTTGATGCCGACGCCCTGGGAGCGGTAGACCTCCTGGATCTTGTCGGTCATGTACCGCTGGAGCTCCTTCTCGCCCTTGACCGCGAGGATGTCGTGGGGCGACGGATCGCCTTCCGTCAGCGGGTCGCCCGCCTCGACGCGCTCGCCGTCCTGCACCATCACGTGAGCGCCGCGCGTGATGAGCACCTCGCGCTTCTGGCCGTCCTCCGACTCCACGATGACCTTCTGCTGGCCCTTGACCGTTCCCGCGTGCCGGACGACGCCCGACACCTCGGTGATGACGGCCGGCTCCTTCGGGCGTCGGGCCTCGAAGAGCTCCACGACGCGCGGGAGACCGCCGACGATGTCGCGGGTCCTCTTCTTCTCGACCGGCTTCTTGGCCAGGACGTCGCCCGGGTGGACCACCTCGCCCTCGCCGATCATCAGGTGCGACGGGATCGGGAGCGAGTACTTCTTCTCGCTGCCGTCCCGTCCGGTCACGATGATCGTCGGGCCGCGCTTCTCGGTCGTCCCCGTCGTCTCGACCACGATCTTCTGCGTGAGGCCGGTGACCTTGTCGGTCTCCTCGCGCAGGTTCTCGCCTTCGATGATGTCCTTGTAGCTGATCTTGCCGGCGATCTCGGAGAGGATCGGCGAGGCGAACGGATCCCAGCGGACCAGCACCTGGCCCGGCTTGACCTCGTCGCCCTGCGCCACCTGGAGCTCCGACCCGTACGCGAGGGAGTAGCGCTCCTTCTCGCGCCCCTTGGCGTCGAGGAGGACGAGCTTGGAGTTCCGGTTGACGACGACCTCGATCTCCTTGCCGTCCTTCGTCTTCCGGACGGTCGTCTCGTTGAGGAGCTTGACCGTGCCCGGGTTCTTGGCCACGTGCCGGGCCGCCTCGGAGACGCGCGCCGTCCCGCCGTAGTGGAACGTCCGCATCGTGAGCTGCGTGCCGGGCTCCCCGATCGACTGGGCGGCGATGACGCCGACGACCTCGCCGATGTCGACGAGGCGCCCCGTCGCCAGGTTGCGGCCGTAGCACTTCTTGCAGACGCCGCGCCGCGTCTCGCAGGTCAGCACCGAGCGGATCTTCACCTTCTCGATGCCCGCCTCCTGGACCTTGCTGGCGAGCTCGTCCGAGATCGTCTCGTTCGCCGCGACGATCAGCTCGCCCGAGACGGGGTCGTCGACCTGCTCCTGGACGATCCGGCCGAGGATGCGGTCGCGGAGCGGCTCGAGGGTCTCGCCGCCCTCCACGATCGCCGAGACGACGATCCCGTCGAGGGTCCCGCAGTCCTCCTCGGTGATGATGACGTCCTGGGCCACGTCGACGAGGCGCCGCGTCAGGTAGCCGGAGTCGGCCGTCTTGAGCGCGGTGTCGGCGAGGCCCTTCCGGGCGCCGTGGGTCGAGATGAAGTACTCGAGGACGGAGAGGCCCTCGCGGAAGTTCGCGATGATCGGCTGCTCCATGACCTCGCCCGAGGGCTTGGACATCGGGCCGCGCATCCCGGCCAGCTGCCGGACCTGCTCCTTCGACCCCCTGGCCCCGGAGTCGGCCATCATGAAGATCGGGTTGAACTCACCGCCCCCGCCGCCGTCCGAGGCCTTCATCGCCTTGAACATCTCCTCGGAAACCGACTCCGTCACGCGGTGCCAGATGTCGATGATCTTGTTGTGGCGCTCGCCGTCGGTGATAGCGCCCTGCTGCCGCTGGTTCTCGACCTCGAGGACGTCGCGCCGCGCCTTGGCGACGAGTTCCTGCTTCCTCGCCGGGACGCGCATGTCGTCGACGCCGATGGAGATGCCGGCCCTCGTCGCGTGGGCGAAGCCGAGCGCCTTGACGATGTCGAGGATCTCGACCGTCCGGGGAAGGCCGAAATTCACGAAGCAGTAGTTGACGAGGTCCTGGAGCCCCTTCTTCTTCAGCGTGCCGTTGATGAAGGGGATCTCGGACGGGAGGTTGGCCGACATCAGGACGCGCCCGACCGTCGTCTCGATGCGGGTGCGATTGCACTCGATCGGCTCGGTGTGGACGATGTCCTGGTCGTTCAAGACCTGGCTCTCCAGGTCGACCAGCTTCCCGGTGAAGCGGACCGAGATTCCCGCGTGCGTGTCGACCTCGCCCGCCTCGTGAGCGAGGGCCACCTCGTCGAAGCCGGAGAAGGCGCGCCCCTCGCCCTTCGCCCCGTCCTTGCGGCGGGTGAGGTAGTAGAGGCCCAGGACGAGGTCCTGCGACGGGACCGCGAGAGGTTTGCCGTGCGCCGGGGAGAGGATGTTGTGCGCCGAGAGCATCAGGACCTGGGCCTCGACCTGAGCCTTCGGCGAGAGCGGGACGTGGACGGCCATCTGGTCGCCGTCGAAGTCGGCGTTGAAGGCCGCGCAGACGAGGGGGTGGATCTTGATCGCCTTGCCCTCGATGAGGACCGGCTCGAACGCCTGGATGCCGAGGCGGTGGAGGGTCGGCGCCCGGTTCAGGAGGACCGGGTGCTCCTTGATGACCTCCTCGAGGGCGTCCCACACCTCGGTCGGGGCCTGCTCGACGTACTCCTTCGAGGCCTTGATCGTGGTGGTGATCCCCTTCTCCTCCAGCCGGTGGTAGATGAACGGCTTGAAGAGCTCGAGGGCCATCTTCTTCGGCAGGCCGCACTGGTGCAGCTTCAGCTCGGGGCCGACGACGATGACCGACCGGCCCGAGTAGTCGACGCGCTTGCCCAGGAGGTTCTGACGGAACCGGCCCGACTTCCCCTTCAGCGTGTCGGAGAGCGACTTCAGCGGGCGGTTGTTCGAGCCCTTCAGGACGCGGCCGCGGCGGCCGTTGTCGAAGAGGGCGTCCACCGCCTCCTGGAGCATCCGTTTCTCGTTCCGGACGATGACCTCGGGGGCGCGCAGCTCGAGGAGCTTCTTCAGCCGGTTGTTCCGGTTGATGACGCGGCGGTAGAGGTCGTTGAGGTCCGAGGTGGCGAACCGGCCGCCGTCCAGGGGGACGAGCGGGCGGAGCTCCGGCGGGATGACCGGGATGACGTTCAGGATCATCCACTCCGGCCGGTGGCCCGACCGGCGGAACGCGTCGACGACCTTCAGCCTTTTCGCGGCCTTGAGCCGCTTGAGCGCCGAGGTCTCCGTCTTCATGATGAGGCGGAGCTCGTCCGCCAGGTCGTCGATGTTGACCCGCTGGAGGAGCTCCTGGATCGCCTCCGCCCCCATCTTGGCGACGAAGGTGTCCACCCCGTACTTCGCCTTCAGCTCGCGGAATCGCTCCTCGGGGATGAGGTCCTTCTCCTTGAGCCCTTCCTCGTCGCCCAGCGGACCCGGGTCGATGATGACGTACTGCTCGAAGTAGAGGATCCGCTCCAGGTCGCGGAGGGTCAGGTCGAGGAGGTGCCCGATCCGGCTCGGGAGTCCCTTGAAGAACCAGACGTGCGAGACGGGGGCGGCCAGCTCGATATGCCCCATCCGCTCGCGGCGGACCTTCGACTTCGTCACCTCGACGCCGCACTTGTCGCAGACGACGCCGCGGTGCTTCATCCGCTTGTACTTGCCGCAGAGGCATTCCCAGTCGGTGATGGGCCCGAAGATCTTCGCGCAGAAGAGCCCGTCGCGCTCGGGCTTGAACGTCCGGTAGTTGATGGTCTCCGGTTTCGTCACCTCGCCGAAGGACCAGGAGCGGATCTTCTCGGGGCTGGCCAGGGCGATCTTGATGGCGTTGAAGTCGCGGGGTCCCGGGGTGCGGAACGGCGCGGCTGCCGGGGCGGGGGAAGAGGTGCTGAATAGTTCCATGGTTCTCCTCTTCTCGCTCTAGTTCTTCAGGAGCTCGACGTCGAGGCAGAGCGACTGCAGCTCGCGAACGAGCACGTTGAACGACTCGGGGAGACCCGGCTCGTCGGGCACGTCGCCCTTCACGATCGCCTCGTAGACCTTGGAGCGGCCCTCGACGTCGTCGGACTTGACCGTCAGGAGCTCCTGCAGGGTGTACGCCGCGCCGTACGCCTCGAGGGCCCAGACCTCCATCTCGCCGAAGCGCTGGCCGCCGAACTGGGCCTTGCCTCCGAGAGGCTGCTGGGTGATGAGCGAGTACGGGCCGATGGAGCGAGCGTGGATCTTGTCGTCGACGAGGTGCGACAGCTTGAGCATGTAGATGTACCCGACCGTCACCTGCTGCTCGAAGCGCTCGCCGGTCATGCCGTCGTAGAGGACCGTCTTGCCGCCCGGCGGCAGGTCCGCCTTCACGAGCAGCTCGCGGATCTCCTCCTCCGAGCAGCCGTCGAACACGGGGGTCGCGATCGAGAACCCGAGCGCCTTCGCGGCCCACCCGAGGTGGGTCTCGAGGATCTGGCCGACGTTCATCCGCGACGGGACGCCGAGGGGGTTGAGGACGATCTCGACCGGCGTGCCGTCCGGCAGGTACGGCATGTCCTCCTCGGGGAGGATCCGGCTGATGACGCCCTTGTTCCCGTGGCGGCCGGCCATCTTGTCGCCGACCTGGAGCTTCCGCTTCATGGCCACGAAGACCTTGACCGTCTTGTTGACGCCGGGGGCGAGCTCGTCGCCCTTGGCCATCAGCGCCACCCGGTCGGCGCTCACCTTCTTGATCACGTCGACCTGCGAGTCGGCCCGCTGTAGGGTGAGCCGCACCGCGTCGCGGATCTCCTCGTCCTTCAGCTTGAGGTTCTTGAGCATCCGGGGCGTCATCTGGGAGATCCGCTCGGCGCTGAGCCGGGCCCCTTCCTTGACCAGCGCGTTCCCCTGCGAGTCGACGACGTCCTCGAGGACGGTGCGGCCCGTCAGGAGCTGCTCGATCTTCTCCTTCGCCTCGGTCCGGATGATCCGGATCTCGTCCTCGGCGTTCTTGTTCAGGCGCCCGATCTCCTCGTCGAGGATCTGCTTGGCGCGGACGTCCTTCTGCTTCTCGTCGTCCTTCCGGGTGAAGATCTTGACGTCGACGACGACACCCTCGATCCCCGGCGGGCACTTGAGCGAGGCGTCGCGGACGTCGCCGGCCTTCTCGCCGAAGATCGCGCGGAGGAGCTTCTCCTCCGGCGTCAGCTGGGTCTCGCCCTTCGGCGTCACCTTGCCGACGAGGATGTCGCCCGGCTTGACCGTCGCGCCGATCCGGATGATCCCCGACTCGTCGAGGTCACGGAGGGCGTGCTCGGAGACGTTCGGGATGTCCTTCGTGATCTCCTCGGCTCCGAGCTTCGTCTCGCGGGCCTCGATCTCGAACTCCTCGATGTGGATGGAGGTGTAGTAGTCCTCCTTCACCATCTTCTCGGAGATCAGGATGGCGTCCTCGAAGTTGTAGCCGCGCCACGGCATGAACGCCACCAGGATGTTCCGGCCCAGGGCCAGCTCGCCCCTGGACGTGCAGGGCCCGTCGGCCAGGACCTGGCCAGGCACGACGCGTTCGCCCTCCCGGACCAGCGGCTTCTGGTTGATGCAGGTGTTCTGGTTGGAGCGGCGAAACTTCAGGAGAGGATAGATGTCTGCGCCGAAATCGCGCCCTTCCTTCGACTCCGGGTCCGAGGATCCCCCGTCCACCCGGACGATGATCCGCCGGGCGTCGACCGTGTCGACCACGCCGCTCCGGCGACAGAGGACGACGGCACCCGAGTCGCGGGCCACGACCCCCTCGAGGCCGGTCCCGACGAGCGGGGCCTCGGTCCGGAGGAGCGGCACCGACTGGCGCTGCATGTTCGAGCCCATCAGCGCCCGGTTCGCGTCGTCGTGCTCGAGGAACGGGATGAGGGCCGCGGCGACCGAGACGAGCTGCTTGGGGGAGACGTCCATGTACTCGACCTTGTTGCGGTCGACCGTCACGAAGTCGTCGGCGTGGCGCGAGACCACGCGGTCGTCGGTGAACATCCCCTTGTCGTCGAGCGGCGCGTTCGCCTGGGCGATGACGTAGTTCTCCTCCTCCCACGCCGGCAGGAAGAAGGCGGTCGGACGCCCGACGGCCAGGCGCTTGTGGCCCTTCTTCAGCCGCGCGTTCATCTCGAGAAGCTCCTCGGCCTCCACCTTCTTCCCCTTCTCCCAGCCCGAGTCGCCGATGGTGACGATCTCGAAGTGGTCGAGGACGTGCCCGTCCCGGACCTTCCGGTAGGGCGACTCGATGAAGCCGAATTCCGAGATCTGCGCGAAGCAGGACAGGGACGAGATCAGGCCGATGTTCGGGCCTTCCGGCGTCTCGATCGGGCAGATCCGGCCGTAGTGCGTGGCGTGGACGTCGCGGACCTCGAACCCGGCCCGCTCCCGCGAGAGGCCTCCCGGCCCGAGGGCGGAGAGGCGCCTCTTGTGCGTGACCTCGGAGAGGGGGTTCGTCTGGTCCATGAACTGCGACAGCTGCGAGGAGCCGAAGAACTCCTTGATGGCCGCGATGACCGGCTTGGAGTTGATCAGGTCGTGCGGCATCGCCGAGTCGATGTCCTGGTGGACCGACATCTTCTCCTTGATGGCCCGCTCCATCCGGACGAGACCGATGCGGAACTGGTTCTCGAGGAGCTCTCCCACGCACCGGACGCGGCGGTTGCCGAGGTTGTCGATGTCGTCCGTCTTCCCGATGTCGCGGCGCAGCTCGAGGAGGGTCTCGATCACCGAGATGAAGTCGTCGGCGGCGAGGGTCTTCAGGTCCAGCCGGAGGTCCTTCGAGAGGTCCATCCGGATGTTGAACTTGAAGCGCCCGACGCGGGAGAAGTCGTACTTGCGAGGGTCGAAGAACATTCCCGCGAAGAGGTTCTTGGCGCTCTCGTCGGTCGGGGGGTCGCCGGGGCGCATCCGGCGGTAGATCTCGAGGAGCGCGTCGCGCTTCGTCTTGATCGAGTCCTTCCGCAAGGTGGTGATCAGCGTCTCGCCGACCGGCTCCCACTCGGGGAAGATCACCTCGATCGCGGTCGCCTGCTTCCCGTCGAGCTGCTCCCGGAGGTCCTCCGGGACGTCGGAGCCGGCCTCGAAGAGGACCTCGCCGCTGCCGAGGTCGACGACGTCCGCCGCGAACAGGTGGCGCCCGAGCTTCGCCGGGTCGACCGGGACCAGGGCCCGTTCGCCGCGGGAGAGCGCCTCGCGGTGCTCTGCCGTGAGCTTGATGTCGGCAAAGATCTTGCCGTCCTTCCGGAGGCCCCGCAGGTGCTTCTGGCGGAGCTCCTCCTTCTGGAAGACCTCCGGCGGAATCGAGAGGACCGCCTTGCCCTTCTCGAACGTCAGCGCCACCGCTGAGTAGAACTTCTTGAGGATCTGCTCGTCGCTCTCGAGGCCCAGCGCCCGGAGGAAGACCGTCCCGGCGAACTTCCGCTTCCGGTCGATGCGGACGCCGAAGAGGCCCTTCGTGTCGATCTCGAACTCGACCCACGACCCGCGGTACGGGATGATCTTCCCGATCAGGGTGTGGGCCCCTTCCCGCGTGAAGAAGACTCCCGGAGACCGGTGGAGCTGGGAGACGATGACGCGCTCGGTCCCGTTGATGACGAACGTGCCGTTGTCGGTCATCAGGGGGATCTCGCCGAAGTAGACCTCCTCCTCCTTGATGTCCCGGATCGGCCATTCCTTCGGGGCGCCCCGTCCCGTGGGCGCGTTGTCCTTGTCGTAGACCTTCAGGCGGAACGTGACCTTCAACGGGACGGAGTACGTGACGCCCCGCTCCTGGCACTCGGCCACCGTGTACGGCTGACGGAGCTCGACCGGAGTCCCGCAAACCTCGTCGATCGTCACCTTGTTGGGGTTCGGGTGGCCGCAGACGTGGCATTCCACCGTCGACGTCCGGGCGTCCTTCACGCGCACCACGACCTGACACGCCTCGCACCGGAACCGGAGGTGAGAGAGCCCCTCGAGCCGCCCGCTCCGGGACTTCCACTCGCCGATCCGGTACGACACGTACTCCAGCTCGCAAGTCTCCCGGAAGTCCTTGAAGGGAAAGACGCTCCGGAAGACCGATTCCAGCCCGACTCCCATGTCCCGCTCCTCGGGGAGCAGGTCCATCTGGAGGAAGTCCTCGTACGACTTCCTCTGGACGTCGATCAGGTTCGGGAGGGGCAGGAACGTCCGGATCTTTCCGAAATCGTGGCGATCCCTCATGTCGGTGGAAGCGTTTCGATCGCTCATCGGTCTTTAGCTCCAATCAGGGTTGCGGGCGGGTCGAACGGAAAAGACACGATCCCCAGCGGTGTGGACCGCTGGGGAAACCGGGGAGCGCGTCGCTGACGCTCCCCGGTACGGCGTCGAGCTCGGACTACTTGATTTCGACTTTCGCTCCCGCGTCCTCGAACTTCTTCTTGATCGTGGCCGCCTCGTCCTTCGAGATGGCTTCCTTGATGACGCCCAGGTTCTCGACGAGGTCCTTGGCTTCCTTGAGGCCAAGCGAGGAGTTGACCTCGCGGACCGCCTTGATGACGTTGATCTTGTTCGGGCCGGCTTCCTTGAGGGTGACGGTGAACTCGGTCTGCTCCTCGACGGCGGCGGCGGCCGGGGCGGCCGCGCCGGAGGCGGCGGGGGCCGCCATCATGGCGGCCGAGACGCCGAACTTCTCCTCCAGGGCCTTCACGAGCGTGTTGAGCTCGAGAACGGACATCGACTCGATCTCGGTGACGAACTGTTCGACGGAAAGGGCCATTTCGTATCTCCTCGATTCTTCACGGCGCCCGTAGGCGCCCGATTTCGTTCTTCCGGGAAACCTCTGCGGGCAGAGGGTTCCGGTCTATTTCGGTCTCGGCGGAAGGGCGGGTCAGGCCGCCTCTTCCTTCTTCTTCGCGATGGCCGCCACCGTGGCCGCGATGCCGCGGTGCGGGGCGGAGAGGACCGTGACG
This sequence comes from uncultured Acidobacteriota bacterium, assembly GCA_903845115.1. GTDB lineage: Bacteria > Acidobacteriota > Thermoanaerobaculia > UBA5066 > UBA5066 > CAIMWE01. The sequence continues at coordinate 3,359 of CAIMWE010000022.1, read as the reverse complement.
AGGCGCCGGACGGGCGACTGCATCAGGCCCAGGAGCCGTCCGATCATCTCGGGGCGCGACGGCAGGGACGCGAGGGCTTCCAGCGACGTCGCCGGGACGGGCTTTCCGTCCACGAGGGCCGCCTTGACCTTCACGTTCGGATTGGTCTTGCCGAAGGTGTGGAGCACCTTCGCGAGAGCGACGATGTCGGTGCGGCTGTACGCCACGGCGGTCATCCCCGAGAAATGGGACGACAGGGTTCCGAGCGGAGCGTCCTTGACGGCCCGCAGCACCAGCGTGTTCTTCACGACGAGGTACTGGGAGCCGGTGGCACGCACCTGGCGGCGGAGCTCGGTGACGGCCGGGACGGTGAGCCCCTTGTAGTCGATCAGGAAGGCGTGCGGAACCTTCCCGAGCTCCTCCGCCATTCCGGCGATGGCTTCGGTCTTCTCTGCGCGGTTCACGACGCCCTCCCCGCGGCCTTCTCGGTCACGGCCGGATCGACCGGGACCCCCGGACCCATCGTCGACGACAGGAAGACGCTCTTGACGTACTTCCCCTTCGCCGCGGCCGGCTTGGCGCGGGCCACGGCCGACAGGAGCGCCTCGGTGTTCTCGACGAGCTGCTTGGCCTCGAAGGAGACCTTGCCGATCGGGCAGTGGATGATGGCGGTCTTGTCGACGCGGAACTCGATCTTGCCGGCCTTCAGCTCCTTGACGGCCTTGCCGACGTCGAAGGTGACCGTGCCAGCCTTCGGGTTCGGCATCAGGCCCCGCGGCCCGAGGACCTTGCCGAGGCGTCCGAGCAACTTCATCATGTCGGGGGTGGCGATGAGGGCCTCGAAGTCGAGGAACCCCGCCTGGATCTTCGCCACGAGGTCGTCGCCGCCGGCGACGTCCGCCCCGGCCTCCTCGGCCTCTTTCACTTTCTCTCCCGATGCCACGACCGCCACGCGGATCGTGCTGCCGGTCCCGTGCGGAAGGACGACCGTGCCGCGAACCATCTGGTCCGCGTGCTTCGGGTCGACGCCCAGCCGCAGCGAGATCTCGACGGTCTCGTTGAATTTGGCGAACGCTGCCGACTTGACCAGACCGACGGCCTCGGAGACGTCGTAGAGCCTGGACGTGTCGACCTTTGCGACCGCCGCCTTGAATTTCTTCCCTTGCGTCATTTTTCCTTCCCTACTCCTCGGGCGGAGGAGACTCCGGAGGGAGCGCGGCGAGAAGCCCCGGGAGGCATCCCGGGCACCGCGGACCCGCACGCCGGGAGAGTTCCGGCGAGGGAGGCCCCTGGCTCACGATTGACGTTCAGCCTGCTACCTCTATCCCCATGGAACGGGCCGTCCCCTCGACCGTCTTGACCGCGGCGGCGAGGTCGGCGGCGTTCAGGTCGACCATCTTCAGCTTCGCGATATCCTCGACCTGCTTCTTCGTCACCTTGCCGACCTTGGTCTTGTTCGGCACGCCGGACCCCTTCTCCAGCTTCGCCGCCTTCTTCAGGAGGACGGAGGCCGGAGGGGTCTTGGTGATGAAGGTGTAAGACCGGTCCGAGTAGACGGTCACGACGACGGGGATGATCAGCCCGACGTCCTTGGCCGTCCTCGCGTTGAAGGCCTTGCAGAAGTCCATGATGTTGACGCCCTGGGGACCGAGGGCGGTGCCCACGGGCGGAGCCGGGGTCGCTTTCGTCGCCTCGATCTGGAGCTTGACGTAGCCGGTGATCTTCTTTGCCATGATGTTTCTCGCTTCTCGCTTCTAGAGGCTTCCCGCAGGCTCTCTTGCTTGCCCCGGATCAGACCTTCTGAACCTGGACGAACTCCAGCTCGACCGGCGTGGGCCGGCCGAAAATCGTGACGAGGACACGGAGCGTCGACCGCTCCAGGTTGACGTCTTCCACCACGCCGGTGAACTCCTTGAACGGGCCGTCCGTGATCTTGACCTGCTCACCGCGGTCGTAGACGTACTTGGGCTTCGGCTTCTCCTTCGACTCCGCGGTGTGGTGGAGGATCGACTCCACCTCCTCGGGCATCAGGGGAACCGGGGCCTTCGAGGAACCGCCCACGAATCCGGTGACCTTCGGCGTGTTCCTGACGAGGTGCCACGTCTCGTCCGACATCTCCATCTGGACGAGGACGTAGCCAGGGAAGAACTTCCGCTCCACGTTCCGGCGCTTGCCGGACTTCATCTCGACGACCGTTTCCTTCGGGACCCGGATCTCGCCGAAGTGGGCTTCCATGCCCAGCGCCTTGATCCGGTTCGTCAGCTCCTGGACGACGCGGTCCTCGAAGCCGGAATAGGTGTGGACGATGAACCACTCCATCGCGGCGGCCTGTGCGGCGCCGGACGGGTCGGCCAGGGGGGTCGGGGAGTCGGAAGCGTATTCGTTCACGGTCATCGGGCCTTGCGCGTGGAGGGCGTTCTCAGCCCCCGAACGCCGAGAAGAGCTTGTTGACCAGGGGCGTGACGGCGGCGTCGACGATGAAGAGGAAGAGGCCCACGAGCGCGGTGTAGACGATGACGACGGTGGTCGTGCCGAACACCTCTTCCCGGCCCGGCCACGTCACCTTCGCCGTCTCCTTTTTCACGTCGGAGAGGAAATTCCGGAAATTCGTGAAGCGATCGCTGATGCTCATTGTCCTGCCTCTTCTGATTCCCTTCCTGTCCCGCCGCTCCGGGGCGCCTTCGCCCGGCCCAGCCCGCCCCGAAGGGCCGGTTGGAATGGCAGGGGTGCGGGGATTCGAACCCCGAACCTACGGTTTTGGAGACCGCCGCTCTACCAATTCGAGCTACACCCCTGTGCGTCGGACTTTCTCTAGACTTTCCCTTCCTTGTGCGGCGTGTGCTTCCGGCACGTCCGGCAGAACTTCGAAGTCTCCAGCTTCTCCTGGTGGAGCTTCTTGTTCTTGAGGGTCGTGTAGTTCTTCCGCTTGCATTCCCCGCAGACCAGGCTGATCAGTTCTCTCGGCATGTTCTTATCTCCGTTACGGGAGTTGAGGACCTTCGTGATTGGAATGGGAGAAGCGGAAGGGGGTCTCACCCGCTCCCTCGTTCTCGCGATTGAAGCGGGAGAAGCGAAGCACGGGCGCCGCGGTCTCCAGGGGCGCCGTTCCGGCGTTCCGCCCCCGGACCCCCGTGTCGCGGGTTCGAACCGAACCCACGTTCGTGTCATTGGAGCGGGAGACGGGGTTCGAACCCGCGCGGCCCGCGCTCTCCGAGCGCGCCATGGACGAGGGCCGCGCTTTGCTGCCCTTGTTCCAGGGGCTCCGCCCCCGGACCCCCGTGTCGCGGGTTCGAACCGAACCCACGTTCGTGTCATTGGAGCGGGAGACGGGGTTCGAACCCGCGCGGCCCGCGCTCTCCGAGCGCGCCATGGACGAGGGC
>CAIMWE010000021.1 GCA_903845115.1 uncultured Acidobacteriota bacterium | reverse complement strand
CTCCGGGAGCGCCGCCATCTCGTTCGAGCCGAGCGGCTACGGCGGGCTCTACCTCGAGCGGGACGCCGGGATCGACCTCTCCACCTACGAAGCCCTCGATTTCTGGATCCACGGCGGGCCCTCGGGCGGGCAGAACGTCCGTCTGGCGGCGCTCGTCGCGGGCAAGATTTCCGGGGACGCCGCCGTGTCCGGCTTCATCCCCGGCGGGAGGATCCCGGCGGGCCAGTGGGTGCAGGTGCACGTCCCGTTCGCGAGCCTCGGAACGCCGTCCGGCGTCCTCTCCGGTTTCTGGTTCATGGACGGGAGCGGAGGAACCCAGGCGCCGGTGTACCTGGACGACATCCAGCTCGCCGAGCGGACGGCGCCGCCGCCGGCGGGGGCCGCCGTGACGGTCGCGGTCGACCCCGCCGCAGGCCGCCACGCCGTCAGCCCGCTCATCTACGGGGTGAGCTTCGGGACGGCGGCGCAGCTCTCGCGCCTGAAGTTCCCGGTCCGTCGCTGGGGAGGGAACGGGGCCACCCGGTACAGCTGGCAAACCGACACGCAGAACAGCGCGAACGACTGGTTCTACATCAGCTATGCCCAGGACAACGCGAATCCGGGAGCGCTGCCCGCCGGCTCCACGGCCGACCTCTTCATCGACGAGGCCCGCGCCGCGGGCAGCGAGCCCCTCATCACGGTCCCTCTCATCGGCTGGACTCCCGTCGACCGCGTGCGCCGCTGGGGGTTCTCCGTGGCGAAGTACGGCGCCCAGCAGCAGACCGAGTGCGACGCGGCCGGAGGCGCTTCCTGGTGCAACCCCGACGCCGGAAACGGAAAGCACAAGGACGGCACGCCCGTCACGGGCAACGACCCGCACGACACGTCGAAGGAGGTCGGCACGGGCTTCGTGACCGACTGGATGAAGCACATCGCCTCGCGAGTGGGAACGGCCGGAGCCGGCGGGGTCAGGTTCTTCGCCCTCGACAACGAACCGGGGATCTGGTCCTCCACGCACCGGGACGTCCACCCCCAGAAGGCCACCTACGACGAGCTCTGGCAGAAGACCCGGGACTACGCGGCCGCCATCAAGGCGCAGGACCCGGGGGCCCAGCTCCTGGGGCCCGTCTCGTGGGGCTGGTGCGAGTACTTCTTCTCGGATGCCGACAACTGCGCCGACGGGCCGGACCGGCAGGCGCACGGGGGCCTTCCCTGGCTCGCCTGGTACCTCAAGCAGGTGAACGACACCAGGCAGGCGACGGGCGTCCGCCTCATCGACTATCTCGACGTCCACGCCTACCCGTACGCGAACAACGTGGCGCTGTCGGACGACGAGTCGGCGGCGACGTCGGCTCTCCGGCTTCGCTCCATCAAGGGCCTCTACGACCCGACGTACACCGACGAATCGTGGGTCGCCCAGCCGGTGAACCTGATCCCCCGCCTGAAGGCGTGGATCGACCAGTACTGTCCCGGCACGAAACTCGCGATCACCGAGTACAGCTGGGGCGGCGACAAGGGCCTTTCGTCGACGCTGGCGCAGGCGGAGGTGCTCGCGATCTTCGGGCGCGAGGGGGTGGACCTGGCGAACCGGTGGACGGCGCCGGAAGACCGCTCGCTCGTGGAGGACGCGTTCAAGCTCTACCTGGACTACGACGGGAACGGGTCGAGGGTCGGGAGCGAGAGCGTCCAGGCCGTGAGCTCCGACGTGGACGCGGTTGGAGCGTACGCCCTCCGGGATTCCACGAGGGTCTACGTCCTCCTCTTCAACAAGGACACGGCCGCCCGGGACGCGGCGGTCTCCATCGCGGGGTCCACCGGGACCTCCGCCGCGCTCTACCGCGTCCAGGCCTCCTCGCGGCTGGGGGCGTCGGGCACGGTTCCCGTCGTCCGCGGTGCGCTCGCGGTCTCGCTCCCTGCGCGGTCGGCGACGCTGGCCGTGATCGGAGGCGGTCCGGCAGGGTCCGGGGGCAACACGGGGCTCTTCACCGTGGCCACCGCCTCGACGGCTGCGGGGACCCAGGGCTGCCTGGAGATCAGCCTCGCGAACAGCGCGACGCCGAGCATCGCCTCCTTCTCGGCGGACCTCATTTACGACGGCGCGAGCCTGACCCCCGCTTCGGTGACCACCTCCGTCAGCGGGAAGGCGGCGCAGGGAAGCGTCACCTCCTCCGGCGTCTACCGCGTCACGGTCTCCGGAGGGAACGGCGCGCTCCCGAACGGCCCCTCCGCCTCGGTCTGCTTCGCGACGGCGGCGGGGAAGTGCGGCTCGTTCACGGTCGGGTTCGGGGCTGGCACCCCCACCGCCAGCGACGGCAACGCCGCTCCGGTCGGGGTCAGCGGCGCGGCGGGCGCCCTCGCGGTGACCGGGTGCGACGGGGCCGGGGGGTCGGCCCGCACCTACTTCCTGCCGTCCTCGGCGTACAGCGTCGGGGCGGGCGGCGCCGAGTTCCACACGGACCTCCGTCTGATGAACCCCGGTCCGTCGGCGGTGACCGTGACGCCCACGCTCTACGACCAGACGAGCGGCCAGGCCTATCCCGCCGCTCCCTTCGCGGTGGCCGGCCGGAGCCAGGTCTCCTACGACAACGTCCTCCAGTCCCTGTTCGGCCGGGGCCCGGGCGCGTACGGACCGATCCGGCTCCAAACGAGCGGTCCGCTGATCGTCTCGTCCGTCGTCAACAACGTGAACGCGTGCGGCGCCGGGGCCGTCTCGGGAGAGTGGCTCCCCGGGCTCGACGCCTCTCAGGCGATGACGGCCGGGATCCTGGTCCAGCTCGCCCTCAGCGCGGACGGCGGGACGGGCTACCGGACGAACGTGGTCTTCGTGAATCCCGGCACCCAGGCGGCGACGGTGAGCGCCGGCCTGCGGCGCGGCGCCGGCTCGAGCATCGGCACGAGCTCGATCGGGCCGCTGCCGGCCAACGGGTTCCGGCAGGTCTCCCTGGGAGGCTTCCCCGGGGCGGCGGGGGTAACGGACACCAACCTCTTCCTCGAGTTCACGAGCGACCAGCCCGTGCTCGCGTTCGCGTCGGTCATCAACAACGGCTCGGGGGACCCGTTCGCCATCGTGGCGTCCCCCGACACGGCGAGATGAACGGCTCCCTTCCTCTTCCCGTAGACTCCGCGCGTGCCGAAGAGAACCGATCTGAGGTCGATCCTGGTCCTGGGCTCCGGACCGATCGTCATCGGCCAGGCGTGCGAGTTCGACTACTCGGGGACCCAGGCGTGCCAGGCCCTCAAGCGGGAGGGATACCGGGTCGTCCTGGTCAACTCGAACCCGGCCACGATCATGACCGACCCGGAGTTCGCCGACGCCACCTATATCGAGCCCCTGGAGCTGGATACGGTGTCCAGAGTGATCGAACGGGAGCGTCCCGACGCCCTCCTTCCGACGGTGGGCGGGCAGACCGCCCTGAACCTGGCCATCGCCCTCTCCCAGGCGGGAACGCTCGCTAAGTTCTCCGTCGAGCTCCTGGGGGCCTCGGCCGAGTCGGTCATGCTCGGCGAGGACCGGCTCCTCTTCAAGAGCGCGATGCAGGAAGTGGGGGTCGACGTCCTCCGGTCGGGGATCGCCCGGAACTTCGACGAGGCGCGCGTCGTCGCGAAGTCGTTCGGCTTTCCGGTGATCATCCGCCCCTCCTTCACCCTGGGAGGGACCGGGGGCGGGATCGCCTACAACGCCGAGGATTTCGAGGCGATCGTCAAGCGGGGACTCCTCCTCTCGCCCGTCCACGAGGTGCTGGTCGAGGAGTCGGTCCTCGGATGGAAGGAGTTCGAGCTGGAGCTGATGCGCGACACCAGGGACACCTGCGTCGTCGTCTGCTCCATCGAGAACCTCGACCCGATGGGAGTCCACACCGGCGACTCGATCACGATCGCCCCGCAGATGACCCTCTCCGACGTCGAGTACCAGGCGATGAGGGACGACGCCAAGAAGGTCATCCGCCGGGTGGGCGTCGCGACCGGCGGCTCGAACATCCAGTTCGCGGTCCACCCGGAGACGGGACGGCGGATCGTGATCGAGATGAACCCCCGCGTCTCGCGGTCGTCCGCCCTCGCCTCGAAGGCGACTGGCTTCCCGATCGCGAAGATCGCCGCCCTCCTCGCCGTGGGGTACGCGCTCGACGAGCTGCTGAACGACATCACCAAGAAGACGCCGGCCTCCTTCGAGCCGACGCTCGACTACGTGGTCGTGAAGATCCCCCGCTTCGCGTTCGAGAAGTTCGCCGGGGCGTCGACGACGCTCGGCGTCCAGATGAAATCGGTCGGCGAGGTGATGGCCCTCGGGCGGACCTTCGCCGAGTCGTTCGGGAAGGCCCTCCGCTCGCTGGAGACCGGCTGCGGAGGCTGGGTCTCGCACGGTCTCGACGTCCCGCCGATGCCGAAGGCGGAGTCGCTCCGGGTCCCTCGCCCCGAGCGGATCTTCGCCGTCCTGGACGCCCTCCGCGCCGGCATGCCCGTCTCCGAAGCGTACGCCCTCACCGGGATCGACCCCTGGTTCCTGGAGCGCTTCGTCGAGGTGATCGAGGTCGAGCGGGCCGTCCGGGCGGGCGGGGACCCGGCGTCGCAGGACCTCCGCCCGGCCAAGCGGGCCGGGTTCTCGGACGAGGACGTCGCGGTGCTGACCGGCTCGTCCGCCGCGGCCGTGCGGGCCGCGCGCGCGGCGGCGGGCACGGAGCCGGTCTTCTCTCGAGTCGACACCTGCGCGGCCGAGTTCGAGTCGGAGACGCCCTATCTCTATTCCTGCTACGAGACCGAGGACGAGGCGAGGCCGAGCGGCAAGCCGACCGTCATCGTCCTCGGGTCGGGCCCGAACCGCATCGGCCAGGGGCTGGAGTTCGACTACTGCTGCGTCCACGCGGCGAAGGCGATCTCGGCTGCCGGGTACGAGTCGGTGATGGTGAACTGCAACCCGGAGACCGTCTCGACCGACTACGACACCTCCGACCGGCTCTACTTCGAGCCGCTGACGTTCGAGGACGTGATGGCGGTCGTCGACAAGGAGAAGCCCCTCGGCGTCCTGGTCCAGTTCGGCGGGCAGACGCCTCTGAAGCTCGCGCACCCGCTCGAGCGGGCCGGCGTGAGGATCCTGGGAACCGCCCCGGACGCGATCGACCGGGCCGAGGACCGGGAGCGGTTCGGAGAGCTGCTCGGGGAGCTGGGCCTCTCGGCTCCTCCCTGGGCGACGGCGCGCGACGTGACGGAGGGGATGGCCGCGGGAAGGAGCCTCGGGTTCCCCCTTCTCGTCCGCCCCAGCTACGTCCTGGGCGGGCGCGCGATGCGCATCGTCTACGACGAGAGGGCGCTGGAGGGGGTCCTCGCGGAGGCGCTGGCGGCTTTCCCCGGACGGCCGATCCTGATCGACCGTTTCCTCGAGGACGCGTTCGAGCTGGACGTCGACGCGATCGGCGACGGGAAGAGGGTGATCGTCGCCGGGGTGATGCAGCACATCGAGGAAGCCGGCATCCACTCGGGCGATTCGTACGCCGTCATCCCGCCGTACCGCCGCGTTCCCCGGGAAGCGCTCGGCGAGATCCGGGCGGCCACCGCCAAGCTGGGAGAGGCCCTGGGCGTCGTCGGCCTCATGAACGTCCAGTACGCCATCCGAAACGGGACGCTCTACGTCCTCGAGGTGAACCCGCGCGCCTCGCGCACCGTCCCCTTCGTCTCGAAGGCGACCGGGGTCCCGTTCGCCCGGCTCGCGGCGCGCCTCTGCCTCGGGGCGACGCTCGAGGAGGTCGGCCTCACGCACGAGCCGCCGGTCGGCGGCTTCTCGATCAAGGCCCCCGTCTTCCCGTTCCGGAAGTTCGAAGGGGTCGACACGATCCTCGGACCGGAGATGCGCTCGACCGGCGAGGTGATGGGGCGGGACCGGAGCTTCGGCATGGCCTTCCTGAAGGCGGCGCTGGGAGCGGGCATCCGGCTCCCGAAGAAGGGACGGGCGTTCCTGTCGGTCCACGACGGCGACAAGGCGGCGATCCTCCCCCTCGCCCGCCAGCTGTCGAAGCTCGGGTTCTCGCTGATGGCGACGGGCGGGACGGTCCGGGCGCTCCGCGCGGGAGGCCTGACCGCGGACGCCGTCCTGAAGGTGAACGAGGGGCGTCCGAACGTCGTCGACCGGATGATCAACGGGGAGATCGACCTGGTGATCAACACGCCGCTGGGGAAGGAGTCCTTCTTCGACGAGGTGGCGATCCGCCGGACCTCCCTCGAGAGGGACATCCCCTGCCTCACGACCCTCTCCGCGGCGGCGGCGGCGATCGAAGCGATCGGACAGGAGCTCGAACGCCCGGTCACCGTGTCGTCCCTGCAGGAGGCGCTCGTCTGACGAGAGGGGCCGGCGCCGCGCTCGCGCTCCTCGCGGCCCTGGCCCCGCTCCTTCCGGGCCTCGCCCGGTGGGCCGGATGCCCGGCAGGATCCGATCTCGTCCTCCTCGCCGGTCTCGCCGTCTCGAGCGGGGTGCTCCTCGCCACCCGGCGGACGGACGGCTCCCCCGTGCTGCCCGCGGCGACGTGGCGCTGGGGCCTGGGGTTCCTGGGGGTTTCGCTGGCCTCCCTGGCCCTCTCGGTCGCCCGGGGCGAGACCCTCTACCTGCTCCTGAGGGGCAGAGTGGAGCCTCTCTTCGTCAACTCGCTCGGGATGACGGCCGCGGACCGGACCGCGGCGGCCACGCGGACGTTCGCCGCCCTCGTCCTGCTGCTCCTCGCGGCGGAGGCCTTCTCGCGCCTGACCCGGACGCCCGGGGGCCGCCGCTCGCTCCTGGTCGCGGCTTCGGCGGGGGCTGCGCTCGCGGGCCTGGCGGCCCTCCTCCGGTTCGCCCCGATGGAGGGCTCTTCGGAGTACTGGAAACTGATCGGGAGGGCCTCCGGGAGCTTCACCGACCCGAACGCCCTCGGCGTCGGCCTCGCCCTTCTCGTCCCGCTTTCCGTCGCCGCGTTCCTGGAGGTCCGCGGGGCCGCCCGGGCCGTCCCGGCCGCCGCCCTCCTCCTCGCCCCGTTCGCCCTCGAGCGGTCCGGATCGCGATCGGCCCTGATCGTCCTCGCCATCGCCGCCCTCGCCGCCGCGTTCGGGGGGTACCGGTCCGGCGGGCGGATCCGGCTCGCCGTCCTCGCCGCCGGGGGGGGTGCCCTGGTCCTGGCGGCGGTCCTCCTGGTCGCCGCCCCCCGGGGAGGGCCGGCCGCCGCCGGCGGCCTGGCCCGGCGGATCGGGGGGGGCCTGTCGGCCCGGTCGTTCGTGGAGCTGACGAGCCACCGGCCGCTCTTCTGGCGGGCGGCCGTCGAGGCCGTCGGCGAGGAGCCGCTGAGCGGCTGCGGCCTCGGAGGGTTCCCGTACGAGTTCCCGGTCCGGTACGAACGGACCCACGGCCCCGCCCTCTTCACCGACAACGCCACCAACGCCTTCCTGGACGTGGCGGCCGAGTCGGGGCTGCCGGCCCTGATCCTAGGCATCGGGGCCGTGGCGCCGCTCGTCCTCCTCGCCCTGAAGACGCTCGCCACGGCCTGGCCTGGAGCCGGGTGGCCGGCGGTCGCGGGCGCTGCGGGCCTCCTCGGGCTCCTCGCCGCCTCGCTCACGGGGTCCCATCTCCGGTTTCCCGAGGTCGCGGTCTGCGCGGCTCTGGGCGCGGCCTTCCTCCCCTTCCCCGGCCGGCCGGGGCCGAGGGAGGAGGATCCGCCTCACGGTCCGAGGAGAGTCTTCCCGGTCCTCGTCCTGGCGGGAATCCTCGCGTCGTCGCTGGCCGCCCTGTCGACCCTGGGGCCGGACGCCCCCTTCCGCGGAGCCGGCGGGGGCTGGATCGGCGTCTATCCTCGCGAGGGGTCCGCCGGGTCGCGCCGCCAGTGGACGGGGAGGCGGATCGGCCGGCTCCTCGCCGCCGGGGAGAGCGAGGCCCGCCTGACGCTCGAGAACGCGCGGCCGGACGGACGGCCCGTCCTCGCGACGTTCCGGGTGGACGACGCTCCGGCCGGTTCCGTGGTCCTTCCCGCCGACGGCCCGCGAACCCTGGCCGTGCGGCCCGTCCCGCGGACCGGGGGAGTCCTGACGGTCGCGTTCTCGCCGGTCTTCGTCCCGGCGGACGAGCCTCCGAGCCACGACCGGCGGACGCTGGGCGTCCTGCTCAGGAGCGGGCAGGGGGAGAGCCCGTGAACCCGCGGTCGCCCGCCACGCTCCTCCTCTCCGCGGTCGGCTGGATCGTCGGATCCTCGGTCGTCACGCCGTTCCTCCTCCCCCCGTCGCCGGCGTACCGGACGGCGGTCGTCGGCGCGGCCCTCCTGCTCTTCGCGACGGGTCTCGCGGCCCGCCGGCTCTCCTTCATCCTCGCCGTCCTCACCGTGACGGTCGCCGGCGTCTCGGCCCTCGTCTTCGGGTTCCCCGAGCCGATCGCCGCGGGGGCGATCGCCGTGGCCGGGTACTTCGCCGGTGCGCTGATCCGTTCCGTCTACGAAGTGGGAGAAACGGCGCCGTTCGCGCCGCTGCTCTCGGCGTGGTGGGCCCTCTTCGTCGGGTCGGCCGTTTCCGCGGCCGCGAGCATCGTCTACGCTCGGTCGGCCTACCTCCTCTTCCGCGGAGTGCCGCCGCCGCGGGCCGTGAACGTCCTCGGCACCGACGCCAGCCAGGCGGTGGCGGGGACCCTCTCGGCGCTCGCGGTCCTGGCCGTCGCGGCCGGCTTCTACCAGGCGGCCGCCTGGCTCGGCAGGACCCGCAGCGGAGAGCGGGCCGTGGACCTGGCCCTGGTCCTCGCGGCGCTGACGGCCGGCGGCGTGGCGCTGGCCCAGAAGGTGGGGGCGCTCCCGCTCTGGCGCTCCGTGAGGTGGACGGAGTGGAGCCGGGTCCAGTCGACCTTCACCGACCCCTCGGCGGCGGGAGTGGCCGCGGCCCTGCTGCTCGCCCCCCTCCTCGCGCTGACCGCGACCGGGAGGTTCCCGCTCCGGCTCGCCGCGGCGGCGGGGTCCGTTCTCCTGGTGGGCGTCGTCACCGACGCGGGTTCCCGCGCGGGGCTCGTCGAGATGCTGACGGCGGCGGGCCTCTTCGTCCTGTGGGCCCTGTTCCGGCTCGCCGCGGGCGAGCGCCCCGGGGTGCGGCGAGGAGTGGTCCGCGTCATCGGGGGGATCTCGCTCCTCGTCGCGCTCGCGTTCGCCGTCTCGCTCTCCTTCCCGCAGAGGGGAGGGGTCCGGTCCCCGCTGATGGCCCGCCTGGAAGGGTCGTTCTCCCGCATCCCGACCCCCTCCGAGACCGCCTCGGGGAGAATGATCCTCTACGAGGCCGCGGCGACCACGTTCCGGAAGCACCCGGTCGTGGGGACCGGCCTGGGCTCCTTCCTCTACGACTTCCCGAACGTGGCCGCGAAGTCGCTGGAGCGGCCCGTGCGAGCGACCGACTATCCCCCCTCCTACTACCTCGGCGTGCTGGCGGAGATGGGGCTCGCGGGGGCCGCTCTCCTGGCCCTGCTCCTGATCGGAATCATCCGGGGGATCGCGGCAGCGTTCGCCTTCCACGAGGCCGATACGGCGACCGCCCTCCGGAAGGCGGGCGCCGCCGCCGCGCTCTGTGGGCTGCTGGTCGTCTTTCTCTTCGGGTCCCACATGGTCTACGCCGAGATCGCCGCCCTCGCCGGGATCCTCTCGGCCCGCCTGCAAATCCCTCCCGAGGGGCGGACGCAGCGCCTCCTCGTGGCCCTCGTCCCGGTGGTCCTGGCGGGGGCGGTCGTGCTGCTTCTCGGCTCGATCTTCAACCGCGGGTTCCGGACGCTCGGTCCCGCGCAGGCGTTCGCCTACGAGCCGACGGCGGGCCTCTTCCCGGTGGAGCGGGAGCCGGACGGCCGCCCGTTCCGCTGGACGACGTCGTCGGCGGCGATGCCGATCGCGATTCCCTGGGGCGGCGGGGGCGTCGTCTCGTTGCCGATCAGGAACGCCCGCCCCGACCACGCGCTGGTCCTGGTCGACGTCCTGTGGGACGACCGCCTGCGCGGGCGGGTCGCGATCCCCTTCGGGGGCTGGCACCGGCTGGAGGTCCCGGCGGTGTCGTCGGGGGTCCTTCGCCTCGTCCCGTCGTCCACGTTCCGGCCGCTCAGCGGGACGGACCGGAGGAAGCTCGGCTTCGAGGTGGGGGAGCGAGCTTTTCTCCGAGCTCGCCCTTCATGACCGAGGTCCGGCTCCATTCCAACGACCCGAAGCAGCCCACCCGGACGTGGACGATCGGCCCGCGGGCGGGAGCCGTCTGGGCGTTCGTCCTGCTGGCCGCGGGGAATCTCGCCTTCCTGGGGCTCATGGCCGCGCCCGACCTCCTCCACGACCTCGGCCGGTCCGCCGACCGGCTCTCCCTGCGCGAGTCGGCGAAGGTCTCCGCCGAGGCGTTCGAGTCGGTCCAGAACCGCTACGGGAAGCTCGATACCCGCCTCCGGACGACCGAGCTTTTCCTCGCCCGGGTCGCGATCCTGGTCTCGGTGCCGCTCCCGGCCGGCCTGCTCGCTCCCGCCGAGGAAGAGGAGGCGCTCACGCCCGACCGCCTCGAGGGGAACGTCCTGCGTCTCTCGCGGCGCCTCCGCACCCTGGAGCTCTTCCGCCGGGCGGTCGCGGAGGCGCCCGTGGCCGGCGCGGCGAACATCCCCTCGCGCTCGCCGGTGGAGCCGTCGGCCGCCGTCCCGACGGCGGCCTTCGGCCCGCGCACGTCGCCGCTGACGCGCGCCCCCGAATTCTTCCCGGGGATCGACCTCGCCGTCCCGGACGGGGCCGCGGTGATCGCGCCGGCGGCGGGAACGGTCGTCTTCTCTGGCTCCGTCCCGTCGAGAGCCGGGGCGGGCTGGCGCGCCTTCGGAACCGTTCTCGTCCTCTCCCACGGAGAGAGCCTCAGGACCGTGTACGGGCACCTCGGAAAGCCGCTCGTCCGCGCCGGCCAGCGCGTCCAGCGCGGCGACCGGATCGGGTCGGCCGGCCACAGCGGGATGACTTCCGCCGCGCGCCTCCACTACGAGGTCCGGCAGCTGACGGAGGGGCGCTACCTTCCGCTCGACCCGAGACTCTTCATCCTCGACGTGGGCTGGATCACGGCGGCCGAGATCGGGAACCGTCCGCCTGCCCCGCCGGACCTGGACCTCCCTCCCGGCCTGAGGTGAACGGCCGCGGGGCGGCCGCGGCCCTCTGCCCCCTCGGGCCCTTCGCGCAAACGCGTTGACGGGAGCCCCGCGACTGCTGTCTCATAAGGTATGACCAGCGCGAAGGACCTCCTCCACTCCAAGAAATCCGCCGGCGTCATCACCGTCATGCCCGACTGCAGCGTCCAGGACGCGTGCCGCCTGATGCGCGACCGGAGGATCGGCGCGCTCGTGGTGGCCGAGGACGGCCAGCTGCGCGGGATGTTCACGGAAAGGGACGTCGTCAACCGCGTCGTCGCGGAGGGCCTGGATCCTGCGAAGACGACCGTCGCCGGGGCGATGACCTCCCGCATCATCGCGGTCCGCCCCGACCGCTCGGTCGAGGAGATCGAGGCGATCATGCGGCAGGAGAAGATCCGCCACGTGATCGTGGCCGGGGAGAACGGCGTCGTCGGGATGATCTCGATCGGCGACGTCACGGCATGGCACGCCGCCGAGGACCACCAGACCGTGGAGTACCTGACGGAGTACATCACGGGGCGGGCATGAGCCGGGTATGAGCGAAGCCCCGTACACCACGTGCGAGCGGCTAGACGGCGTCGCGGCGCTGACCCTGAACCGGGGCGGGAGGTACAACCCCCTGTCGCTCGGCATGATCGCCGCCGTCGGCGAGGAGCTCGACCGGATCGCGGCGGACCCTTCCGTGAAGGTGGTCGTCCTCTCCGGCGCGGGGAAGGGGTTCTGCGCCGGGCACGACCTGAAGGAGATGCGCCAGCACGCCGGGGACGAGAGATGGCAGCGGAAGCTCTTCGACGACTGCGGCCGGATGATGGTGGCGCTGACCCGCCTCCCGCAGCCGGTGATCGCGAGGGTCCACGGGATCGCGACGGCGGCCGGGTGCCAGCTCGTGTCGATGTGCGACCTGGCGGTGGCCGCCGAGTCCGCCACGTTCGCCCTCCCCGGCGTGAACATCGGCGTCTTCTGCTCCTCCCCGGCGGTGGGAGTGGCCCGTAACGTGGGGCGGAAGCGCTCCATGGAGCTGCTCCTGACCGGGCAGCCGATCGACGCCGCCACCGCCCTGGCGTGGGGGCTCGTGAACCGCGTCGTCCCCGCCGCCGGCCTCGACGCCGCCGTGAAAGCGTTCACCGACATCCTCGTCGCGCGAAGCCCCGCGGCGGTCGGCCTGGGCAAGAGGACCTTCTATGCCCAGGTGGACCAGCCGCTGGCGGCCGCCTACGACACCGCGAGCGCGAGCATGGCCTGCGGCATGCTCCTCGACGACGCGGCCGAAGGGATCGACGCCTTCCTCGGCAAGCGGCCGGCGGACTGGAAGGGGCGATAAGGAGTCGCTTCGCGCTACCAGAGTCGCTTCGCGCCTCTGCCGAGGGCGGCCATTATTTATCAGGGGAACCCCTGGCCCGGGTTCCCCTGCGCGCTCACGCGCTACCTCTCCTCGCCTTTCCGGAGGGCGGAGAGGACGCGCTCCGCTTCTTCCTCGTCGTTGCCGACGTGGGGGGAGAGGCGCAGGAAGCCGGCCCGGGCGGTCGCCGCGATCGCCTGCGTCTCCAGCCTCGCCACGACGGCGCGCGGGTCGACGCCCGCGGGGGGGCGGGCCGAGAGGATTCCGGAGCGGGGCCGGCCGTCGAAGAGGACCGGCTCCCAGCCGAGACGGGGGAGGCCCTCCTCTAGAACGGCGAGGACCTGTCCGATCCGCTCCCGCACCTTCGGGATCCCGATCTCCAGGAGCAGCTCGAGAGAGGCCGACAGGGCGTACACGCCCGGCGTGGGGAGCGCCCCCACCTCGAAGCGGACGGCGTCGGAGACGTAGTCGGTCGTCTCTCCGATCCGGAAGTCGCCCGGCACGGTCCTCTTCAGGTTCTGCCAGCCCGAAGGGGCGCGGAGCCGCCGCCGGAGCTCCGGCGTCGTGAAGAGGATCCCGCACCCCTCGGGACCCATCATCCACTTGTGGCCGTCCGCCGAGAGGAAGTCGGCCTTCGCCCGGACGACGTCCACCTCCATCCCCCCCACCGCCTGGATGCCGTCCAGGCCGAAGACGATCCCGCGGGAGCGGCAGAGCTCCCCGACGGCCTCCGCGGGCGCCACGAATCCCGTGTGGTACGCGACCGCCGAGAGGGAGACGAGCCGGGTCAGGGGGCCGCAGGCGGCGGCGACCTCGTCGGCCGTGAAGGCCCCGTCGCGGGTGGGAACCCGGCGGACCTCGACGCCGAGACGGGCGAGGTCCAGCCACGGGGCGAGGTTGGCGGGGAACTCCGTGGCGGTCGTGACGATCGAGTCGCCCGGCTTCCAGTCGAGTCCCGCCGCCACGTAGGAGAGGCCCGCCGTCGTGTTCGGGACGACGGAGATCGACCTCGGCCCGCCCACCGCCTCGCCGGCCCCGATCAGGCGCGCGGCCCGCTCGCGCAGCCGGTCGGCCTCCTGCCCCCAATCTTTCCAGTCCAGGACCGCCCGGCCGGTCAGGCCGGACGCGTACCGCGAAAGGGCCTCGGCCGCGCGCGCCGGGAGCGGGGAGACCGCGGCGTGGTTGAACTGCACGCCGTGGCGCCTGGACGGGAATTCCCGGTCGAGAGCCTCCCTGGTGAACTCCACGTCGGAGGGCCTCAGTAGGCCCGCTGGGCGTTCAGGAACGAGGTGAAGTTCCGGCGGACCTCGTCCAGCGAATCGCCGCCGGTCTTCTCGAGGAGGGCGCTGGCGAGGACGAAGGCGAGCATCGCCTCGCCGATGACGCCGCACGCGGGGACGGCCGTGACGTCGGATCTCTCGTACTGGGCCCGGTGCGGGGCCTTCGTGTCGATCTCGACCGAGGGCAGCCCTTCCCGCAGCGTCGCGATCGGCTTCTGGTAGAGGGTGACGAGGATCTCCTCTCCGTTCGTGATCCCCCCCTCGAGCCCGCCGGCCCGGTTCGAGGTCCGGAAGAACCCCCGGGCGAAGTCGTGGCCGATCGGGTCGTGGGCCAGCGAGCCGGGGCGAAAGGCGTTCGTCACTCCCTCCCCGAGCGAGACGGCCTTCACCGAGGGGATGGAGAGGATCGCCTGGGCGATCCTCCCGTCCAGCTTCTCGTCCCAGGAGACGTGCGAGCCGAGGCCGGGCGGGACTCCTCTCGCTGCCACGAGGGCCGTCCCGCCGAGCGTGTCGCCGGCTTTCCCTGCCGCGTCGACGGCGGCGACCATCTCCCCCTCGACCGAGCGGTCCACGGAGCGGAGCGGAGAGCCTTCGTCGACCTTCTCGAGGACGTCGAAGGAAAAGCCGCCGTCCCTCTCCGGGGCCCGGACCGAGCCGACCGAGAGGACGCCGCTCCGGATCTCGATCCCGAATTCCCGGAGGAGGAGGCGGCAGACGGCCCCGGCGGCCACGCGCGCCGTCGTCTCGCGGGCGCTGGCCCGCTCGAGGATGTCTCGGAGGTCCCGCCGGCCGTACTTCAGCCCTCCCGCCAGGTCGGCGTGCCCGGGGCGCGGAGACGAGAGGCGCCTCCTGGCCGCGGCGGCCTCGTCGATCGCGTCGGGTCCCATCACCTCCGCCCAGACGGCGTGGTCCCGGTTCTCGATCTCCATCGCGAGCGGCCCGCCGAGGGTCTCGCCGCCGCGGAGACCGCCGGTGAAGCGGACCGCGTCCTTCTCGATCTTCATCCGCCCGCCCCGGCCGTGGCCGTGCTGGCGCCGGGCGAGGTCGAGGTCGACGGCCGCCTTCGGGACCTTCAGCCCGGCGGGAAGCCCGGTCAGGATCGCCGTCAGGAGCGGCCCGTGCGACTCGCCGGCGGTGATCAGGTCGAGGCGGCGCGGCATCCGGCGTTGCCCCTAGCCCTTCAGCGCAGCGGTCATCATCTTCTCGAGGTCCTTGAAGCGGACGTCGTAGTCCACCCGCGCGCGCCGGATCACCTCGTAGGCCTCCTCGCGGCCGTAGACGTGGGTGATCGCCACGTGCTCGGGCTGGAACGAGTCGGGGTTGTGCTTGTAGGTGAGGAAGTAGTGCTTCAGCCGCTCGAGCATCGCCGGGGGCATCTGCGAGATCTCGCTCCAGAGGCCGTAGACGGCGTCCCCCTCCAGGACCGCGATGATCTTGTCGTCCGCCTCGTCGCCGTCGATCATCCGGAGGCCCCCGATCGGGATCGCCTCCAGGATCACGTCGCCGTGCGTGATCACCTTCTCCGACAGGACGCAGATGTCGAGCGGGTCGCCGTCGCCCTTGATCCCGATCCGCCCGGTCCTCTTCGCGCAGAGGTCGCCGCTCTCCTCCCCGCAGTAGGTCCTGGGGATGAAGCCGTAGAGGGTCGGGTAGACGTTCGAGAACTTCTGGGGCCGGTCGATCTTCAAGTAGCCGGTCGTCTTGTCGAGCTCGTACTTGACGGTATCGGTCGGCACGATCTCGATGTAGGCGTTCACCTTCGCGGGAGCCTTCTCCCCGACGGCGATCCCGTGCCACGGGTGGGGCTTGTAGAGAAGGCTCAGGACCTCCCAGAACGGGTCGCGTTTCTCGTCGCTCATGAGTCGTAAACTAACAGATTCGGCCATACTCCGGGCCGATGGCCGATCCCGCGCCTCCGGTGAAGCGATACGTCCTCCGGACCGCGGCCCCGGCGCGGTCCTACCGGGTCGACTACGCCCGGGAGCTGAACGAGGAGCAGCGGGAGGTGGTCTTCGCCCCGGAGGGGCCGACGATCGTCATCGCGGGAGCCGGCTCCGGCAAGACGCGGACGCTCGTCTACCGGGTCTCCCGCCTTGTCGAGGACGGGACCCCGCCCCAGCGGCTCTGCCTGCTCACCTTCACGAACAGGGCCGCCCGCGAGATGACGCGGCGGGTCGAGGCGCTGATCGGGGAGGACGTCTCGGGCGCCCTCGCCGGGACGTTCCACTCCGTCGCCGCGCGGCTCCTCCGGCCGAGCGCGGAGCTGCTCGGCTACCGCCCCAACTTCTCGATCCTGGACGGGGAGGACTCCAAGGAGCTCCTCGAGTCGGCCACCTCGGACCTGAACATCCCGGTCGCCGAGCGGCGTTTCCCGAAGGGGGACCTCCTCCGGGAGCTCCTCTCGCTCTCGGTGAACCGGGGGAGGTCGCTCGGGGAGGCGGTCGCCTCCGAGGCGCCTCACTTCCTCTCCCAGCTCCCCGCGATCGAGGCGGTGGCGAAGAGGTACGGCGAGCGGAAGGTCCGGGCGAACGCCATGGACTACGACGACCTCCTGTCGAACCTGAAGAGGCTCCTCGAAGAGCATCCCGAGGTGCGGCAGGCCCTCGCCCGGCGGATCGCGCACGTCCTCGTCGACGAGTACCAGGACGTCAATCACCTCCAGGCCCAGCTCGTGGACCTGCTCGCCCGGGACTCCCCGGTCCGGAACGTGATGGTGGTCGGCGACGACGCGCAGTCGATCTACTCCTTCCGCGGCGCCGACTTCGAGGCGCTGCTCGGCTTCCCAGACCGGTACCCGGGGGTCCGGATGTACCGGCTGGAGACCAACTACCGGTCGACGCCGGAGATCCTGAGGCTGGCCGACGCCTCGATCGCCTTCAACGCCCGCCGCTTCGAGAAGACCCTCCGGCCGACCCGGGGCGCCGGCGTCCCGGTGGCGGTGGTCGGGACGGCCGACGTCCCCCAGCAGGCCCAGTTCGTCGCCCAGCGGATCCTGGAGCTGCGCGACGAGGGGCTCGCGCTGTCGGAGATCGCGGTCCTCTACCGGGCTCACTACCAGTCGCTCGAGCTGCAGATGGAGCTGACCCGCCGGGGAATCCCGTTCGAGATCCGGTCGGGCCTCCGGTTCTTCGAGCAGCAGCACGTCAAGGACGTCCTCGCCTTCCTGAAGCTGGCCGTCAACCCCAAGGACGAGACCTCGTTCAAGCGGGCGATCAAGCTCCTCCCGAAGGTGGGGGAGCGGATCGCCGCGACGTTCTGGCTGGCGGTCTCCGAGGCCGCCGACCCGGTGGAGACCTTCCTCGCGCTCGACCTCTCGAAGGCCCCGGCCGGGGCGCGAGCCGGCCTGAAGGGCTTCCGCGGGACGCTGACGGCGCTCAGGAAGGCCAGCTACGCCTCCTCGCCCGCCGAGGCGATCCGTTTCGTCGTCGAGGACGGAGGCTATTCGGAGGTCGCCAAGACGAAGTTCCCGAATTCTACGGCGCGTCTGGACGACCTCGAGGCGCTGGCCCAGTTCGCCCTCCCGTACGACGACGTCGGGAAGTTCCTCCAGGAGGTGACTCTCTTCGGGGACCCCGCCGGAGAGGACACCGTCGCGGGGGAGAAGGACGACGAGCGGCTGGTCCTCTCGTCGGTCCACCAGGCCAAGGGGCTGGAGTGGCGGGCGGTCTTCCTCGTCGGCCTCTCCGAGGACCGCTTCCCGAACGCGCGGGCCTGCAGGGCCCCCGAGGGGCTGGAGGAGGAGCGGCGCCTCTTCCACGTCGCCGTCACGCGGGCGAAGGACGAGCTGACCCTCGTCCACCCTCTCGCCGCCTACGACCGCACCGGCATCCTCGTGATGACCGAGCCGAGCCGCTTTCTGCGCGAGCTTCCGGGAGACCTCTACGAGCGGTGGGTCCTGGAAGCCCCGCCCCCGGCGCCGTCCCTCTCCGGGAGCGGGGCGCCCGCCCTGGGAGAAGCCGACGACCCGACCCTCTCCGGCGAGGACGACGAGCCGGTGAACTGAGAGGCCCGGACGTGCCGAAGCGGATCCTCTACCTGACCGAGGACGCGGCGCTCCTCCGCGAGCAGCTGGGGGGCCGCGATCTCGACTGGAACCCGAACGACCCCGGGCAGAAGCTCCGGGACGACCTCTCGACCGACGAGATGACGCCGGGCTGGGTCTGCTTCCACCACGACGAGAAGCTCGGGAGCTTCGTCTACCTCGGGCTCACCTGCCGGGAGAGGGGAGTGGGCGCCCTCGCGAATGTCCAGCCTGTCGGCGAGGGAGCGGTCCGCGCGGGCGGCTTCGCGGCCTCGGTGGCGGGCCGCCGCCGCGGGAAGGGGTCGTCCCGCGAGCAGGCGCCGTACGCGGAGCTCGCGGCGGGGATCCGGATCGTGGTGGCCGAGAGCTTCGAGAGGATCTACCTCCAGAACTGCGTGAACCTCGGCCTCCTCCCGACGACCGACTTCTCGGTGCTCGAAGCGGTCCGCCGCGGAGACGAGGTCCCGGTCGAGCGGTTCACCGAGGGGATGGACCCGGTCAGCGCGGAGATCGTGCGGCGCGGCGGCCTCGCCCCCTTCAACAGGGCCCGGCTCGGCGGGGAGGTCGTCCTCCCGTCGCCGGGGGTGCCGCGGCGGCCCATGACGCTGGCCGAAAAGATCCTCTCCCGGAAGATGGTCACCGACGCCCGGAGCGGGGCGCACGGCGTCGACTCGGTGGCGCCGGGGAGCGCGGGGTTCGTCCGGACCGACCTCCGCTTCTCGCACGAGTACGTGACGCCGATGGCGGCGAACCTCTTCGAGGAAACCCTGGGCGCCGCCGCCCCGGTGACCGACCCGGAGTCGATCGTCTTCTTTCGCGACCACCTGGCGCTCCTCGGGGAGGTGATGCCGGAGGAGCGGAAGAAGCGCGGCCTGCTCGGCCTGGCCGAGGGGCTCGCCCGTCGGCAGGAGGAGTTCGCGGCGTCCCGCGGGATCCCGGTCCACACGGGGGCCATCTGCCACTCGAAGGTGCTCGACTCGTACGCGCTCCCCGGCCAGGTCGTCGTCGGCTCGGACTCGCACACCACGATGGCCGGGGCGCTCGGGTGCCTCGCATTCGGCATCGGCACCACCGACCTCTTCAACTCGTGGTGGACCGGCGACGTGAGGATCACCGTCCCCCCGACGATCCGCGTCGTGCTCAGCGGCGCGGCCGCGCCGGGAGTCTCGGCCAAGGACCTCGTCCTCGCCCTCCTCGCCCATCCGTTCGTCCGGGGAGGGGGGGGCCTCGGGAAGTTCGTGGAGTTCAGCGGGGAGGCCGTCGAGGCGCTGGCGCTGGAGGAGCGGGCGACGCTGACGAACATGGCGGCCGAGGTGGGCGCTTTCGCGGGTCTCGTGGCGGCCGACGAGACGACGGCCCGGTTCCTCGCGGAGCGCCGCGGGTTCCCTCTCCCGGAGGCGAGGCGGCTCTGCGAAGGGTGGCGGCCCGACCCGGAGGCGGAATACGAGAGCACCCTCGCGATCGACGCGAGCTCTCTCTCTCCGATGGTCGCGCTCCCGGGCGACCCGGGAAACGGCGTCTTCCTCGCCGACCTGCCAGAGCCGATTCCGATCGACATCGCCTACGGAGGGTCGTGCACCGGAGGGAAACGGACCGACCTCCAGATCTACGCCGCGGTCCTCGCCGAGGGGCTCGCGGCGGGGCGCCGCGTCGCGGACGGCGTCGACTTCTTCATCCAGTTCGGGAGCCTCGACGTGAAGGAGTGGTGCCGGGAACGGGGCTTCCTCGACCTCTTCGAGAGGGCCGGGGTGAAGCTCCTGGAGCCGGGTTGCGGCGCCTGCATCGCCGCCGGCCCCGGGGTGTCGACGAGGCCGGACCAGGTGACGGTCAGCGCCATCAACCGGAACTTCCCCGGGCGGAGCGGGCCGGGCAGGGTCTACCTCGCCAGTCCCGGGGTCGTCGCCGCCTCCGCGCTGGCGGGCCGGATCGTGAAGTGGACGCCGGCGATCAGGGCCTCGGGCGCTTCGGGCTCTTCGGCTTCTCCTTGAGCTTCCGGCGGACCTTGCCGAGCGAGACGTTGACGGGGTTGTCCCGGTGCAGGAAGCGGATCACCGGCGGCTTCCGGACGCCGATGCTCTCCCGCAGCTTCCGGAGGCGGGGGTTGGTCGGCTCCACCGCGAGGCCCCGCTCCAGCGCGTCGACCGCCTTCCGCCGGTATCCGGCCTTGATCCAGACCTGCCCCATATTGGCGTAGTGCTCGGGGTTGAAGAACTCGTGCTCCAGGGCCAGCTCGCAATACTCGGACGCTTCCTTGATCCGTCCCTTCTCCATCGCCAGGCAGAGTCCGTAGTACGAGAGCGCCGAGGGGGGGACCTTGGCGTCCTTGTCCCGGGAGATCTGGAGGTAGGCCGCTCCGAGGTAGACGAGCCCGCGGTCGAACCTCTGCTCTTTCGCGGCCTCGATTCCGAGCTGGATCAGCTGGAGGGGGTCGGAGGTGCCCGCCTGCCGGAGGATGGCGTCGGCGGTCGCTGGCTCTGCCGGTTTTTTCACCCGGTCAGTCTCCCCAGCCCGGACGAGCCGTGTCAAGGTCATTCGCCGGACGACCCGCCGGCCGTGCGAGTCACCGGCGGGCGATCGCTCTGAGGTTCTCCGCCATCTCCCCGGCCGCCCGGCTTTCCTCGCGAACGACCTCCTGGACGGTCAGGGTGGCCTCGGCGCTCGCGCCCGCTTCGTGGGACCACCGTTCGGCCGTCTGCCGCTCGGCGGCCAGCCGGTGCTCGAGGGCGGAGCTCGTGCGCGCCAGCTTCTCCCATTCGAGCCGGGCGCCGTCGGAGGCGGACCGGAGCGCTTCCACCGCCTCTTCCAGGCGGCGGGAGATCGCCGTGAGCCTTTCGCCCCGCTCCGTGGCGGCCGTGCTCCGTTCCCGGGCTCCGTCGGCGACCTCGCGGACCGCGGAGAAGGCCTCCTCCGACCGGCGGGCCGCCTCCGTGGCCTTCCGGACGCGGGCGCCCAGGGCCCTCGAGAACGCCCTCGTCTCGTCGACGAGGACCCGGACCTCGACGCTTGCCACCGTGCTGGGAGCGTTGGCGCCGGCAGCCGGCGCCTCCGCCGCGAGGGTGACGTCGAGGGAGAGGAGGTTCAGCCGGTCCGCGAGGCCCGAGAGCGAG
Organism: uncultured Acidobacteriota bacterium; assembly: GCA_903845115.1. Lineage (GTDB taxonomy): Bacteria > Acidobacteriota > Thermoanaerobaculia > UBA5066 > UBA5066 > CAIMWE01. The sequence continues at coordinate 24,546 of CAIMWE010000021.1, read as the reverse complement.
GCGACGAACGGGGAGAGCGCCTCGGTCTGTTGAGCCGCTTCCCGGGCGAGCAGAAGGGCCCCTTCGAGCGACGAGAGGACGCGGGCGGTCGCGGCCCCCACGGCCTGGAGATCGTTCTGGAGCCGGGTGCCCTGGTCCAGAAACGGCTCCACGGCCGTGCCGATCGCGCCGGCGGCAGCGGAAAGTCTCGCGGTGCCGGGCTCGTGATCCGGCGGGAGGGAGGAAGGCGGAGGGCTGAACGGTCCCGAGTCCGGCGGACGCTTGCGGGAGAGCGTCTCTTCCAGCGAGCGGAGCGCTTCCCGGTGGCGCTCCGCCTCGTCCAGCAGCCCGGCGGGAATGGGCCGGGGGGCGGGTGGAGGTCCCCCGAGCCCGGCCCTCTCCTCGGCGGGGCGAATTTCGGGGGCAACGGGAGCGGCCGGCGGCGGCTCCGGAAAGAGGGTCCGGAGGTCCGGAGACGGAACGACGGGGAGAGGGGCCAGCGACGCCCTGGTCATCCCGCTGATCTCCTCCCGGAGCCTTCGTTCCCGGGCGAGGGCGTCCTTCCGGCCGGCCCAGAGCCAGGCGCCGGCCACGATCGCCGCGGCGAGGAGGGAGGCGAGCAGGATCTCCATCTCCACTACGCCGGAAACTCTACACGTAAACTCGGCCCGATGTCGGAGCCGTGTCGCTGACCCTCATCCTCCGGCCCGGGCGGGAGAAGGCCCTTCGCCAACGCCATCCGTGGCTGTTCGCCGGAGCGGTGGCGCGGCGCGAGGGAAGCTCCCCCGACGGATCCGCTGAGATCCGGGACTCCGCCGGCGCCTTTCTCGGCCACGCGTTCCTCTCGCCGTCGTCCCCCCTCGTCGCCCGGGTCTGGTCGTTCGGAGGGGAAGTGGACGCCCCCCACGTGCGCCGGCTCGTGGAGGACGCCGTTGCCCTGCGCCGCGAGGTCGTGCCTCCCGGGACGACGGGCTACCGGGTGGTCCACGCGGAAGGGGACCGGCTCCCCGGACTCATCGTCGACCGTTACGGCGACCTGCTGGCGGTCCAGGCGACGACCGAGGGGACGGAACGGGCCCGGCCGCTCTGGCTCCCGCCCCTGAGGGCCCTCTTCCCCGGCATGGCCATCGTGCAGAAGAACTCGCTGCCGTCGAGAGAGGGGGAGGGGCTCTCCACCCGGGACGAGCTGCTGGCCGGAGAGGCCGCCCCTGCCCGGGTCCCGTTTCTCGAGCGCTCTCTCCGGTTCCTCGCCGACGTGGAGAAGGGGCAGAAGACCGGCTTCTTCCTCGACCAGCGCGAGAACCGTCAGCTGGTGAGGGAGCGGGCCGGGGGACGGAGCGTCATCAACCTCTTCGCCTACTCGGGGGCGTTCGGGGTGGCGGCCCTCGCAGGGGGGGCGAGCCGGCTGGCCCAGGTCGACGTCTCCCGGCCGGCCCTGGACCTGGCCCGGGAGAACCACGAGGCCAACGGCCAGGACGCGGGCGCCGTGGAATTCGTGGCCGCGGACGCCTTCGAGGACCTGCGGCGGCGGGTGGCGGGGGGCGAGAGGTGGGACCTCGTCGTGACCGACCCTCCCGCCTTCGCGAAACGGAAGGACGACATCGACCGGGCGTGTCGCGGGTACAAGGACGTGAACCGTCTGGCGATGAAGCTGCTCGCTCCCGGAGGCCTTCTTCTCGCGTGCTCCTGCTCGGGGCCGATCTCGTCGACTCTCTTCCAGCAGGTTCTCTTCTCCGCCTCGCTCGAGGCCGGGACGACGGTCCAGCTCCTCTCCCGCCACGGCGCCGGCGCCGACCACCCTGTCTCCCTCGACGTCCCCGAGGGGGAGTACCTGAAGGCGTTCCTCCTGAGGCGCCCGTGAAGCACCTCGTCCTCGCGGGGCCGGTCCCCCCCTGGCGGAGCGGAATCGCGGACCAGACGATCCGCCTGGCGCGGGCGATGGGGGGGCTCGGGGCCCGGCCGGAGATCGTCACCTTCCGGAGGATGTACCCCCGCTTCCTCTACCCGGGGCTGTCGGATCGAGGCGCCGGGGATTTCCCCGCCGACGCGGGCCCGGTCCGGGCTCTCCTCGACGGCGCGAACCCCCTCTCGTTCCGCGAGGCGGGGCGCGTGGTGGGGCAGGCCCGGCCGGACGCCGTCCTCTTGCCCTGGTGGACCTCGTTCTTCGGCGCGCACACGCGGCTCTTCCTGGACGCCCTGGCGAAGGAGTCGCCCCGGACCGTCCGCGTCCTCTTGTGCCACAACCTCGTCGACCACGAAGGGGGCCCCTGGAAGCGGAGGGTGGCGGCGTCGGTCTTCCGGCGAGCCGACCGTTTCGCCGTCCAGAACGGCCGGGCCAGGGAGGAGCTCCTCTCGCTCGTCCCCGGCGCGTCGGTGGAGGTGATCCCCCACCCTTCCGAGCCGCGGGAGGTCCTCCCCGACCGGGCCTCCGCGCGGGCGCGCCTCGGCATCCCGCCGGAGGCGGTCCTCTTTCTCTTCACTGGTCTCCTCCGTCCCTACAAGGGATGGAAGCTCCTTCTCGAGGCCTTCTCGAGCATCCCTCGCGATTTCCCGGAGGCCCACCTCGTCCTGGCGGGGGAGCCCTGGGGGGAAGCCAGGCGCCTGCCGCGGCGGGCCGGGGGGCTCCCGGCGGTGCGGCTGGAGCTCCGGTACCTGCCGGAAGAGGAGCGGGCCCTCTGGCTCGACGCCTGCGACGCGGTGGTCTGCCCATACCTCCACGCCACCGGCTCCGGCATCGCGGCCGACGCCCTCTCCCACGGGAGGGCCGTCATCGGAACCCGCGTGGACGGCCTCGTGGAGGTCGTCGCCGAGGAAGAGTCGGGGCTCCTGGTCCCGCCGGGCGACGTCGACGCTCTCGGCGGGGCGCTTCGCCGCTTCCTGCGGGAGGGCCTCGGGCCGCGTCTTGCGGCGGGAGCGGTCGTGCACCGGTCCCGCTTCTCGCCGCAAGAGCACGCCCGCCGGGTCCTCGCCCTGGCCGGTTGGTAGACTCGCGGCGATGGGAATCACCAAGATGTTCCGGGACCGGGTGGTCTCGATGGAGCAGACGCTCGAGCTGGGCGAGAAGTACCTGGGGTTTCTGGGGGAGCTGGTCACGGAAGCTCTCCCGGGGACGGCCGTCCTTTCCCACGAGCTGGAGGCCGAGCCGGATCTCTTCATCGTGACCGTCGGCGGAGAATCGGGCCGGGCCCGCCGGATCCGGTTCACCCGGATGGTCCTCTCGGACGCCACGTGCGTCCCCGCGGCCGCCGCCGAACGGTCCGCCCCGGTCCGCGATCGTCTCCTCGGCGTCCTCCGGGCCCAGGCCCACAAGGACGAGATCCTGGTCGCCTTTCGCGACGTGATGGACGCGGAGGACCGGACCGCGGGCGAGATCGTCGACGCCGAGTGGCGCGCGCGGGAGGAGGCGGCCGCCGCGGCCCGCCGCGCCGAAGAGGCCCGGCGGACGGAGGAGAGACGCCGCCAGCGGGAGATCGAGGCAACGCGGCACAGGGCTCGCCGCGAGAAGGGCCGCGGGGCCACCGAAGGGAAGGCCGCGGCGGCCGCGCCCCAGGCTGCCTCCGCTCCGGGAACTGGAAAGAAGCGCCGCCGCCGCGGGCGCGGCGCCCAGGGGGCTCCGGGTCAGCCGTCCGGACAGCCGCAGCAGGGGCGTCCGGCCGGGCCGCAGGCTCCCGCCCAGGCGGCCGGGCCGAGGCCGCACCCGCGCCCGCCCAAACCGAGGCCGCCGCAGCCGGCCCCGGTTCCCCAGACTCCCCAGGCTCCGCGTCCTCCCCAGGAAGGGGCTGCCGCCCAGGGCGGGGCCGGCGCCGAGGCCGCAGGAGGCGCGCGGCGACGGAAGCGCCGCCGCCGCCGGGGCGGCGGCGGCGGCGGTCCGAAGCCGGCGGGGGCCGGGGAGAGCGGAGCCCTCTGACCGGTCTCCCCGGGCCGGCCTCCGTCGGGCTCACCCGCGTTTTTTCGGGAAGTACTCCCTCCAGCGCCGGTCGACGAGCCGGACCGTCTCCGGGTCGGCCTCGACGACGCCGGGCATCCACGGCTTCGTCCGGGCGTCGATCACGATCGGAGCCGTGAAGGCCACGTGGTTCCGGACGATCCGCCGGGATGCGCCTGCCAGGTCGGCGGCCGGCTCGAACCGGGTGAAGACGTGCCAGAGGAACGAGCGATCGCTCCTGGCCGCGGCGGCCGCGTCGTCGACCAGGGCGACCAGCGGCCAACGGGAGACGGCGGGGTCGGCCGCGAGGCGGGAGGGGAAGTCCCGGTCGTCCTTCCACGCCGGCCCGTCGACGACGAGCGCCCCGCCGCAGAACGCCGTGGCGTTTCGCGCTCCGGCAGGAAGCGCGCCGGAAAACGCCCTGGGGAGGTCGCGGACCGCTTCGCCCAGTCCCAGGAGCACTCCCTTCGACCCCTCGTTCACCTTCGGCCCGGTGTAGTCCAGGGTGTCCATCGCCAGGTTCCCGAAGACGAAGAGGTCGGTCTCGAAGCGGCACCGCGCCAGGACGTGCTCGAGGAGGCCCCGGAAATCGCGCAGGTCCCGCGGCGTGTCGGTCAGGAGCAGGAACTTCGTCAGGGAGAGCTGCCCCTCGCCCAGGATCCGGAACGCCGAGGCCATCGCCTCGCGGCCGTAGCGGTCCTTCACGACCGCCCCGGCGAGCGAGTGAAAGCCGGTGTCGCCGTAGCTCCAGAGGCTGACGACCGACGGCATGACCAGCGGGAAGAGCGGCGACAGCAGCTCCTGGAGATAGTCGCCGATGAAGAAGTCCTCCTGCCGCGGCTTCCCCACGACGGTCGCGGGAAAGATCGCGTCGCGCCGGTGGCAGACCCGGCCGAGCCGGAAGACGGGGTAGTCGTGCGCGAGGGAGTAATAGCCGTAGTGATCCCCGAACGGTCCCTCCGGACGCCGCACCGCCGGCGGGACGCTCCCCGTGAACGCGAACTCCGCGCCCGCCACCAGGCGGTGCGGGGAGCCGTCGGCCCCGGCCATCGGCAGCTTCTCGCCGAGGAGGAGCGAGGTCAGGAGGAGCTCGGGCACCCCCTCGGGGAGCGGGGCGATGGCGCCGAGGATCAGCGCCGGCGGCCCGCCCAGGAAGATCGTCACCGGAAGGGCCTGGCCGCGCCGCTCGGCCGCGTCGTAGTGGAAGCCCCCGCCCTTGCCGATCTGCCAGTGGATGCCGGTCTCGCGCGGCCCGTGAATCTGGATCCGGTACATCCCGAGGTTGTGCTCCGCCCGATCCGGGTGCTCCGTGTAGACGAGAGGCAGGGTCAGGAAGGGACCGCCGTCTTCGGGCCACTGCGTGAGGGCGGGGAGGCGGGTCAGGTCGAAGGCGTCGTCGACGATCTCGTGCACGGGCGCGTGCCGGGCGCGCGCCGTCCCGATCCGGAGCGCCTGGCCGAAGAGAGACCGGTGGGCCCAGAGCTTCGCCGGCGACGGAGGGAGGAGCTCCGTCGCGGCGCGGGCGGCCGTCCGGACGAAGTCGAGCGGCCGGCGCCCGAACGCGAGGTCGATTCGCTTGGCGGTCCCGAAGAGATTCGTGACGACCGGGAAGGAGAAACGGTCCGGAGAAGACGTTCCGGCCGGCCGCCGAAACAGGAGGGCAGGGCCGCCCTCCTCGATCACCCGGCGGTGGATCTCCGGGATCTCCAGGCGCGGGTCCGCCGGCGCGTCGATCTCGACGAGGTCGCCCTCGGCCCGGAGCCGATCGAGGAAGACGCGGAGGTCCCGCATCAGCGATTCATCGCGGCGATGATAGGTCGGGATCGGGTGGTTTCCCTCCCCCGCTGCTCCGCGGCACCTCGTAGATGTCGACCTGGTCCACCCTCCCCACGAGGCGAAGGCTCTTCCGGAGGTCCAGGACGATCCGGCCCCGGGCGGCGTCCGACGCGAGCGGGAGGAGGGAAGCCGCCGTCCCGCCTCCGTACCCTGGGGTGACCAGGATGTGCTCGACGCCGAGCGCGCGGAGGCGTCGGAGCACGTCGTCGGCGGACCGCGCCTCGTCGATCCACCCCTTCAGCGGCGGGTCGTGAATGATCCCCTCGGCGATGAACGGGCGGTCGAGGTAGAAAAGAGCGGGGAAATCGAGCGCCATGACCGGCCCCTTTCCCAGGGAATTGACGGCCACCGCCGCGCGGTAGCCCGGCACCCGCTCCGTCAGGAAGCGTTCCCGGTCCGTCTCCCCGAGCAGGTAGGGGAGCGGATGGAGCGATCCGACGGACGAGACCGCCGTCAGGAACGCGGGAATCGCGGCGACCGCGGCGGCGGCGGGGGCGAGCCGTGGGAGCAGCCGGCAGAGGACCACCGCCTCCAGGAAGGCGAGCGCCGCCAGCAGCGGGAGGAAGAACCGGGTCGGCGGATGGACGAGAAGGGCCAGCAGGACGAAGGGGAGGGCGATGGCGAGGAGTGGCCTCAGGGGCCGACGGAGGGCCAGGGGGAGCACGGCGAGGGCGGCGAGGAGGTGCCAGCCCGCGACCTCGTCGCTTCTCGTCTCGCCGGGCCGGCTGGACCACAGGATCCCGAGGACGCCGCCCTGGCCGGCGTTGAACTCGGTCATGGTGCTCGCCCGGTCTCGCGCCACGCCGGGGAGCGGGCGCCCGGCGAAGTAGGTTCCCGCCGGATAGAGAGGGTCCCCGGTGTGGACGAGGTTCCGGACGGCATAGGGCGCGAACGGGATCGCGGAGATGAGCAGCGCCAGGCCCAGGGTCCGGAGGCGGGAGCCGGTCCGGGCCGCGGCGGCGGTCGCCAGGACGAGACCCGCGGCGCCGGGCCCGGCCGTCAGCTTCACCGCGAAGGCGGCGCCCGCGGCGAGCCCCACGAGGGCGGGTGCGCCTCTCGAGCCGAGGAGGACGGCCCCGACGGCCAGGTGGAAGAGGGCCACGTGGTCGACGAACGCCGAAGCGGCCGGCACGAGGGCGACCGGGGCGGCGGCGAGCAGGAACGGGGCGAGGAGGGCGGCGCCTCTCCTCCCGCGCCCTCGATGGACGGCCGATCCGACAAGGGCCAGGAGGGCCACGAAGAACCCGAAGTGGAGGAACTTCGCCGACTCCCCTCCGGCCAGCGGGAGCGCCAGCAGGTAGAGCGTCTCCGCCTGCTGGGGAAACCCGCCCGTGATGTCCCAGGGGTAGAAGGAGATCTTGCCGCCGAGGAGCCACAGCTTCGGAAAGGCCACGTGGTAGCGGAGCCCGTCCGAATCGGAGAGCGGAAGGGCCAGCGCGGCCAGCGCGAGGGAAAGCGGGAGGGCGAGCAGGCACGAGGAGAAGGGGGAGCAGAGAACGAGCGCCCTCCCGCGCCGGAACGCCCGGAGGAGGTCGCGGGGCCACCCGCGGGCGCCGGGGAGCGAGGCGGCGACCAGCAGGGCGAAGGCCGCCGGAACCCACCTCGTCCCGAGCAGCGAGCCGGCGACCGTGCCCGCCATGCCGAAGAGCGCGGTCCCGGCCGACAGGGAGACCGCCAGGCGAAGCCCGGCGCGGGCGGGGAGGAGCCGCTTCGGGACGAGCCCGTAGCCGGCGACCGAGAGGAGAGCCAGGAGAAGCGCCGCGAAGAGCGCCTGGAGGAGGGCGGCGGCCAGGACGAGGAGCGCCGCGGAGAGGATCATCCCGCGGACGGCTCCCGGTCCGGGGTCATCCGACCTGTCTCAGGGCGTCCGTGATCTTCATGAACGCAGCGCGGCTCGCCGGCAGGAGGCCCCCGAAGAACCCCATGAAGACCGAGAAGACGATCCCGGTGGCGAGGAGCGCGGGGGTCAGCTGGAACGCGAAGACCACCTCGGCGAAGGTGGCGAAATTCGTCGTGCCGGTGACGCCCGAGAGCGCGGTCTTCACGGCGACGAGGCCGAGGAGGCACCCGACGATCCCGCCGAGGAGGGCCAGGACGACCGACTCGAAGACGAACGAGGCGAGGACCTGGAGGCGCGAGAACCCGAGCGCCCTGAGGGTCGCGATCTCGCGCGTCCGGGCCGAGACCGCCGCGTACATGGTGTTCATCGCGCCGAAGCACGCCCCGATCGCCATGATGACGCCGACGAAGATCCCGAAGAAGCGGATCGGCGCGGCGGCCGACGTCTGGGCGCCGTAGTAGTCCTTCTCGACCTTCCCCTCGAGCGCGAGCCGTGCGTCGCCCGCGAGGCCGGCGACGAACCGGTCGCGCCCGGCGCGGTCGGTCGTGCGGGCGAGGACCGACGAGTAGCCGCCGCGCTTGAAGGCGTTCCGCATCCCCTCCACGTCCGTCCAGATCTCGCTGTCCGGGGCGGTGCCGCCGGCGTCGAAGTGGCCGACGACCGCCCACCGGTACGAGCCGAAGCGGAGCGTCTGCCCGGGGGCGCAGTTCCTGAAGCGCCTGGCGACGCTCTCCGAGACGATCGCCTCCGACATCCCCGGCTGGAACATCCTCCCTTCGGTCAGCTTCATGCCGGGGCGGAGCCTCATCGCTTTTTCCTGGACCCCGCGCAGGGTGACGTTCGAGCTGCCGCCGTCCACCTTGTCGAGGTTCAGGACGATGTTCAGCTCGGCGGACGCGAGCGGCTTGCCGTCCGAGTCCTTCTCGATCCCCGGGAGCGTCAGGACGAGCGGCACCTGCTCCAGGCCCAGCCCCGACTGGAGCTCCGACTGGGAGTTCTGCCGGAGGACGAGGACGTTCCGGTCGGAGCCGGAGGTGGTGAAGACCTTCGAGATCCCCTCGCCGAGGGCCATGACGCAGAGGAAGACGGCGACGACCAGGCCGATCCCGAGGACCGTGAGGCCCGTCGTCACCCTCCTCACGAAGAGGTTCCGGACGTTGTACTTCAGCGGGATGCCCAGCATGGTCTCTCTCCTCCTTCCCCGCTTCATCCGACCTGGCGGAGGCCGTCCGCGATCGGCCGCTGCGCGGACCGGATCGCGGGGACGAGGCCGGACAGGAGGCCGACGAGGAGGGTGATGCCGAAGCCGAGCGCCAGGATCCCCGGGAAGAGCCTCATCCCGGCGGCGAAGCCCCCCATGGGCGAGCTGAGCATCCCCTGCTTGAAGCCGGGGAACGAGAGGACGAAGAGCGCGACGCCGAGGAAGCCGCCGAAGAGGGAGAGCAGGACGCTCTCTCCCAGGACGAGGCCCAGGATCGTCCCCCGCTGGAACCCGAGCGTCCGGAGGACGGCGATCTCCGTGACCCTCTCCCGCGCCGACATCGCCATCGTGTTCGCCGCGATCAGGAGGATGACGAGGACGATGATCGTCGTGATCGACGTGATCAGCAGGCGGACGTTCCCGAGCATGGAGACCCAGCTGTTCTGGAACTCCTTCTCCGTCTCGGTCTTGGTCGGGTACGGCGAGTTCTCGAACATGGCGTCGATCTCCTTCGGGAGCCTCTCCACCGTCTGGACCGAATCGCACTTGATCCAGAAGAGGCCGACCAGCCCCTTGAAGCGGGGCACCGCCTCCTCGAGGACCCGCCGGTCGAAGTAGACGCCGCTCTCGTCCGCCCCCTTGAAGACCGCCCGGATCGTGAAGGTGTAGATGCCCGGGAAGATGTCCCCCTTCAGCGTGATCTGCTGGCCCAGCCGCCAGCCGTACTTGCCCATCAGGACCTGCCCGACCATCAGGCCGCTCCGGTCGTTCATCCACTCGGCGGTCGACCCCTCGACGACGGTCGCCTCGTCGAAGACCCGGAGGAACGGCTCGGGGTCGATGGCGAACCGCGCGAAGAAGTTCTTCGCCGAGTTGTCCACGTATTTCCCGCCGAACCAGTTCATCACCGTGACTTCCTTGACGCCCGGCAGCTGCCGGATCTTCGGGAGGTAGGCCTCGGGGAGGAAGTTCGTGATGGAGATCCGGTGCCGGACCGTCAGCCGGAACATCCCCTTGCCCCCCGACGGGTCGGCGTCCAGCGCGGCGAGGAGCGTGCCCAGGATGCAGATGACGAAGAGCGGGAGGAGGATCGACGCGATCGTCAGGACCGACCGGGTCTTCTTCCGGAAGACGTTCTTCAGGACGAGGGGGAGGAAGCGGATCACCCGCCGCTCCCCGCCGCGCGGACGTCCTCCTCGAGGACTCCCTTGTCCAGGTGGACCAGCCGGTGGGCCTTCGCGGCCGCCTTCGGGTCGTGGGTCACCATCACGATCGTCTTGTGGAACTCGTCGTTGAGCCGCTCGAGGAGGACGAGGATCTCCTCCCCGCTCCGGGCGTCCAGGTCGCCGGTTGGCTCGTCGGCCACGAGGAGCGTCGGGTCGGTGCCGATGGCCCGCGCGATGGCCACCCGCTGCTCCTGCCCGCCGGAGAGCTGGCGCGGCGTGTGGTCCATCCGGTCGGAGAGCCCTACGATCGAGAGAGCCAGCTCGACCTGCTTCCGGCGCTGCGCCCTGGAGAGCGGCGTCAGGAGGAGCGGCAGCTCGACGTTCTCGTAGGCGGTCAGCACGGGGACCAGGTTGTAGAGCTGGAAGATGAAGCCGACGTGGCGGCTCCGCCACTTCGCGAGGGCAGACTCGCTCATCGCCGAGACCTCGTCGGCCCCGACGAGGACCCGGCCCGAGGTGGGCCGGTCGATTCCGGCGATCAGGTTGAGCAGGGTGGTCTTCCCGGAGCCGGACGGGCCCATCAGGGCGACGAAGTCCCCGGCGTCGACGGTCAGCGAGAGGCCGTCGAGGACGGTGAGGACCTGGGTGTCCCGGGTGTACTTCTTGACGACCGACTGGACCTGGATGAGGGGTGGCCGGGGCTGCGGGGACGGTTCGGTGCTCTCCACGCGGTCTCTCCTATTCCTTCTTCTGCCGGACCATCTGCTCGGCGCTCCATCGCCTTCCACCGGTCGCGGCGTCGGCGACGATCTCCTCGCCGCCGGCGGCGCCCGAGAGGACCTGGAGCTGTCCCCCCACGGCCTCGCCGAGGACGAGCTGGACGAAGACGGCCTTCCCGTCGTCGACCCGGAGGATCCCCTTCTTCCCGCCCACCTCCACGACCGAGGAGGCGGGGACCATCACCTTCGCCCTCGCCTTCTCGTCCACCTTCGCCTCGGACGAGAGGAAGACGGCGCGGCACGACATCTCGGGAAGGACCTTCTCGTCCTTCGCCTCGATCTCGACCTTCACCTTGACCGAGCCCTTCTGCCGGTCGGCCGTCGGGACGATCTGCCGGAGCCGCGCCTTGTAGGGCTTGTCGGGGTAGGCGTCCAGCGCCACCTCGGCCGGCTGGCCGATCCGGAGCTTGCCGAGGTTCTGCTCGTTGATGTCGGCCTCCATCTCGAGCGACTTCAGGTCGACGATGACTGCGAAGGTCGCCCCGGCCGACCCGGCGCCCCCGAAGCCCTGCGGCGCCACGGTCTCGCCGACGAACGCCTTCTTCACCGTGACCACCCCGTCGATCGGCGCGTGGATCTCGGCGTTCCGGATCAGCTCGTCCACGTACCGGACCTGCGCCTCCAGCGACCGGACGTTCGCCTCCAGCTGGCGCTCCTGGGCGTCGGCCGCGTCGTACGCCTGCTGCGAGCCCACCTGCTGCTTCAGCATCGAAGCCGCCCGTTCGCGCTCGATCCGGGCGTTCTGGAGCTGGGCGGCCGCCTGCTCCCGGGAGGCGACGAACTGCTTGCGCTGGGCGTCCAGCTCCTGCGACTCGAGGCGGGCCACCAGCTCCCCCTTGCGCACCTTCTGGCCCTCCTCCAGGTCCATCCACGCGACGCGCCCGACCGACTTCGGCGAGATCTCCGCCTTGGAGCGGGCGACGATGTAGCCGGAGGCCGTCAGCACCGTGGAGGCCTGGGTCGGAGTGACGAGGGAGACCCGCGTGGTCGAGACCTCCGGCGCGCCGAGCGAGAGGTTCCCGCTCGACCGCGCCCAGAGCAGGCCCCCGGCGGCCAGGCAGACGAGGAGGGTCCCGATCGCCGGGACGACCCAGCTCCCGCGGCGCTTCGGGCCGTCGTCGCGGGGGATGCGGAGGGCGGAGAGGTCGGCGTTCCTGCTCGTCGTGTCCATGGGGCCTCGATGTTATGGCGTTCTCCGTACGAACCGGCGCCCTCTGCGGTTTCCTTGCGCGAGGGCCCGGCCGGGATCACGGTGCGGGCGGAAGGCGGTAGGGCCGGATCGCGTCGACCCCGCACTCGAGCGATCCCAGCCAGTCGAACAGCCTCGTGATGGCCGGGCGGCCGCGGAAGAGCGAGCCGTGCTGCGGCGCGACGACGTCGAGGTCCAGGTCCTGGGCCATCGCGAGCCAGGCGCGGAGCGCCTTTCCGGACGCCATGTACCGGGTGTGGAACCTCTCCATCCGGGCGACGTGGGCGTCGAAGTCGGTCACCTCCGCGTCCGGGGCCCCCATCGAGGCGCCGAGGTCGCCCGAGTAGAGGATCTTCGCCACCGGGTCGTAGAGATGGAAATTCCCGGGCGAGTGGAGGAAGTGGGCCGGCAGGATCCCGAAGCGGCACCCGCCGACGTCGAGCCACGCCCCCTCGTCCGGAACCGGCCGGATCCGCTCCGCGACCAGCGAATCGAGGCCGAAGTGCGAGACGAACCGGACCCACAGCTCGGAGATGTAGGCGGGCGCGTCGGTCGTCATCAGCCAGCCGTTGATCGCCGCGACGACGTCGGGGTCCTGGTGCGAGAAGAAGAGCGCCTCCAGGCGGGCGTCCCCCAGGAACTCCTCCAGCCGCCCCTTCACCTGGTTGTAGACCTTGTGCCCTCCGGGGTCGAGGAGGACGGCGCCCGACCCGTGTACGACGCAGTGGATGTTGGCCTGCACCATCTGCCCCGACGACAGCTCCGGCAGGAGGAGGTTCCGGTGGTTGCCGTCGTCGAAGAGGAGCGTGGCCGCCATGGCGGGATGCTACGCGGTCCTCACCCGGGGTACCCGGTGATCTCGCGGATCTCGCGGTAGAGCGGTCTCAGGCGCCGGTACATCTGCTTGTAGACCCGGTGGTAGAGCCGGTCGTAGAGGCCCGAGGTCTTCGGGTCGGGTTCGAAGACGCGGCCGACCCGCGTCATCTCGCGGACGGCGGAGGGGAAGTCGGGGTGCAGACCCAGCCCCACCGCCGCGTCGATCGCCGCGCCCAGGCCGGACGCCTCGGTCACGTGCGGCCGGGCCGTCGGCAGGTTGAAGATGTCAGCCGTGATCTGGAGGGCCGCGTCGCTCTGGGAGCCCCCTCCGGCGACCCGGAGCTGGGTGATCGGGACGCCGCTGCGCCTCTCGGTCCGCTCCTTCCCCTCCCGGAGCGCGTAGGCGAGGCCCTCCAGGATCGCGCGGTAGAGGTGCGCGCGGGTGTGGACGTCGCCGAACCCGATGACGGCCCCTTTCGCCTCCGGGCCCGGGATCTTCACCCCCGGCGACCAGGTCGGCTGCAGGACGAGGCCCATCGCGCCGGGCGGGACCTCCTTGACGAGGTCGTCGAACAGCTCCTCCGGCTCCACGCCCTGTTCGGCCGCCAGCTGCTCCTCCCGGTGGCCGAACTGCCGGCGGAACCACGAGACGAGCCAGTACCCGCGGAAGATCTGGACCTCCACGTTGAAGGCGTGCGGCAGGGCCGCCGGGTAGGGCGGGATCATCGGGTAGGGCTCCACGTACCGGAAGAACGTCGTGTTGATGGTGGCCGTCGTCCCGTAGCTGAGGCAGGCGACGTGCGGCTCCAGGCAGCCGGCCCCCAGCACCTCGCAGGCCTTGTCCGCCGCCGCGGCGACGACCGGCAGGCCCGCCGGAAGGCCGGTCGCCGCGGCCGCCCCGGCCGTGAGGGGTCCCAGGACCGTTCCGGGCGGCACCAGCTCCGGGAGCTGGTCGGGGCGGATCGGCAGGATCTTCCACTTCCAGTCGAGGCGAGAGGCCCAGCGGTGCCGGCGGAAGTCGAACGGGACGTAGCCGACCTGCCCGCCGGTCGAGTCGGCGTACCGGCCGGTCAGCTTCCAGGTCAGGTATCCCGAGAGGAGGAGGAACTTCGACGTCCGGTCCCAGATCTCGGGCTGGTGGGACCGGATCCAGTTCGCCTCCGCCTCGGCCTGGAACGCGGCGACCGTGTCGCTCATGCCGACCGCCCGGAAGGAGGCCCCCCAGAGGCCGCCGATGCGGGGAAGCCCTTCGGTCCGCCGCTGGTCGAGCCAGACGATCGCGGGACGGAGAGGTTCCCCGTCCCGGTCGAGGTTCACGACGGTGGCGCGCTGGGTCGTCAGGGCGAGGCCAGCGATCGCCTCCCGGCGGACTCCCGGCATCGCCAGGAGGGACCGGCACGCCGCCGCCGCCGATTCCCAGTACACGGACGGCTCCTGTTCCGCCCACCCGGGATGTGTCGAGACGTAGGGCTCGATCTTGACCTGGGACCTGGCGAGGAGGTTCCCCGCGAGGTCGAACAGCAGGGCTCTGACGCTCTGCGTCCCGCTGTCCAGGGCCAGAAGCAGCTCACCCGGCACATGATCCTCTTGCCGGAAGTCTAGCTGTCTGCTCGGTTTCGGAACCGGAGAGCCACCGGCTGATGCATAAGAACTACGACGTGATTCATCTGAATTATTTAATTCCCTCAAGTCCTGTGGCAAACCACCACTTGCAATCGAAGGGGGAGTCGATGTCGAACGCACACGCCCATCCACACGAGATTTTCCTGACACCTTCGGAGGTGGCATCCTCCCTCGGGGTGTCGCCGAACACCGTCACCAGGTGGGCCCGGGAAGGCCGGATGCCCTACCAGATGACCCTCGGGGGGCACCGCCGGTTCGACGCCGCGGTCATCGACGAGCTGCGCCGCCACCTCCAGGAACGAGGGGCGGTCTCCACCGAGACCAGCGACCTGAAGGTCCAGGTCCGCAGCCGGGTCGTCTGAAAATCGAGAATCTAGCCGGACGCGCGCGAGAGGGCCCTGGCCGCGTCCGCAGCCCCGGACCGCCGGGGTAATTTTTCGCGTGTCCGCGGGAAGGCCGCCCGAGGGGGCCGTCCGTCCGCGACAACAGGAGAAGAAGCCAATGTCTGAACGACGTCTCGTCACACTCGACGGCAACGAAGCTGCCGCCTCGGTCGCCTTCCGGACGAGCGAGGTCATCGCCATCTACCCGATCACCCCCTCGTCCAACATGGGCGAGTTCTCGGACGACTGGGCGGCCCTCGGGAAGAAGAACATCTGGGGGGCCATCCCCGACGTCAACGAGATGCAGTCGGAAGGCGGGGCGGCGGGGGCCGTCCACGGGGCGCTCCAGGCGGGGGCGCTCACCTCCACCTTCACGGCGTCGCAGGGCCTCCTGCTGATGATCCCGAACATGTACAAGATCGCGGGCGAGCTGACCTCGTTCGCGATGCACGTCGCCGCGCGGACGGTGGCGGCGAACGCCCTCTCGATCTTCGGGGACCACTCGGACGTGATGGCCTGCCGGCAGATCGGCTTCGCCCTCCTCTCGTCCGACTCGGTCCAGGAGGCGCACGACCTCGCCGCCGTCGCGACGATGGCGACCCTCCGGTCGCGCATCCCGTTCCTCCACTTCTTCGACGGGTTCCGGACGTCGCACGAGGTGGCCAAGATCGAGGAGCTGTCGGACGACGACCTGAGGGCGCTCATCGACGACGACCTGATCCTGGCCCACCGCAAGCGGGCGATGACCCCCGACGCCCCCTTCATTCGCGGCACCGCCCAGAACCCGGACGTCTTCTTCCAGGCGCGGGAGGCCTGCAACAGCTTCTACACGGCCTGCCCGGCCATCGTGCAGGGCGAGATGGACCGGTTCGCCAAGCTGACCGGCCGCCACTACCACCTCTTCGACTATTTCGGGCACCCCGAGGCCGAGCGGGTCGTCGTGATCATGGGCTCGGGCGGCTCGACGGCCCGCGAGACGGTCGACTACCTCCTCTCGAAGGGGGAGAAGGTCGGCGTCCTGCAGGTCCGCCTCTACCGTCCGCTCGACATCGACGCGTTCGTCGCCGCGCTCCCGAAGAGCGTCCAGTCGATCGCCGTCCTCGACCGGACGAAGGAGCCGGGGGCCATCGGCGAGCCGATGTACCTCGACGTCGTCGCCGCCCTCCGGGAGACGAAGGAGAGCGGCGTCTCGGCATTCAAGACCGACCCGAAGGTGATCGGCGGCCGGTACGGCCTCTCCTCCAAGGAATTCACCCCCGCGATGGTGAAGGCGGTCTACGACGAGCTCGCGAAGGAGAAGCCGAAGAACCACTTCACCGTCGGGATCATGGACGACGTGACCCACCACTCCCTCGCGTACGACCTCGAGTTCGACATCGAGCCCAAGGAGGTCGTCCGGGCCCTCTTCTGGGGCCTCGGGGCCGACGGGACCGTGGGCGCCAACAAGAACTCCATCAAGATCATCGGCGAGGAGACCCCGAACTTCGCGCAGGGCTACTTCGTCTACGACTCGAAGAAGTCGGGGGCGGTGACCGTGTCGCACCTCCGGTTCGGGCCGAAGCCGATCCGGTCGGCCTACCTGGTGTCGCGGGCGAACTTCGTCGCGTGCCACCAGTTCGAGTTCCTGACGAAGTACGACATGGCCGAGTTCGCGGTCCCCGGCGGCGTCTTCCTCCTCAACGCGCCGTTCGACAAGGACCAGATCTGGGACGAGCTGCCGTGCGAGGTGCAGGAGCAGATCGTCACGAAGAAGCTCCGCTTCTACGTCATCGACGCCCTCAAGGTGGCGCAGGCGACCGGGATGGGCGGCCGGATCAACACGATCATGCAGACCTGCTTCTTCGCCATCTCCGGCGTCCTGCCGCGCGAGGAGGCGATCGAGCACATCAAGCACGCGATCGACAAGACCTACGGGAAGAAGGGGGCCGAGGTGGCCCGCCGGAACAAGGAGGCGGTCGACCAGACGCTGGCCAACCTCCAGCAGGTGGCGGTGCCGGCGGCGGCGACCTCCACCACGATGCGGCCGCCGATCGTCCCGGTGGAGGCCCCGGACTTCGTCCAGAAGGTGACGGCCCTCATGGCCTCCGGCAAGGGGGACCTCCTCCCCGTCAGCGCCTTCCCGCCGGACGGCACCTGGCCGACGGCGACGGCGCGCTGGGAGAAGCGGAACATCGCGGTCGACATCCCGGTGTGGGACGAGAAGATCTGCATCCAGTGCAACAAGTGCGCCCTCGTCTGCCCGCACGCGGCGATCCGCGTGAAGGTCTACGACCCGGCGCTCCTCGCCAAGGCCCCGGCGACCTACAAGTCGGTCGACTTCAAGGCCGCCGACTTCAAGGGGTCGAAGTACACGGTCCAGGTCGCTCCCGAGGACTGCACGGGCTGCACCCTCTGCGTCATGGTCTGCCCGGCCAAGGACAAGGGGAACCCGAAGCACAAGTCGCTCGACATGGCGCCGCAGCGGCCGATCCGGGAGACCGAGCGCGAGAACTTCAACTTCTTCCTCGACCTCCCGGAGGTCGACCGGTCGAAGGTGAAGACGAGCGACGTCAAGGGGGCGCAGTTCCTGGAGCCGCTCTTCGAGTACTCCGGCGCCTGCACCGGCTGCGGCGAGACGCCCTACGTCAAGCTGATGACGCAGCTCTACGGGGACCGGACGCTGGTCGCCAACGCCACCGGCTGCTCCTCGATCTACGGCGCCAACCTCCCCACGACCCCCTACGCCAAGAACAAGGAAGGCCGCGGTCCGGCCTGGTCCAACTCGCTCTTCGAGGACAACGCCGAGTTCGGCTTCGGGATGCGGCTCGCGATCGACGCGCACTCCCGCGAGGCGGCGGCGCTCGCGAAGAAGATGTCGGCGACGCTGGGCGACGAGCTGGTGACGGCTCTCGTCGGCGCCGACCAGTCGACGGAAGGGGCGATCGCCGAGCAGCGCGCCCGGGTCGAGGCGCTCCGGCAGAAGCTGGCGAAGGTCCCCGGCGAGGAGGCGAGCCGGCTCCTGTCGGTGGCCGACTACCTCGTCCGGAAGAACGTCTGGATCGTCGGGGGCGACGGCTGGGCGTACGACATCGGCTACGGCGGCCTCGACCACGTCCTGTCGATGAACCGCGACGTGAACATCCTGGTCCTCGACACCGAGGTCTACTCCAACACGGGCGGCCAGCAGTCGAAGGCGACGCCGCTCGGCGCGGCCGCGAAGTTCGCGGCGGCCGGGAAGAGCATCGCCAAGAAGGACCTCGGCCTCATGGCGATGAGCTACGGCCACGTCTACGTCGCCCGGATCGCCTTCGGCGCCAAGGACGCCCAGACGGTCAAGGCGTTCATCGAGGCCGAGTCCTACCCGGGCCCGTCGCTCATCATCGCGTACAGCCACTGCATCGCGCACGGCTACGACATGGCCTACGGGCTCGAGCAGCAGAAGCTGGCCGTCGGTTCCGGCATCTGGCCGCTCTACCGGTTCGACCCCCGTCGGGTCGCGGCCGGCCAGCCTCCGCTCACGCTCGACTCGGGCGCGCCGACGAACTCGGTGGCCGACTACATGAAGGGCGAGACCCGCTTCCGGATGGTCGAGAAGCAGGACCCCGTCCGGTTCAAGCACCTCCAGGAGGCGGCCCGGAAGGGGGCCCTCCAGCAGGTCGCCGTCTACCAGCAGCTCTCGGCCCTCACCGTCCCCCGCATCGCGGCGGAGGATGCGAAACCCGCTTCGACCCTCCCCACCACCGGGAAAGCGAACTGAAGGAGGCGCGCCGTGGACCTGTCCGTCAAGTACCTCGGACTCAACCTGGCCCACCCTCTGATGCCGGGCGCCTCGCCCTTCGTCGACGACCTCGACCGCGTCAAGCGGCTCGAGGACGCCGGGGCGTCCGCCATCGTCATGCACTCCCTCTTCGAGGAGCAGATCTCCGGCGAGGAGGTGGCGACGGCCCGCGCCACCGAGACGCACGCCAACTCGTCCGGAGAGGCCAGCTCCTACCTTCCCGACCCGCCCGACTTCCGGCTGGGGCCCGACGAGTACCTCGAGCAGCTCCGGAAGTTGAAGCAGACGGTCCGCGTTCCGGTCGTCGCCTCGCTCAACGGGACGACGCGCGGGGGCTGGCTCCGCTTCGCCAAGCTGATGCAGGAAGCGGGCGCCGACGCTCTCGAGCTGAACGTCTACGACCTCGCGACCGACTTCGAGACCCGGGGGGACGCGGTGGAGGAGCGGATGGTCTCCCTGGTCCAGGCGGTCAAGAAGGACGTCACGATCCCGGTCGCGGTCAAGCTCTCGCCGTTCTACTCCTCCCTCGCGAACGTGGCGCGCCGGCTGGAAGAGGCCGGAGCGGACGGCCTCGTCCTCTTCAACCGGTTCTATCAGCCGGACATCAACGTGGAGGAGCTGGAGGTCGAGCGGGCGCTGCAGCTCTCGACATCGTCCGAGCTGCCGCTCCGCCTCAGGTGGCTGGCCATCCTCTCCGGCCGCGTCCGCCCCTCCCTGGCGGTCACGGGAGGCGTCCACACTCCGGTCGACGTGATCAAGTCGGTCATGGCCGGGGCGCACGCCGTCCAGCTGGTCTCGGCCCTGCTGCAGCGCGGGCCCGAGTACCTGCGGGTCCTCCGGGCCGAGCTGGCCCGGTTCCTGGAGGAGCACGAGTACGAGTCGCTCGAGCAGATGAGGGGTTCCATGGACCTCCTCGCCTGTCCCGACCCGAAGGCGTACGAGCGCGCGAACTACATGCACATGCTCCAGAGCTGGCGTTTCTAGGGGCGGTAGCGGTTTTCCCGGGGTGGTGATCCTCCGGCCGCGGCGCGGGGACCTCCTCCACGCCGCGGCGTGCCTCCTGGCCATCCTGGCCGGGGGGCTGGTGGTCCGGTGGGGCTTCACCCGGGCCTTCCCGGAGGCCTCGATCGACTTTCGCGTGACGGCGGACCAGGCCGGGGGAATCGCGGCGCGCGCGCTCGAGGCCAGGGGGTTCCCCCTCGACGGGTTCCGCCGGCTCGTCCTCTTCGACCACGACGACGACGCGAAGACCTACCTCGAGCGGACCCTCGGCCTCGCCCGGGCGAACCGGGAATACGGGGCGCTCCCGATCTGGCACTGGGTCGTCCGGTTCGTCCGCCCGCTGGAGAAGCTGGAGTACGTCGTCCGAGTGGACCCGGCGGGCCGGGTCACGGCGTTCCGCCGGCTCCTCCCGGAGACGGCGGCGGCGGCGGACCCGGGGGACGGGGCGGCGCGCCGGATCGCCGAGGAGGCGTTCCGCCTCTCGTTCGGCGAGGACCCCGCCGACCGCGGCCGGTTCCGGTTCGTCGAGGCGACGAGCGAACGGCGGCCGGCGCGGGTCGACCGGACCTTCGTCTTCGAGTCGGAGCGGTTCCGGCACGGCGACGGGGCGCTGCGGTACGTCGTGGAGGTCCAGGGGGACCGCGCCGGGCGCTGCACCTCCTTCTACCGCGTCCCCGAGGCGTGGGCGGACTCGTACC
This sequence comes from uncultured Acidobacteriota bacterium, assembly GCA_903845115.1. Classification (GTDB taxonomy): domain Bacteria; phylum Acidobacteriota; class Thermoanaerobaculia; order UBA5066; family UBA5066; genus CAIMWE01. Next base: position 4,352 of record CAIMWE010000021.1, on the reverse strand, counting down.
GTCAGCTGCGGTCGCAGAACGAGGCGGCCGGCGCGGTCGCCACCCTCGGCCTCTTCCTGACCGGTCTCGCCGTCCTGGCGGTCTTCCTGGAGAGGATCCGCAGGCGCGACGTGAAGTGGAAGACGGCCCTCGCGTTCGGCGGGACGGGCTTCGGGCTGCAGCTGGCCGCGTCCCTCAACGAGCTGCCCGTCGCGCTGTTCGACTACGACACCACCCAGAGCTGGGCGAACACCGTGTTCCGGGCGCTGCTCGGGGGCGTGGGCGGGGCGGCGGTCCTCGCGGTGGTCCTCGTCCTCCTGGTCGCGGCCGGCGAGCCGTCGTATCGCGAAGGGTGCCCGGACCGCCCGGCCCTGGGCCGCCTCTTCTCCCTCCGCGCCCTCGGGACCCGGAGCGTCTTCCGGGGGCTGCTCCTGGGCTGGACCCTCACCGTCCTCTTCGTCGCCTACCAGGTCCTCTTCTACGTCGGCGCGGAGAGGCTGGGAGCCTGGGCCCCGGCGGAGATCCCGTACTCCAACCTGCTGGGGACGAGCTTCCCCTGGCTGGCGGTCCTCCTGGCCGGCTTCGTGCCGGCCACGACCGAGGAGTTCAGCTCGAGGATGTTCTCGATCCCGTTCGTCAGGCGCTTCGCCCCCGCCTGGGTGGCCGTCGCCCTCCCGGCGTTCATCTGGGGATTCGCCCACTCGGCCTACCCGAACCAGCCCTTCTGGATCCGCGGAGTCGAGGTCGGGATGGCGGGCATCGTCATCGGAGTCGTCTTCCTCCGGGTCGGCATCTTTCCCCTCCTGGTGTGGCACTTCACCGTGGACGCGGTCTACACGGCCCTCATCCTCGTCCGCTCGTCCAGCCCTTCCCTCGTGGCGGCGGGGAGCTTCGCGGGAGGGCTCCTCCTCCTGCCGCTCGTGGCGGCCTTCCTCCTGGCCGTCCGGAGGGGCGGGTTCCTCCCGGAGGAGGGCCTCTCCAACCGGAGCGTCGGGTCGGCCCCGGCCCCGGAGCCGGGGAGCGAGCCGGCCGGCGCCCCCGCTCCCCGCTCCAGGCCGCTCGCCTGGATCCTGGTGGCTGCCGCCGCGGCCGTCGGCCTCCTGGCGGCGGGCCGCTTGGCTCTCCCGCGCCTCGCCTTCGGGGAGGGCGAGGAGTACCGGCTCGACCGGAGAGCCGCCCTCGAACGCGCGGCCCTCTTCGTCCGCGCCTCCGGCGACGATCCGGACCGGTACGTCGCCGCCTCCTTCAGCGCCTCGGCGCTCCCGTCCCTCGACTCCGGGGCGGAGTCGGCCGAGGGGGCCCTCCCCTACGCCTATTCCGGCCTGGCGGAGCGCTGGCTCCTCGACCGGGGAGGGCCCTCGCTCCTCTCGCGGTGGGCGTTCCGGATCCTGCCCGGGCGGGTCTGGCAGGTCCGGTTCCTCCGCTTCGGCGACCGCCGCTCCTGGTGGGTGGTCGTCGACGGGCGGAGCGGCCGGGTCGTCTCCTTCCGCCGCTTCCTCCCGGAGGAGGAGGCCGGGGCGACGCTGGACGAAGGCTCGGCGCGCGCCCGGGGCGAGACGGCCCTCGGCGCCCTGGGCCTGGAGCCGGCTCGCTTCTCCGTCGTCTCCGTCAAGTCGGAGGAGAGGAAGGCGAGGCGGGACCACCGGATCGTCTACGAGTCCCTTTCGGAACGGGCCGGCGACGCCACTCGCCGGGTCGTGGTCGAGCTGGCCGGCGCCGTCCCGGTGACCGTCGCCACGGCCCTCAAGCTGCCGGAGAGCTGGGTCAGGGAGCGGGACCGGATGCGCCCGGCCGCCTACGTCTCCCTGGCCTGGAAGGTCGCCGGGCTCGGCATCGTCCTGGGCCTGGCGGTGGTGGAGATCCTCCGGCTCGCTCGCGCCGGGGCACTTCCGTGGAGGCGGGCAGCCCGCGGGGCCCTCTGGTTCGCGCTCGCGGCTGCCGCCGCCGCGGCCGTGTCGGCCCCGGAAGCGCTCCGCGCGGCGGCGCCCGGAGGGATGTCCCTGACGACCTTCTCGGTGGCGGCGGGGGTGGCGCTGCTCTTCCGCGTGTCGGGGCTCGCGGCCCTCGCCTTCCTCGCCCTGCTCCTCGTCCTCACCGTCCGTCCGGATGCGCTCTCGCGGCGCCTGTGGGCCCCGACCCGGCGCTCCGCGGCCCTCTCCTCCGCCGCCGCGCTGCTGCTCGTCCTGGCGGGGCGCTCCCTCGGCTCCGGAGTCACCGCCGCGGCCCCTGCCCTGGCCGGGCTCGGGGGCTTTCCCGATCCCCCGGCCATCGACTCGCTCGTCCCCGCGGTGGCGGTCGCCTCCGGCGCCCTCTTCGCGGCCCTTCAGCTGGGGGCCTTCGGGGCGCTCGCGTGGCTGCTGGGGCAGCGCGTCCTCACCTCGTGGCGCTCCCGTCTCGCCACCGCCGTCGCCGTGGCGGGCGTCTTCGCGCCCCTGGCTCCCCAGACGGCCGCGGAGCTTCTCGTCCCGCTGCTCGCGGCGCTCCTCCCGGGACTCGCATGGGCCGGAGCCGCCTGGCTGCTCGCGGACGACCCCCGCGCCGTCTGGCTCACCGGCTCGCTGGCCGTCCTGCTCCCGGCGGCGTGGAAGCTCGGCATTAGCGGCGTCCCGTACTGGGTCGGGAACGGGGCCGTCCTCCTCGCCCTCGCCGCGGCGGCGGCCGCCTGGGCCCTCCGGGAAGAGCCCGCCGGGAGGGCGCCTTGACGGTGGAGCGGCGTCCCTCTAGTCTGCCCCGTCCCGGGGACGGCCAGGGGGCCTGAGAGGAGTCGAATGCTGGACAGAGCACCCGAACTCGAGGAATTTCTGCAACACGTCGCCGGCCGGACGGCGACGGTGGGAGTGGTGGGGCTCGGCTACGTCGGCCTCCCCCTGGCCCTCGTCTTCGAACAGGCGGGCTTTCCGGTCCTGGGCTTCGACGTCGATGTTCGAAAGGTCGAATCGCTCGGGAGGGGAGAGAGCTACATCCGCCACATCGGGGCGGAGAGGGTGTCGGCGGCGTTCTCCCGGGGACGGATCGCGGCGACGACGGAATTTGCGCGTCTCGGCGAGTGCGACGCCGTGATCCTCTGCGTCCCGACCCCCCTGGGGCCTCACCGCGAGCCCGACCTCTCCTACATCCGTTCCACGGCCGAGGAGGTCGGCCGCCGGGCGCGGCCGGGGCAGCTGATCGTCCTGGAGTCCACCACGTACCCCGGCACGACCCGGGAAGAGATCCTGCCCCGCCTGGAGGCTGCCGGCCTCACGTGCGGCCGGGACGTCTTCCTCGCCTTCTCGCCGGAGCGCGAGGACCCCGGGAACCCGACGTACTCCACGCGGAACATCCCGAAGGTCGTCGGCGGGATCGACGGGCCGTCCGGCGAGGCCGCGGAGGCCCTTTACGCCGCCGCGGTGGACCGGGTCGTCCGGGTCGCCACGGCCGAGGTCGCCGAGTCGGCGAAGATCCTCGAGAACGTCTTCCGGGCCGTGAACATCGCCCTGGTCAACGAGCTGAAGGTCGTCTTCGACCGGATGGGGATCGACGTCTGGGAGGTGATCGAGGCGGCCAAGACCAAGCCGTTCGGCTTCATGCCCTTCTACCCGGGGCCCGGCCTGGGCGGCCACTGCATTCCCCTCGACCCGTTCTACCTCACCTGGAAGGCCGCGGAATACGGCGTCTGGGCGCGCTTCATCGAGCTAGCGGGGGAGGTGAACACGTCCATGCCCCGCTACGTCGTCCAGAAGACGATCGAGGGGCTCAACGCGCTGGGGAAGAGCGTGAAGGGGGCGAAAGTCCTCCTGCTCGGCCTCTCGTACAAGGCCGACATCGACGACGACCGCGAGAGCCCGAGCTTCGAGCTGATCGAGCTGCTCTCGGAAGCCGGGGCCGAGGTCGCCTACTGCGATCCCTTCATCCCGCGCGCCAGGCCCGGGCGGAAGCACCGCCTCGAGATGGCCTCGGTCCCCTGCACGGCCGGCGAGTTCGCCAGGCACGACGCGATCGTCGTCTCCACGGCGCACACGGTCTTCCGGGACGCCGCTCTCTACGCGGGCGCGGCACTCGTCGTGGACACCCGCAACATCGTCCCCGCGGGCGCCGCCGGGAAGCTGGTCAAGGCGTGAGCGCGCCAGCGGGAGGGCACCTGAAAGGGGCCCGGGTGACCGTGACGGGCGGGGCCGGGTTCATCGGCTCCCACCTCGTGGACGCCCTGGTCGACCTCGGGGCGAGGGTGTGCGTCCTCGACAGCTTCCTCACGGGCCGGCGGGAGAACCTGGCCCACCTCCAGGACCGGATCGACCTCGTCGAGGGGGACATCCGGGACCGCGACTCGTGCGTCAGGGCCTGCCGCGACGCCGCCGTCCTCTTCCACCAGGCCGCCATCGGGTCCGTCCCGCGGT
>CAIMWE010000020.1 GCA_903845115.1 uncultured Acidobacteriota bacterium | reverse complement strand
TCCTCGAGAAGGAGCGTGAGCACTTCCTGTAAGTTCAGCTTCAGCTCATCGAGGGACTCCGCCTGCGTATGAGCTCCAGGGAAGCCAGGCACGAAGCCAACGTAGAGCCCTGTGTCCGTGCATCGCTCGATAACTGCCGTAGAGGCTTTCACTTGCGCTTTAGGCTCCTGAATCAGGATACCAGACTTGGGTGGCCTACCCCGGCGCTACACGGCCCTATGCGTAGGCGAGCCGGCCGCGCCCAGGAAATAGGTCGGCCCCGCCTTGATCTCTTCGGTCAGTAACCTACAACCTAAAGACCTGACCCCTGGCCCCACTTGCCCTCTCCGGTAGCGAAACGCTACCATCGTGGTGTGGGCCAGCCCGTGAAACTCTCCGACGCTCTCGTCCTCGACGCCAGGCTCACGAGCCAGATCTCGGAGCGTTCCATCGCCGGGCAGATCGAGTACTGGGCCAACCTGGGGCGCGCGATCGAGCCGCTGCTACAGGGCGCCCGCGCACTAGAAATGTGCCGCTCGGCAATGGCCCACCCGTTGTCGTCCGCCCTGGCGGCAGTCGACGGGCCCAAAGGGCGGCACCGCGTCGCCGCCTATCTGGCGACACGGCCGTTCCCGCATTACGAGCCCGCGCCGGGGCGTCCTGGCCTCCTCGTCCGGATCGAAGCCGACGGAAAACGGTCCGTCGGCCGCTTCGTCAACCGGCGCTTCGAGGCCGGTGATCACAAGAAGCGGTGAAGCTGCTGCTAGACGACCGCCCCGTGGTGGTCGCACTCGCCGGGCCGAATGGCGCAGGCAAGACGACTTTCTACTTCGCGCACCTCCAGGAGACAGGCCTGCGGCTCGTCAACGCGGACATCCTCGCCGCCGATCTCGGACTCCCGCCCTACACGGCGGCCCAGGCCGCGGACGACCTCAGACGGCAATTGGTCGCGGCGCGAGAGAGCTTCGTCTTCGAGACGGTCTTCTCTGACCCCGTCGGGGAGAAGATCGGCTTCCTGAAGGACGTCGCATCATCCGGGTACAACGTCATCGTCTGTTTCATCGGGCTCGCGGGACCCAACTCCTCGGATCAGCGGGTCGCGATGCGGGTCTCCCAGGGAGGCCACGATGTGCCGATCGACAAGCTGCGCGAGAGATTCCCGCGGACGATGACGAACCTGAAGACCGCGATCAGGGAGCTCCCGTGGGTCCTCGTTTACGACAACGAGGACCTCCGCTGCCCTTTTCGCAACATCGCGGTCTTCGACCACGGCCGCCCGCTCTTCCTGGCGAAGGCACTGCCTGCCTGGTTCGCAGCTGCCATCGGCTGAGCCCTTCCACCGAGAGCCGAACCGGCGGCTCCGTCGGGAGAAAGCCGAGGAAGCCCATCTCGGCCGCGATCGTCACCCAGTCGGTCCAGATCTCCGGGCTGTACTCGCCCCAAGTGAACGCGGCCCATTTCGCAGCGTCACCTGGCTCGTCACCGTCGCGTCCAGGTAGCTCGACAGGAGCTTGTTGTAGGAATCGAGGATCCGGACGAGGTCCGTCGTCACGACTCCGAGGTCCTGTTCCGCGGCCCGCTGCTTGACCCTGAAATGAGCCGGCCCCGCCTTGATCTCTTCGGCCAGTAACCTACAACCTAAAGACCTGACCCCCTATTCCTCAGTGTGCGTGCAACAACCTCAGGCGCCGCGGCGGCGACCCGAAGGAGGGCCTGAGCAGGCCCCTCGGGCTGCCGCCTGCCTTGCTCCCAGTTTTGGAGCGTGGAGACGCTAACCCCGATCATTAGCGCGAACTGCGACTGCGATTTTCCGAGGGTGGCGCGAATAGCCTTGACGTCGGCCGGAGCAAAGCGGAATTGACGCGAAGGCTTGGCCTCGCCCCGCTTGATACGGCCAGCCTGCCGAATGCTCTCGACCAGAGACTCAAAATGCTCTTTCTTCACGAGAACTCCAAAGCGACGAGGCGTCTCAGGAATCGAATCTGAGCCTGAGTGAGGTCACTTGCCTCGCTTTTCCGGTAGACGTAGAGCGTGTAGAAGACTTGCGGCGCGCGCTCGAAGAAGTAGACGATTCGAAGGCCGCCACGCTTCCCACGGCCAGAGAGGCCCCAGCGCATCTTTCGGATGCCGCCCGAGCCGGGAATGACGACGCCCGAATCCGGGCGCATGATGAGAGCGAGCTGCAATGCGGTGTAGTCATCGTCTGCTACGAGATCGGCGATGGCTTCAGTGAAGACTGGAGTCTCGACGAATCGCACGAGCGTTTATACGCCAGTGACGGATAGAGCGCAACACGACCGAGCCACTCGAACCTAGTGCTACAAGGCCCAATGCGTAGGCGAGCCGACCGCGCGCCCGGGGAATAGGCCGGCCCCGCCTTGATCTCTTCGGTCAGTAACCTACAACCTAAAGACCTGACCCCGGGATTTCCTGTACCTGCGACCGGAGAAACTCGGGTGCGAAGTCGGCCCCGTTGGGCCAGCAGATGGTCCGCAAATCCGGGTTCACCGCAACGCGGGCGAAATACTCCCGATCGTTCAGGGGCTCGAAGACCGGTCCCCACAGTTCCGACGCGAGATCAACCTCGCCCTCAGTGCCGTCCGAAAACCGTAGCCACAGCTTGAAGCCGCTGAGGTATCGGACCGCTACAACAGAAGGCATGTTTACTCCAGAGGCTCGATTCGCTTGAGAGGCTGGCGCTGCTGGGCTAGGTTCCAGTCCTCGAGAAGTTCGCTTTGATGCATCTCGTACCACTCCAAGACGTGCCGCAGCGCACGCCGCGGGAAGGTGCCGGATACCACGCCGTCGAGGATTCCTACGGTGATGTCGTAGCCGCCGTAGGTGGCATGGAAGTGAGGAGGGTTGTGCTCCCGATAAAGGACGCTGACCACGATGCCGAGGAATCGGCTTACTTCCGGCACGGCAGTAGTTTAACGCTGCGGCGCGCTCCAGCCTACCGTGCAGGTCAACCGGCGTAGCGAGTTCGGCCTACCCCGGTGCTACACGGCCCCATACGTAGGGCGAGCCGGCCGCGCGCCTTGGGAATAGCCCAGCCCGCCTTGATGTCTTGGGTCAGTAACCTACAACCTAAAGACCTGACCCCGGCATTCATTTACCCTTCGATGAGCCGCTGCGCCTCCGCCAGCTTGATACCGCCCTTGCGCTTGTACGCGACCCGTGAACGCCGGATGATGGCTTGAAACTTCGCGTTCTCGCTCAGGAGGAGGGTCTCTAGGTCGGCATCGGTGACGCGAATGAGCGCGGCGACTGGGCGTCCGCGGCGCGTGAGGACCAAAGGGCCAGTGCGAAGGCGGCGTGTGCACTCCGAGACGGAGGGGTCGGACTGAGATAGATCGACGGTCTTCATAGAGCCATGACCTCCCCGCCGATCCGGACCTTCTCGTGCTCTTTGATGCCTATCGCGAGGACGATAACAAGGGGTGGGTCGGCGGCCGCGTCGTAGAATACACGAAAGTTCTGGACCGATAACTGCCACGGAAAGAATCGGTTAGGGCGCATCCGCTTGCGATGCTGCGTTTCGGTCATTGGTTCCCGCTGGAGTTGCTCACGGATGGCCGCCCATATGACCGCGCGATCCCGCGCTTCGATGATGCGCATGTGGTGCATGGCATTTGGAGAGAATTCGATCTCGTAGGGCACGCCGGGATGTTACCGGACGCGACGATGAACGGCGGTGGTATCGCAGGCCGCCTACCCTGGTGCTGCACGGCCCCATGCGTAGGGCGAGCCGGCCGCGCGCCTTGGGAATAGGCCGGCCCCACCTTGATGTCTTCGGCCAGTAACCTACAACCTAAAGACCTGACCCCCGCTTCTTGATCGAGGTCCTCACCGACTGGTCGACGATCAGGAGCAGGAACGC
>CAIMWE010000019.1 GCA_903845115.1 uncultured Acidobacteriota bacterium | reverse complement strand
GGTCTTCCCGAGGACGAGGTGGAAGGGGAGGTCGAGAAGGCGCTCAGCCGCTCCGCCTCCCGCCGCCCCGACGGCGGCACGAACCATTGACGGCCGGATCGCCCGCGACCCGCTGACGGCGGTTCCCGTATAGTCTGGCGTGATGAAGCCGATCCGTGCCCTCTTCGTGGTCGCGATCGCGATCCTTTCGATGGAATTGGCCGGGGCGCCGCCCCGGGGGGACGGGGCGATCGACGGCCTTGCGGCATCCCTGGATCTCGAACGGAAGGCCAGGCTGGCGGACGTCGACGAGCTGCAGCGGCTCATCGACCAGCTCGCCCGCGCGTCGGACGTCGCCACCCAGCGGCGCGCGCGCCTCCTGGATCTCCTCCGCGAGCCCAATCCGGACCGGGCGGACATCGCGGTCTCGGAGGACGGGGTCGCCGACGCCGAAGCCAGGGTCCGGACCCTGGAGACCCGCCGGAGCGGAGCGGTGGCCCGATTCCTGGAGAGGAGCCGCCGCATCGCCCAGCTGGGCGAGGAGCTGGCCCGGCGCCGCGCCGTTCCCCGCGGCGAGAGCGATCCCCTGTCGGGACGCTGGGCGGTGGCGATCGACCCCGGCAGGGTGACCGGTGTCTACCGCCTGCGGCTCGACGGGACGCTGGTGTCCGGCGACTACGTGCTGGCCGGAGGCTTCAAGGGATCGCTCCGGGGCACCTACGTCGGGGACCGCGTCACGCTCCAGCGCATCGACTCGGAGCAAGGATTCGACGCGACCTTCTACGGGAAGCTCGTGATCTCGCAGAAGCGGATCACGGGGAGCTGGGAGGCCACGGCGATCGCCCCGATCACCGGGCCGTCCGCAGGCACCTGGGGCGCCACGTGGGCGCCGGAAACCGAAGAGAACTCTGGAGACAATCCTTGAAAGAACCGCACGACGACCATCTTCCGCCGCCCACGCCGTCTGCCGCGAGCGGCAAGCGCAAGAAGAGCCCCGCCGCCGAGGCCGGACCCGCCTACCCCTGGCTGGACCGGCTCCTCTTCGCGGCCGGGGGGCTCCTCGTCGGGTTCGCAGCCGCGTACCTCTATCTCGACCACGCGCCTTCGCCGTTCGCCTCGCAGCAGGCGGTGGCCGGGGATCCTCACGCCGGCATGCCGGGGATGCCTCAGGGGGCCGCACCGGGACCCGGAGCGGCTCCGATGTCGGTGGACCCGGCCCTCCGGCAGAAGCTGAAGGAGCTGCAGCAGGCCCTCGTCCAGAACCCGAGCGACTACGACCTCCTGGTGCGCGTGGGGAACACCGCGTATGACGCCGAGGATTTCCGGCTGGCCGTGGACGCCTACGAGAGGGCCTTGAAGGTCAGGGGGAACGACCCCAACGTGATCACGGACCTCGGGATCAGCTACCGGAACATCGGCGACCCGAACAAGGCGCTGGAGATGTTCGACCGCGCGATCAAGCAAAGCCCCGACCACTGGCAGGCGCGGTTCAACAAGGTGGTGGTCCTGGGCCTCGACAAGGGAGACCGGCCGGGCGCGCTGGCCCTCCTGGCCCAGCTGAAGAAGGACCGGACCCTCCATCCGGAGCTGCCGCCCGTGGACAAGCTGGAGGAGGCGCTCGGCGTCAAGTAGGCTCGCAAGGTGAAGCCGGCCTCGGGCGACCTGTTCGACGACGGCTCCCCGGCCGAGCTCGCCGGAACGGCGTCGGGGAACGCGCTGCATGTCCCGCTGGCGGAGCGCTTTCGCCCCCGGGAGCTGGCCGAGGTCGTGGGGCCGCCGGAGGTCTTCGGACCCGGGTCCTTCCTTGGAAAGGCGATCGCCGCCGACCGGATTCCCTCGCTGATCCTCTGGGGACCTCCCGGCTCCGGAAAGACGACGCTCGCCCGCATCATCGCGGCGCGGACGAAGGCGAGGTTCCTCGACTTCTCGGCGGTCAACGCGGGAGTGAAGGAGATCCGGGAGGTGCTCGAGAACGCGCGGAGGAGCCGGGATCGCGGCGTCCGGACCGTGCTCTTCCTCGACGAGATCCACCGCTGGAGCCGGTCCCAGCAGGACCTCCTCCTTCCGTACACGGAGTCGGGGGCGATCACGCTGGTGGGGGCCACGACCGAGAACCCGTCCTTCGAGCTGAACGGTGCGCTCCTCTCGAGGAGCCGGGTCATCGTCCTTCCTCCGCTCGGGGAAGCTCAGCTGGTGATGTTGACGAGGAACGCTCTGGCCGACCCGGAACGAGGCCTCGCCGGACGGGCGCCGGCGGACGACGAGGCGCTCGCCTGGATCGCCCGGTTCGCGGACGGAGACGCGCGCCGGGCCCTGAACGCCCTGGAGTCGGCCGTCTCCCAGGCGGCCGAGGGGGAGACGCTGACGGTTCCGTTCCTCGAGCGGCTGTTCGCCCGGAAGGTCCTCCTGCACGACAAGTCGGGAGAGGCGCACTACGACCTCATCTCGGCGCTGCACAAGGCGCTGCGGGACTCGGACGTCGACGGAAGCCTCTACTGGCTGGCCCGGATGCTCGAGGCGGGAGAAGACCCCCTCTACGTCGCCCGCCGGCTCGTCCGGTTCGCCTCGGAGGACGTGGGCCTGGCCGACCGCGAGGCCCTCCGCCTCGCCCTCGCCGGGCGGGACGCCGTCCACTTCATCGGGATGCCGGAGGGGGCGCTGGCACTGGCCGAGGTGACCGTCTACCTCGCGCTCGCCCCGAAGTCGAATGCGCTCTACGTCGCGTACCAGGAGGTCGCGGCGGACGTCCAGCGCTTCCCGAACGAGCCTCCGCCGCTCGCGATCCGGAACCCGTCGACGGCGCTGATGGAGAAGCTCGGGTACGGGAAGGGGTATCAGTACGCGCACGACCTCCCGGAGGGGACCGCGGGGCTCGAGACGCTCCCCTCGCGCCTCGGCAGCCGGAACTACTACCGGCCGGCGGGCAAGGGGGCGGAGGCGGATCTGAAGACCCGGGCGGAGGCGATCCGGAAGCTGAGGAAGGAGCTGGCGGACCGGCGCCGGCCGAAGGACGGATCGAAGTAATCTCCGGTGATGCGCCGCCTGCTGCTCGCCGCCCGGTTCGCCCTCCCGCTCCTCCTCGCCGGCCCGCCGTGCGCGGTGGCGGCCCCTCCGCCCGTCGGGACCTGGTACGCCTCGCTGGTGCCGGTCGAAGGTCGCGAGGTCTCCTTCGAGGTGCGCCTGGATCGGCGGAACGAGGCGCTCTCCGCGGTTCTCGTCAACGGCTCGATCGAATCCCCGTTCACGGCCGCGACCTGGGCCGACGGCATTCTGACGCTGGAGATGGCGCACCTGGACGGGAGGCTGACGGCGCGCCTCGACGGGGACCGCCTGGCTGGAAGCTATGTCCGGATCGCTGCCGCCGGTCCGATCGAGATCCCCTTCGTCGCGAGCCGGCTGCCGCCGGCGGTTCCGGCCGTGCGCAAGGGTTCCGATCCGATCGACGGGGAGTGGGGGATCCTGCTGGGAGCGGGCGAGAAGAAGGAACGGCTCCTGGGGATCTTCCGCGAGGCGAAGGGCCGCGTCACGGGGAGCGCCCTCTCCGCCTCGGGCGACTACGGCCCGCTCCACGGGACGTGGGACGGCGAGGCGCTCGTCCTGACCGTCTTCGACGGGTTGTTCGTCTACCGGTTCGAGGCCCGGCGGCAGGCCGACGGAAGCCTGGCGGGGGAGTTCCGTGCCCGGTCGTCCCCGGCCGTGCCGTGGACCGCCGTTCGGCTCGGGGAGCGGGCGGCCGCTTCCTTTCTCCCGGACGGGTTCTCGGCGGTCCGGGCCAAGGACCCGTCGAAGCCGTTCCAGTTCTCCTTCCCGGACGCGGACGGCCGGATGGTCTCGTCCGAGGACGCGCGGTTCGCCGGAAAGCCGATGATCGTGACTTTCTCGGGGACCTGGTGCCCGAACTGCAACGACGAGGCGCCCGTGCTGAGGGACCTCCACGCGAAGTACGGCCCCCGCGGCCTGGAGGTCGTGGCGCTCCACTTCGAGTACACCGACGACGTGGTCCGGAGCCGACGCCTCCTGAAAAGCTTCGCGGCGCGCTACGGAGTGACGTATCCGCTCCTTCTGGCGGGCACGACCAGGGAGGCGAAGACGTCTCCGGTCAGCCTGCAGCTCGAGGGGAGCCGTCCCTACCCGACGACCCTCTTCCTGGACCGCAGCCACCGCGTCGTGAAGACCCACGTCGGCTTCGACGGTCCCGCCACCGGCGAGCGTTTCACGAAGCTGAAGAAAGAGCTCGAAGAGACGGTCGAGGCGCTCCTCAGGTAGCCGAGCGCAAGGCGAGCTCGCCGGAGCGGCAGGGGGCGGCAGAGAGTTCTGCGGGAAACTCTTTCCGGCTCTCCCCGGGGCGCGGAGAGGTAGGCCCCGCAGGGCCGCAGGAGAACCCGGCCCCGGGTTCTCCTGATTCGTGATGTACGCCCCGGTAGAGGTCTGAGACGGCGCGATGCGCCGGTTCAGACCTCTTCGCGGCGGTAGTTCGGCGCTTCCTTCGTGATCATGACGTCGTGGACGTGGCTCTCCTTGAGCCCGGCCGACGTGATCCGGATGAACTTCGCCTTGCGGGAGAGCTCGGGCAGCGTCTTCGCGCCGACCAGCCCCATCCCCGAACGGACGCCGCCGGTGATCTGGGCCAGGATGGTGGAGAGGGTCCCCTTGTACGGCACCATTCCCTCGATTCCCTCGGGCACCATCTTCCGGGGTTCGTCCGCGGCGTCCTGGAAGTAGCGGTCGGCCGAGCCGGCCTTCATGGCCCCGAGGGAGCCCATCCCGCGGTAGGCCTTGAAGGTCCGCCCCTGGTAGAGGATCGTCTCGCCGGGCGCTTCGTCCGTCCCGGCGAAGAGGCTTCCGATCATCACCGCGTCGGCCCCCGAGGCGAGGGCCTTCGTGACGTCGCCCGAGAACTTGATCCCGCCGTCGGCGACGAGCGGGACCTTCGACTTCCCCCGGCCCACGACGGCTTCGCGGATCGCGTGGATCTGGGGGACCCCCACGCCGGTGACGATCCGCGTCGTGCAGATCGACCCCGGGCCGATGCCGATCTTGACCGCGTCGGCCCCGCGCCGGATCAGGTCCCGGGTCCCCTCCTTCGTGGCCACGTTGCCGGCCATCACGGGAGTCGAGGGGAACTTCTTCTTCAGCGTCGCGAGCGCCTCGAGGACGCGCTCGCTGTGCCCGTGGGACGAGTCGAGACAGAGGACGTCGACCTTCGCCTGGATCAGCTCCCTGGCCCGGTCGAGGAGGTCGTTCCCGGCGCCGACCGCCGCCCCCACACGGAGCCGCCCGAGGGAGTCCTTCGAGGCGTTCGGGTACTTGATCTGCTTCTGGATGTCCTTGACCGTGATCAGCCCCTTCAGCTTCCCGTTCCGGTCGACGACGAGGAGCTTCTCGATCCGGTGCCGGTGGAGCAGCTCCTTGGCCTGTTCGAGCGTCGTCCCCTGCGGGCAGGTGACGAGGTTCTCCTTCGTCATCCTGGCGGAGATGGGGAGGTCCATCCGGGTCTCGAACCGGAGATCCCGGTTGGTCAGGATGCCGACCAGCTGTCCTCCTGCGTCCACCACCGGGACGCCCGAGATCCGGAAGGTCGCCATGACCTCCAGCGCCTCGGAGATCTTCTGGTCCGGACGGCACGTGACCGGGTCGACGATCATCCCGCTCTCGGAGCGCTTGACCTTGTCGACTTCCGCGGCCTGCTCCTCCACGGACAGGTTCTTGTGGATGATGCCGAGGCCGCCGTTCTGGGCCATCGCGATCGCCAGGCGCGACTCCGTGACGGTGTCCATCGCGGCCGAGAGGATCGGGATGTTGAGGCCGATCGCCTCGCTCAGGCGGGTCCTGAGGTCGGTATCGGCCGGGTGGACCTTCGAAACGGCGGGGATCAGGAGGACGTCGTCGAACGTCAGCGCGACCGGGTAGATCTCGTCATTCCCCATGCTTGGCTCCATGACACTTCTTGTACTTCTTGCCCGACCCGCACGGGCACGGGTCGTTTCGTCCGGTCTTGGGGCCGCCTCCCTTGACGGTGTCGACGTGGAAGTCCCCGCCGGCGGTCGGGTCGAAGGCCCCCTGGTACGAGAGGTCGCGGTCGGCTCCCTTGCGGGCCTTCGCCGTGAGCTCGGCGGCGGCGCGCCGGCTCGCCTGGCTGCCGGTGGCGGACTCGACCGCCGCGAGCGCCTCGGCCTGGGGGAGCTCGTCGGCCGGGGCGGCCGCACCCGGCGCCGGGGCCACCTCGAAGCGGAAGAGGTACTGGAGGATCTGCTCCTCGATCGCTTCCTTCATCGCCTCGAACAGCTGGAAGGACTCCTTCTTGTACTCGACGAGCGGGTCGCGCTGCCCGTAGCCCCGGAGGCCGATCCCCTCCTTGAGGTGGTCGAGGGCCAGGAGGTGGTCCTTCCAGAGCAGGTCGACCGTCTGGAGCATGAAGAACTTCTCGTAGTCGCGCAGGGTGTCCTTGCCGATGCGCTGTTCCTTCGTCTCGTACGCCTTCCGGACGGCGGCCCGGAGCTTCTCCTTCAGCTCCCGGTTCGTGTCGTGGGCGGTCATCCCCTCGTCCGCGACCCGGATCCCGTACGTCTCGCCGACGATCGTCTCGAAGGCCGACCAGTTCCACTCCGTGGCGTCCTTCCCCTCGGGACAGTGGCGGTCCACGAGGTCGTCGGAGACGTCCTCGGCGAGCGCCAGGACGTAGTCGTGGCCGAGCGACCCGGCGAGGATCTCCTTCCTCATCCCGTAGATCTCCTCGCGCTGACGGTTCATGACGTCGTCGTACTGCAGGAGGTGCTTGCGGGTGTCGAAGTTCCGGGCCTCGACCTGGGTCTGGGCGCGTTCGATGGAGCGGGTGACCCAACGGTGCTCGATGGGGACGCCGTCCTCCATCCCGAGCCGCTTCATCAGCCCCGACAGCCGGTCGGAGCCGAAGATCCGCATCAGGTCGTCCTCGAGCGAGAGGAAGAAGCGCGACGATCCCGGGTCTCCCTGGCGGCCGGCCCGGCCGCGCAGCTGGTTGTCGATCCGGCGGGACTCGTGCCGCTCGGTCCCGAGGATGTGGAGGCCGCCCGCCTTCAGGACCTCCTCGTGCGCCTCGGCGCACTCGGCCTTGAGCTCCTCGAGGACCTTCTCGTACTCCTCCTGGGTCTTGTCCTTCGCCTTCTGGCGGGCCATGTACTCGGGGTTCCCGCCGAGAAGGATGTCCGTGCCCCGCCCGGCCATGTTCGTCGCGATCGTCACCCGGCCCAGCTGGCCAGCCTGGGCCACGATCGCGGCCTCCTGCTCGTGGTACTTCGCGTTGAGGACCACGTGCGGGACGCCCCGCTTCTTCAGCATCAGGGCGAGGCTCTCGGATTTCTCGATCGAGATCGTGCCGACGAGCACGGGCTGCTTGTTCTCGTGCTTCTCGACGATCTCCTCGACCACCGCCTCGAACTTCTCCGGCTCGGTGCGGAAGATCACGTCCTGCTCGTCCTTCCGGATCATGTCCCGGTTCGTCGGGACCACGATGACGTCGAGCTTGTAGATCTTGTCGAACTCGGCGGCCTCTGTGTCCGCCGTCCCGGTCATCCCCGACAGCTTCTCGTACATCCGGAAGTAGTTCTGGAGGGTGATCGTGGCGAGGGTCTGGTTCTCCTTCTCGATCTTGACGCCCTCCTTCGCCTCCACGGCCTGGTGGAGCCCGTCGGACCAGCGCCTTCCGGGCATCAGCCGGCCGGTGAACTCGTCGACGATGATGACCTGGCCGTCCTTCACGACGTACGCGACGTCCCGCCTGTAGAGCGTGTGGGCCCGGAGGGCCTGCTGGCAGGTGTGGAGGATGTCGATGTTGGTCGGGTCGAAGAGGTTCTCGATCCCGACGAGCTTCTCGCAGCGGGCGACTCCGTCCTCGGTGAGCGCTGCGGTGTGCGCCTTCTCGTCGACGAGGAAGTCCCCGGTGGTGGTCTTGTTCCCGTACTTGTCCTTGATCTCCTCGCCGCGGACGAGCTTCGGGATGATCCGGTCGCACCGGTAGTAGATGTCGGTGTCGCCCTCCGAAGGGCCCGAGATGATGAGGGGCGTCCGGGCCTCGTCGATCAGGATCGAGTCGACCTCGTCGACCACGGCGTAGACGTGTCCGCGCTGGACCATCGACTCGATCTCGAACTTCATGTTGTCGCGGAGGTAGTCGAAGCCGAACTCGTTGTTGGTCCCGTACGTGATGTCGCAGGCGTAGGCCTTCCGGCGGGCGTCGTCGTCCATGTCGTGCTGGATGCAGCCGACGGTCAGCCCCAGGAACCCGTAGATCCGCCCCATCCACTCGGCGTCGCGCCGCGCCAGGTAGTCGTTGACGGTGACGACGTGGACTCCGCGGCCGGTCATGGCGTTGAGGGTCACCGAGAGGGTCGCGACGAGCGTCTTCCCCTCTCCCGTGCGCATCTCGGAGATCCTCCCCTCGTGGAGGACCATTCCGCCCATCAGCTGGACGTCGTAGTGGCGCTGGCCGATGGCGCGTCTTCCCGCCTCCCGGACGATGGCGAAGGCCTCGGGGAGGACGCCGTCGAGGACCTCCCGGACCCGGATACGCCTCGGCTCCAGCTCGGCCGGGAGCGACGGGACCTCGGCCTGGACGCTCGACTGGATCTCCCGGAAGCGCGCCCGGAGGGCGTCGTCGGAGAGGCCCAGGAGCCTCGCCTCGAAGGTCCCGACGGTGGCGACGCGAGGCTGCATCGCCTTGATGTCTCGTTCGTTCTTGGTTCCGAAAACCTTGGCCAGTGCTTTGTCTATAAACATTTCTCTATTCGCAGGGCGCGACGAGCGCGGGGGCGGAATCGTAGCAGAAGGGGGGCGCGGGGCCGGCTGACAGGGAGGCGAGAGCTCCGGGCGAATCCGGCGGGAAGTCCGCTTTCAGAACGCGTTGAGGATGAAGTCGAGGGGGTTGATGGCCTTCCCGGCGGCGTGGACTTCGTAGTGGAGATGGGGGCCGGTGGAGCGGCCGGTCGAGCCGACCAGGGCGATGACGTCGCCTCGCTTCACCCGCTGTCCCTCGATCACCCGGGCCGTTGCCAGGTGCCCGTAGGACGTGGCGACCCCGTACCCGTGAGAGATCTCCACGAAGCGCCCGTAGCCGTTCTCCCACCCGACCCGGACCACCGTCCCGTTCGCGGGGGCGACGACACGGTTCCCGGAGGGGGTGGAGATGTCGATGCCGGTGTGGAATTCCGGCCGGCCGTTGAACGGGTCGATCCGGTTCCCGAAGGCCGCCGTCAGGACGCCGACCGTCGGCGCCAGGGTCGGGGTCAGGGAGAGCTGGTCGGCCTGGGTCGACAGGCGCTTCTCGATCAGGACGAGCCGCGACGAAAGGATGGCGCCGCGCCGGACGGCCTCGCCGACCCCGTCCACGGGGGAGATGGCCGGGTCGACCGGAAGCGCCCCGAGGCCACCCACGCCACCGGTGCCCGCGTCGTGGACGCCGGCCAGGCCAGCCACGATCGCAAGCCGGCGGGTTCGTTCCTCGAACTCGGCGAGCTGCTTCTCGATCGTCTCGAGCTTGCCGGTGAGAAGAGTGGTCCGGCCGCGAAGGGACTTGTTCTCCTCGGCGAGGACGCTCATCTCGCGGTTCTTCCGGAAGGAATGGACCCAGAGGGTGGTGAACGTCCCTCCGATGAGGATCGTGAGGAGGAAGACGGCTCCGAGGGTGATCAGAAGCCGGCTAGAGACGTGGAATTGACGGAACTTGGCCCGCGCATGAGGAACGAAGATGATCGTGTGAAATTTTCGCGTCATCCGATTCCCGGAGTTTCCGGCCGCCGTGTCCGGAGTCGCTGAAGCTCGTTCGGAACCCCGGAAGTGTATCCGCCGGCGTCCCCCAGTCAAGGGAAAGGGAGTCAGTTCAGGTAACCGGTTCCGACTCAGTCGCTTACGGCTAAGAAGGAGTCTCCGGCCGCGCCGCCGGCCGGTAGCGAAGGGCTTCCGCGGCGTGGCCGGCGGAGGTCGGTCCGGAACCCTCTAGGTCGGCGATCGTCCGCGCGACGCGGAGGACCCGCTGGTATCCCCTGGCCGAGAGACCGACCCGGTCCATCGCCTTCTCCATGAGGAGGCGAGCCGCGGGCTCGAGGCCGATCTGCTGGCGCAGGTGGCGGGACGGAAGAGCCGCATTCGTGTACCGGGGGTCCCCCGACCGGGATGCCTGGATCTTTCGCGCTCGCCGGACTCTCTCGGCGACCACGCTGGAGGGCTCGGCCTCGGCCGGGCCGTGGAAGTCCCCGGCGGGTACGGCCGGCACCTCGACGTGGAGGTCGATGCGGTCGAGGAGGGGACCCGAGATCTTCTTCCGGTACCGGGAGACGTCCCGCTCGGTGCAGCGGCACCGCCTCCGGACGTCGCCGAGGAAGCCGCAGGGGCAGGGATTCATCGCGGCCACGAGGAGAAAGCGGGCCGGGAACGAACGGGAACCCGACGCCCGCGCCACCGAAACGATTCCGTCCTCGAGGGGTTCGCGGAGCGCCTCGAGGGCGTCTCGCCGGAACTCCGGGAACTCGTCCAGGAAGAGGACGCCGAGGTGGGCCAAGGAGAGCTCGCCCGGCCTCGGGTCGGCGCCCCCGCCTGCCAGGGCGGCGGCGGTCGCGCCGTGGTGGGGCGACCGGAACGGCCTGGACCGGACGAGCCCGGAGTGGGAAGGCAGCCTGCCGGCCACGCTCCAGATCCGTGTCACCTCGAGGGATTCCGGCCGCGACAGGGGAGGGAGTATCCCCGGAAGGCGGCGGGCGAGCATCGTCTTGCCCGACCCGGGCGGCCCGGTGAGCAGGATGTTGTGCCCCCCCGCGGCCGCGATCTCGAGGGCCCGGCGGGCCAGGGCCTGGCCCCGCACCTCGCGCAGGTCGTCCAGCGGGTCCGGCTCGGGCGCCTCTTCGTCGGCGGCCTCGGATACGCGCGGGAGCTCGAGACGCTGCGCCAGGTGGGCCACGACCTCTCCGAGGTGACTCGCCGGCAGCACCGCGAGGTCGGGGTGGACCGCCGCCTCCAGGGCGTTCGCAGCCGGAACGACGATCGTCCTCCTCCCTTCCCGGAGCGAGGACTCGGCGAAGGCGAGCACGCCCGGAACGGGCCGGAGGGAGCCGTCGAGGCCGAGCTCGCCGACCAGGGTCACCGAGCTTCCGGCGCCGGGAGGCAGGTCGCCGTTGGCTTCCAGGATGGAGATCGCCACGGCCAGATCCAGCGCGGTCCCGGCCTTCGGGAGATCGGCCGGGGCGAGGTTGACGACGACGCTGCGGCCGGGAAGGGGAAAGCCGAGCTGACGCAAGGCCGACCTGACCCTCTCGCGGCTCTCCCGCACCGCCGCGTCCGGGAGGCCGACGATCGTGAGGCCGGGCAAGCCCGCGCCGATCGCCGTCTCGACGATCACGGGGACTCCGTCGATTCCGGAAAGCGAGGCGGCGTAGGCTCGGGCGACGCTCAACTCGGGGTTCTCTCTCGAGGCGGAGGAGCGGTCGTCTCGTCTATCGGCTCGACCCGGCAGGGATCGAGAGGCGCCGCCCGACGGGAAGAGGATCGTTCGGCTTGAGCTTGTTCTGCTTCCTGAGCGCGTCGACGGTGACGCCGAACCGGTTCGCGATCTTGTACAGCGTGTCGCCCGAGCGGACGGTGTAGGTCCGAGGCTTCTTCGCAGCGGGAGCAGCCGCCGTCTTTGCCGGCGGCGGGTTTTCCGCGAAGCCTTCGGCCGGGATGTCCACGACCGACGGCAGGGGTCGCGGGGTCGGCGGCGGAGCCCCGGCCACTCTCAGCGCCTTCGGGTCGGTGACGGCGGCGGCCGGCGTCGGAAGCGCCCGGATCTGGCCATGGGAGAGCGAACCGCGCCGGCTCGCCGGCGGTCCGGAAGAAGCGGTCCCCGCAGCCGGCGGAGCGCTCCGCGCGGGCCGGGACGGGACGACGAGGACGGTCCCCGCCTTCAGGCGAGCATTGGGCGGCAGGTCGTTGAAGTCGGCGAGGTCCGAGACGCTCACCTTGTAGCGGGCGGCGAGCTTCGGAAGGGTGTCTCCCTTCTTCACCTTGACCGTGCGCTCCTCTAAGGGCGGCGCGGTGGGAAGGGCGGCCAGGGATGCCTTCAGCGTCTCCCCGGTTCCGGGCGGGACCCGAAGGGGGTAGACCCCGCCTGCCGGAGTCAGGCGGGTCCTCAGCTCCCCGTTGAGGAGCCGGAGGTCGTCGACGCTGGTGCCCAGCTTCTCGCTGACCCGGGAGAGGTCGATGGGCCTCTCCAGCTGTACGACGTCGAACGCCATCGGGGGGTCCGGGACGATGTCGAAGCCGTAACGGGCGGGGTCCTTGGCGATGAGGGCCGCCGCCAGGACGAAGGGGACGTAGTCGCGCGTTTCGCGCGGGAGGAAGCCGCCGGCGGCCAGTTCCCAGTAGTCCCGGGCCCCGGTGCGCTGGAGGCCCTTGAGGATCCTCCCCTCTCCGGCGTCGTACCCCGCCATCGCGAGGTGCCAGTCTCCGAGCATCTCGTAGAGGTCCTTGAAGTAGGCCGCCGCCGCGCGGGTCGACTTGAAGGGGTCGCTCCGTTCGTCGATCGCGCGGGTCTTCTTCAGGCCGTAGCGTTTCGCGGTCCCGTCGATGAACTGCCAGAACCCGTGGGCCGCTTTTCGCGAGTGGGCCGCCGGCTTGAACGCGGACTCGATCATCGCGACGTAGACGAGGTCCTGCGGGAGACCCTGTTCGGCCAGGATGCCCCGCATCAGCGGCAGGTACCTCCCGCTTCGCTTCAGAGCCCCCGCGAACGCCTGCGGGGTGCGGAACTGGTAGAAGGCGATCGCCCTCAGGACGGCCTCGTTGACCACGATCGGGATGTCGAACGAGCGGGCCGCTTCCGCGGAGAGCTCCGCCTTGACCTTTTCGACCTCGTCGGCCGTCGGCGCCGGCGAGACGGCGATCAGGCTGTCCGGGGTGACCTCCGCGGGCGGGCGATCCTCGAGGTCGCCGCGGCCATCGGTGATCGTCCGGTAAAGGCTGATGCTGTCCCAGAGCTGCTGGGCGAAGTTGAGGTCATCCGGGTCGCCGGGAGTCGAGTGAAGCCGGAACTCCTCGAGCGCCTGGTCGAACTCGATCCGGGCGCACGAAGGGTCTCCCGAGAGCGCAAACGACTTGCCGCGGTAGAAGTGCTCGGTCGCCAGCGCCCGGGCGTCAGGGACGGCCTCGACCCTGCTGGGGGGCGGAGCCTTCGCCACCAGAGGAGGCGGGGGAGGGGCGGTCGTCGCGCAGCCCCAGAGAGCCGACAAGGAGAAGGCGACCGCGATGCGGAGGAGAATCGCCCCGCGGTTCGACGGGAGAGCAGAACGTCGCGTCACTGAAGGGATTTGCCAGAGTTCCGGCTGCGAGGTCAAGCGAAATCGACGATGGCCCGATGGATGGTCATCACTCCGCCTGGACGTTGAACTTGAGCGAGAGGAGGAGTCTCCGGAGGTCGCGGGCCGCCGGAAGGTCCACGGTGACCTCGCGTTCCGTCGGGCCGGCCTCTCCGATGCCACTGCCGTTGAACCGGAGGATCACCGTCACTTTCTGAGCCTGGCTCAGGGCCGCCCGGCCGATCGCGAGGTCGAACGAACGGCTGACGTCGCGGCGGGAGGTCGCGGTCCTCAGGAGGTCGTCGATGGACAGGCTGGCCTGCTTGCCGCTCTGCGTCCGGCCCGGGGCAGAGGAGAGCGCGGGAAAGGAATCCGACGGGGAGGCCGGCCTCTGCGTGGCCAGCTTCCGGAGCTTGTCGAGCTCGGAGAGGATGTCGACCGTGGAGCGGACCCGGACGTGCTTGACCTCCAGGTCGCTCGCGGCGCTCGAAGGAGGTGCGCCGGCCTGGGCGGACGCCACGCCGGGAGCCTCCTCCGGGGAAGCCGCGACGGCAGAGGGGGCCCCCTCGGGCGAAGGCGCGTCCGGGGCCTCCCGCGCGGTCTCCGGAAGGACGGCGTCCGCCGGGGGTGGGACCACGCCGCCGCGCCCGAAGCCGCCGATCGAGGCGGTCGGCCGTCTCAGCTCGCCGGTCATCTTGGCCTTGAGGGACCGGAGCGTCAGCTTGGAGATCCCCTTCAACGTCTCGAAGATGCCGGTGCCGTTGCGGGCCGACGCCTCGAACCACTCCAGCTTCCCGTCGGGGTTCAGCGCGGAGTGCAACTCCTCGGGGGTCAGGATGTTCGACAGGTCCCGCTTGTTGTACTGGAGGACGACCGGGACGTCGGAGAGGTTCAGTCCGATCTCGGCGAGGTTCTCGCCGAGATTCTTGAGGCTTTCCCGGTTCGCGTCCAGCATCGGGATCTGCGAGTCGGCCACGAAGACGATCCCGTCGACCCCCTTCAGGACGAGCTTGCGGGTGGTGTTGTAGAAGACCTGTCCGGGGACGGTGTAGAGCTGCAGCCGCGTCTTGAAACCGCCGATGACGCCGACGTCGATGGGGAGCAGGTCGAAGAACAGCGTCCGGTCGGTCTCCGTCTCGAGCGAGACCATCTCCCCGCGTGAAGTCGGTGCGGTCCGGCTGTAGATGACGTGGAGATTCGTGGTCTTCCCGCATAGACCCGGACCGTAGTACACGATCTTCGCGGCCATCTGCATCGTCGCGTAGTTGAAGAAAACCATGGGTCTCGGTGCGTGCTCCCGTTCTCCGCTTGGGGGGCTGCATGTTACACCCGGCGCGAACGCGAGAGACGGTCCGGGCCTGCCCGATTCTCTGGTAGCATCGCCGCATGGGCGCCGCAGCGGCAGGTGGGGGGAGTGCCGGTAGGCCGACGGCTAGCCGGGGTGGACCGGGTGCGCGGCTCGATCCCCGGTCTCGCGAAGTCCTCTCCACCGTGGTCATGACCTACATCCGGAGCGCTTCGCCCGTCTCGTCGCGGCAGCTGACCGAGGGCGGCGTCTTCAGCCTGTCGCCGGCTTCCCTGCGGAACTCGATGGCGGATCTCGAGGACCTCGGGTTCCTGACTCACCCGCACGTGTCGGCGGGGCGGGTCCCGACCGACCTCGGCTACCGGACGTTCGTCGAGGAGCTGATGGAGGTCGAGATTCCCTCCGACCATGACCGCCGGCAGATCGTGCTCGGTCTCGACCACGAGCCCGTGGAGGTCGACCGGTTTCTCCACGCGACGTCCCGGCTCCTTTCGAAGCTGACGGGCGAGGTGGCCGTCCTCGCCGCCCCGGGGTCGTTCCGGTTCGTCCTTCAGTCCGTGCATTTCACCCGCGTGGCCGATCGCAAGATCCTGGTCGTCCAGATCTCGGAGTCCGGCCTCGTCGACGACCGCCTGATCGAGACGCGCGACGACTACTCGGCCGCCGACCTGGAAGAGGTCTCCCGCCGGCTCACGGCCGACTACGCCGGGCGATCTCTGTCGGAGATCCGGAAGCTCCTCGTCTCCGCGCTCGAGGAGGAGAAGGTCCAGTTCGACACGGCTCTCCGGCGCGCCCTGGACCTCGGCCAGAAGGCGTTCTCCGGGGGGGGCGGCGCGGACGAGGAGGTCGTGGTCGAGGGGACGGAGAAGATCCTCGACAAGCCGGAGTTCCGGAACGACGTCGAGATGCTGCGGCGGATGTTCCACGCCTTCAGCGAGAAGGCCCGGCTGGTGAACCTCCTCACGGATTGCCTCCCTGGCAGCGGGACTTCCGTCGTGATCGGCTCGGAGAGCCCGCTGACGGAGGAGACGCAGACGTCGGTCGTGGCGGCCACCTACGGCACGGGGGGGAGGGTCCTCGGAGCGCTCGGGGTGATCGGACCGAGAAGGATGGAGTACTCGCGGGTCCTCCCCCTGGTCGAGGAGATGGGCCGGTACGTTTCCAGGCGGCTCGCCGAGGAGATGTCGTGACCGATCAGAAACGGCATCGGCGGCCCCCGGACGACGACGTGGTTTTCCTCGACGACACGAGCGGCGACGACGTCTCGCGCGCGTTCGAGGACGCCGTCCGCGCCGTCACGGCCGTCGAGGCCCGGCATCGCCAGGCGGGCTCGGGATCCGTCTTCCCGCCGCCGCAGGAGGCGGAGGGCTCCTCTGCCGGGAGCCCGGGGCCCGGACCGGCGCCAGAGATCCCGGTCCCGCCGCAGGCAGAGGCTCACGAAGAGACGAGATCGAGCCGCCTGGAGGCGGAGCTGGAGGCGGAGCGGGAGCGGACCGCGAAAGCCGAGGTGGAGATCCGGCAGCTCCGGGAGTCCCTGCTCCGCAAGACGGCCGACCTGGAGAACGTCAAGCGCCGCACCGAGAAGGAGAAGGCCGATCACTTCCGGTACGCTCTCGCCGAGGCGTTCCGGGACCTTCTGGGCGTCGTCGACAACTTCGAGCGGGCGCTGGCCCATGCCCCGGAAGAGATCCTCATCGGGGACTTCGGAGTGGGCGTGGGGATGATCGAGAAGCAGCTCTCCGACGTTCTTCGCCGCTACGGACTCACGGAGGTCCCGGCGGATCACCTCCCGTTCGACCCGAACATCCACGAGGCCGTGGCCAGGGAGGAGACGTCGGACGCCGCGCCGGGGCTCGTCCTGGCCGTCTTCCAGAAGGGCTACCTCCTGAACGACCGTCTCCTTCGCCCCGCGATGGTCAAGGTGTCCGCGCTCCCCCAGAAGTCGAGGCCGGAGGATGGGCAGTAAGATGAGCGCTACCGTCGAAGGTTCTGGAGGCTAACAACGTGGCGAAGGTTCTCGGCATCGACCTGGGGACGACGAACTCCTGTTGCGCCGTCATCGAGGTGGGCTCCCCGCAGGTGATCGCGAACCGGGAGGGGGCCAGGACGACCCCGTCCATCGTGGCCTTCACGGAGGACGGAGAGCGGCTCGTCGGCCAGATCGCGAAGCGGCAGGCCATCACGAACCCTTCTCAGACGATCTACGCGGTCAAGAGGCTGATCGGCCGGAAGTGGGCGGCCCCCGAGATCCGCGACGCCCGGGACCACCTCTCGTATCCGATCGTCGCCGCCCCGAACGGGGACGTGAAGATCAGGGTGAGGGATCGCGACTACTCGCCCGAGGAGATCGCGGCTTTCGTCCTGCGCGAGATCAAGGAGTTCTGCGAGGAGGCGTTCGGCGAGGAGATCCGCGAGGCCATCATCACGGTGCCGGCCTACTTCGACGACTCCCAGCGGCAGGCCACACGCGACGCCGGGCGGATCGCCGGGCTCGAGGTGCTCCGGATCATCAACGAGCCGACGGCGGCGTCGCTGGCCTACGGGCTCGAGAAGACGAAGGCCCACGAGACGATCGCCGTCTACGACCTCGGAGGCGGCACCTTCGACATCTCGATCCTGCGGATCGACAACGGAATGTTCGAGGTCCTCTCGACCTCGGGCGACACGTTCCTGGGAGGCGAGGACTTCGACCGCGCGATCATGGACTGGCTGCTCGGCGAGTTCATCGCGTCGGCGGGAATCGACCTGAGGCAGGACCGGCTCGCGCTCCAACGCCTGAAGGAGGCCGCCGAGAAGGCGAAGTGCGAGCTGTCGACGACCCACGAGACGACGATCGCGCTGCCGTTCATCGCGTCCGACGCGTCCGGGCCGAAGCACATCAACCAGGTCTTGACCAGGGACAGGTTCGAGTCCCTCGTCGAGCCCCTGATCCAGCGGACGGCCGAGCCGTGCCGGAATGCTCTGGAGTCCGCCGGGCTCCAGCCCGACCAGGTCGACACCGTGATCCTCGTCGGAGGCCAGACACGGACTCCGCGCGTCCAGCAGATGGTCGAGACGATCTTCGGCAGGGCCCCGAGCCGCTCGATCAACCCGGACGAGGTCGTGGCGGTCGGGGCGGCGATCCAGGCCGGGGTCCTGCGCGGCGAGATCAAGGACATCGTCCTCCTGGACGTCACCCCCCTCTCGCTCGGGATCGAGACCCACGGCGGGATCTTCGTCAAGCTGATCGAGAGGAACTCGACGATCCCGACGAAGAACACGCAGATCTTCACGACCGTTTCCGACAACCAGAACGTCGTCGAGATCAGCGTCCTCCAGGGCGAGCGCGAGATCGCGAAGGAGAACAAGTCCCTCGGGAAGTTCCAGCTCGTCGGGATTCCGGCCGCAGCGCGTGGAGTGCCCCAGATCGAGGTGACCTTCGCGATCGACTCCTCGGGAATCGTGAACGTCTCCGCCCGCGACATGGCGACGGGACGTGCCCAGGGCCTCCAGATCAATCCGGCGGGAGGCCTCTCGTCCGACGAGATCGAGCGGATCGTCGCGGAGGCCGATGCCAACAAGACGCTCGACGCCAAGAAGAAGGAGCTCCGGCGGCTGAAGAACAAGCTGGAAGGGCTGATCACGGGGAACGAGCGGATCTTCCGCGAGTTCGGCAATCTCCTTCAGCCCGACGAACGGGACCGCGTCGGCCGGACGCTCCAGGTCGCGAAGGAAGCCATGACGTGCGAGGAGAGGGGCGACATCGACAACGCCCTCCTCGACATGCAGGGAGTGTCGCGGATCCTGACGAACGCGATGCTCTACAAGACGGACAAGCCAGCCTCGGCCGAGTGACGGCCGGCCGCCCTCCGGCGCGCCGTCCCGGTCCACCACGGAGACCATGAGCCGACCCACGACCGACTACTACGAGATCCTGGGTGTGCCGCGCGACGCGGACACCGACGCGATCAAGGCCGCCTACCGGAAACTCGCCCTCAGGCACCACCCCGACCGGAACCCGGGGGACAAGGAAGCCGAGGAGAGGTTCAAGGCGGGAGCCGAGGCCTACTCCGTGCTGTCCGACGCCGAGAAGAGGGCGAGGTACGACCGGTTCGGCGTCGAAGGGGTCCGCGGAGGCGGTTCGGCCGGGTTCGACCCGAACGCCTTCGTCGACTTCGCCGACATCCTGGGGGACTTCTTCGGCTTCGGGTTCGGCGGGGGCGGGACGAGGCGGGGGAGGCAGCGGCCGGGAGAGGACCTCAAGACCGATCTCGAGCTGAAGTTCGAGGAGTCGGCGTTCGGGGTGGAGAGGTCGATCCCGCTCCGCCGGTACGAGCGGTGCGATTCGTGCCGCGGGACCGGAGGGAAGGAAGGGACGGGAGCCGGGCCTTGCGGGACCTGCCGCGGGCGGGGACGGGTCCAGTTCCGCCAGGGGTTCTTCGCGATGGAGAGGCCGTGCCCCGACTGCGGCGGCGCCGGCGAGGTGGTCAAGGACCCTTGCCCCGAGTGCCGCGGCGACGGGCGGACGGTTCGTGAGCGGACGCTGAAGATCGGGGTCCCGGCGGGGGTCGACGACGGAGCGAGGCTCCGGCTCACGGGCGAGGGAAACCACGGCCGGGCCGGGGGCCCTCCGGGAGACCTCTACGTCGTCCTCTCGGTGGCTCCCCACGACCAGTTCCGCCGGGAAGGTTTCGACATCATCCTCACCTGGGCGATCCCGTTTCCGCTCGCGGTCCTCGGCGGGAAGGTGACGGTGCCGACCCTGCACGGGGAGACCGCCTTCGACGTCCCGGCCGGCACCGCCGCGGGGAGGGTCTTCACGCTCCGCGGGCAGGGCGTGCCCAGGGTCGACGGCCGAGGGAAGGGTGACCAGCACGTCGTCCTGACCATCCGGGTCCCGAAGAAGGTCACGGGTGCGCAGAAAGAAGCCGTCCAGCGGCTCTCCGAGGTGCTGGGCGCCGAGGCCGGAGCCCCGACGAAGGAAGAGAAGGGCTTCCTCGAGCGTCTCCGGGAGTTCATCGCCGGGTGACGCCGATGAGCGGCGCGATCCGGTGGGCCCTCTCCTTCCCCCGCGGGGCGGACGTCGATGACCTCCTGACGGAGGCGCTCTCGGAGTTCCAGGTCTCCTGGGTGGAAGGCCCGGCGGGGATCCGGCTCTGGTCGGCCCCCGACGTGGAGGCCGGCGTGAGGGGGGCGCTCGAGTCCGCAGGGATCCAGGTGCTCGGGCGGGAGGAAGAGGTCGAGCGCGACTGGGTCGCCGAATCGGCGGCCCTCCGGTTGCCCGTCGCGGTGGGCCGTTACCTCCTCGACCCGCACGACGGAGCGCGGGCGACTCCCCCCGGAGACCGGACGCGGATCCACCTTCCGGCGGCCCGCGCGTTCGGGACGGGGTCGCACGAGTCGACCCGGATCGCGCTCCGGCTCCTCCAGCAGGAGATCGTCCCGGGCGAGGTGGTCCTGGACGTCGGCTGTGGCGCCGGCACGCTGGCCTTCGTCGCGGCGCGGGAAGGGGCCTCCCGGGTAGTGGCCTTCGACGTCGATCTGGACGCGTCGCTCGCCACCCGGGAGCACGCGCGGACGAACGGTGTGCGGGGGGTGGCCGCCTTCGCCGGCCCTTGCGAGGCGCTCCGGGCGAAAGGCCGGTTCGGTCTCGTCGTCGCGAACATGCTCCAGGAGGAGATGGCCCCTCTCCTCGGGCAGATCCGGGAGCTCCTGGTCGAGGGGGGGACGCTGCTCACCTCGGGGCAGCTCCGCGCGCGGGAGGCGGAGTGGCTGGAGATCCTGGCGTCGGAGGGATTCGGGAGCTTCAGGCTGGCCGTCGAGAACGAGTGGCTCGGCGTCGCGGCCACGAGGGGCTGACCGCGGTGCGGCCGCGATTCTTCGCAGGGCGGCCGTTCGTGCCGGGGGAGACCGTCCCGCTCGCTCCCGACGAGGTGCGTCACGTGAGGGTGCGGAGGCTCCTGGACGGGTCCGTCGTCGAGCTGCTCGACGGCCAGGGGAGGACCGGCCGGGGACCTCTCGGCGGAGGGGGAACGAACGTCCTCGTGGAGGAGGTCGAGGCGAACGTGGGCGAGCCGGCCGCGCGGTGGACGGTGGCCCTGGCGGCAGCGGAGCCGGCCCGCGTCGAGTGGGCCGTCGAGAAGGGGACCGAGTGCGGGGCCGCGGGATTCCTCCTCTGGATCGCGAGCCGCTCCCAGAAGGCCTTCGTGACGTCCCTGGAGGGCCGGCTCCCCCGCCTGAGGAAGGTCGCGCTCGAGGCGGCGAAGCAGTGCGGGCGCTCCGTCGTCCCGGGGGTGGACGGGCCGGTGGCGTTCCGGGACCTCGTCGCGCGGCGGCCGTCGTTCACCGCGGTGCCCGGGACTCCGGCCTGGGCGCCGGCGAGGGGATCCGGCGCCCAGGCCGGAGGGCTGATCGTCATCGGGCCCGAGGGCGGCCTCGCCGACGAGGAGCGGACGGCCCTGGAAGCTGCGGGGTCGATCTCCTTCGGCCTCGGCCCCCGTGTGCTCCGGATGGAGACCGCGGTCGTGGCGAGCCTCGTGACCTTTTCCATCGGATAAGATTCGGCGGACGGAGGACTGGATGAGCTTCGAGGGAGTCAAGAAGGTCTGGATGAACGGGCGCATGGTCGACTTCGCGGACGCGAAGATCTCGGTGTTCACCCACGCGCTGCACTACGGCTCCGGGGTGTTCGAGGGGATCCGGTGCTACGAGACCGCCCGCGGGTCCGAGGTCTTCCGCCTGACCGAGCACATGGAGCGTCTCCACTGGTCCGGCAAGATCTACCGGATGGAGATCCCATACACGGTCCCCGAGCTCTGCGCCGCCACCCTCGAGACGATCAAGGCGAACGGCTTCAAGGCGTGCTACGTGCGGCCGCTGGCCTACAGGGGCTTCGGCTCGCTGGGCGTCAATCCTCTCCCGAACCCGGTGGACGTCCTGATCGGCGTCTGGACCTGGGGGAAATACCTGGGCACCGAAGCGCTCGAGGAAGGGGTCGACGTCTGCGTCTCCTCGTGGACGCGGCTCGGCGCGAACACGATGCCGGCGATGGCGAAGACGACCGCGAACTACGCCAACAGCCAGCTGATCAAGATGGAGGCGATCGCGAACGGCTACCACGAGGGAATCGCCCTCGACGACATCGGCCGCATCTCGGAGGGATCGGGGGAGAACCTGTTCCTGGTCTGGAGAGGGATCCTCTACACGCCGCCGTTTGCCTCCTCCGCCCTCCCCGGCATCACCCGGGCGAGCGTCGTCCGGCTGGCGAAGGACCTGGGCCTGGAGGTCGTCGAGCAGATGATCCCGCGCGAGATGCTCTACGTCGTCGACGAGGTCTTCTTCACCGGGACCGCCGCCGAGATCACTCCGGTCCGGTCGGTCGACAAGATCAAGGTCGGATCGGGACGGCGGGGTCCGGTGACCGAGAAGCTCCAGAAGGCGTTCTTCGACCTGGTCGAGGGGAAGGTCCCGGACCGGTACGGCTGGCTGACTCCCGTCGGCTAGTCGAAGCCCCGCCGGAGCGCTTCGCCCGGATCGTCCCCGGACGATCGCCGTCAGGAGATCAGGGGTCGGCGGGCCTTCGCGGCGTCCGCCGGGAGCTGGGCCGGCACGTCCACGTCTCGAAACACCTCGGGGCCGAAGCCCGGAAGGCATCGGACGGGAAAGCGGCCGTCGAGGACCTGGTCGAGCCTCGCGGTGACCGGCCAGGAGAGGACCTCCCGCACGATCGGGGCGGGAAGCGCCACCGGGTGTCCCCGGCGCCCGTCCGAGACGGGCAGGGTGACCGACCGGTCCCCGTCCCCGCGGGCGCCGGCGAGCACCCTTCCGACGGCGCCCGCCGTCAGGAGGGGGAGGTCGGCGGGCGAGAGGAGGGCCAGCTGGCTGCGAGGGTCCAGGGAGGCCAGACCGGCCAGGACGGAGGAGAACATCCCTGATTCCCAGCCGGGGTTGACGACCGTGCGAACTCCCGTTCCCGCCACCGCGTCGGCGACGGCCCCGTGGGCGCCGACCACGAGGAGGACCTCGTCGAGCCCGGAGGCGAGGAACGCCCGGACGACGGCCAGGACCATCGGCTCGCCCCGGAACGGATGGAGGAGCTTGACGGCGCCGAACCGACGGGAAGCGCCGCCGGCGAGGAGGACTCCCGAGGCGAACGACACGACACCCATCTTACGCACGGCCGGCCGGAATCGGCGAAGCGATGCGTTGACCGGCCGGCGTCGGGGAGCCTATGCTCACGCAGAATCAGCCTGCCACCGGGCCAGAAGCGTAGGAAGTGAAGCGATGCACATCAACGACCTTCTGAAGATCGCGGTCGAGCGGAAAGCCTCCGACCTCCACCTGAAAGTCGGGGCTCATCCGATCATCCGGGTGGACGGAGACCTGATCCCCCTGACCGACCTGAAGCGCCTCATGCAGGAAGACACGATCGCGATGGCGTTCTCGATCATGTCGTCCCGGCAGAAGGAGAAGTTCAAGAACAACTTCGACATCGACATCGCCTACTCGGTGCCGGGCCTGGGACGGTTCCGCTGCAACATCTTCCAGCAGCGCGGCACGGTGGGGATGGTGTGCCGGGTCATCCCGGCCCGGATCCAGCCGGTGAAGGAGCTGCTGCTGCCCCCGATCGTCGAGCGGATCTGCGAGGAGACGCGAGGGCTGATCCTCGTGACGGGGACGACGGGCTCGGGGAAGTCGACCAGCCTGGCCGCGATGATCGACTACATCAACGCGACGCGGGCCGAGCACATCATGACCGTCGAGGATCCCGTCGAGTTCCTCCACCGGGACAAGAAGTCGATCGTGAACCAGCGGGAGCTGGAGGTGGACACCCGGTCGTTCTCTTCCGCGCTGCGCGCGGCCCTCCGGCAGGACCCGGACGTGATCCTCGTCGGCGAGATGCGCGACTTCGAGACGGTGGAGACCGCGCTCGTGGCCGCCGAGACCGGGCACCTGGTGCTCTCCACGCTCCACACGATGGACGCGACGGAGACGGTGAACAGGGTCATCTCGGTCTTCCCGCCGCACCAGCAGAAGCAGATCCGGCTGCAGCTGGCGGCCGTCCTCAAGGCCGTCATCTCCCAGCGCCTCCTTCCGCGCGCGGACGGGCTCGGGCGGGTCCCGGCCGTGGAGATCCTGATCTCGACGAACTACATCCGCGACTGCATCGAGAACAAGGACAAGACGAAGTACATCCACGACGCGATCAAGAGCGGGACGTCCCAGTACGGGATGCAGACCTTCGACCAGTCCCTCTACCAGCTCTACAAGGGGGGCCTGATCACGCTCGAGGAGGCCATCCGGCGGTCGACGAACCCGAACGAGTTCAAGCTGAAGATCCAGGGGATCCAGTCGACCTCGGACGTCTCCCAGGAGCAGATGGACGCGGCGATGCGCGCTCCGGACGAGATGAACCCTCTCCAGGAAGAATCCCCGTTCGACTTCTCCAACCAGCCTTGACCTCCTGCCGCGAGGCCGCGCTCGCGTACCTCGCCCGAAGAGCCCACGGCAGGCGCGAGCTGGAGCGAAAGCTGGGGCGCAAGGGTTTCGACGCCGCCGAGGTCGAGACGGTCCTGGAGGCCCTGACGGCGAGGGGCCTGATCGACGACGCCGCGACCTCGGAAGCGTTCGTCCGGGCGCGGACCGGCCGCGGAATGGGGAGGAACAGGATCGCCTCGGAGCTCCAGAGCCGCGGGCTGGGGAGAGGCGACATCGACGGCGCCCTCGCCAAGATCCCCAGGGAGGAGGAGCGGGAGGCGCTGGGGAAGGCTCTCGAGAAGAGGTCGAGGACCCTCCCGGCCGGTTTGACGCCGGCAGGGAGGTCGAAGAAACTCTTCGACCATCTCGTCCGGCGCGGCTTCTCCTCGGCCGCCGTGCTCGAGGCGCTCCGCAAGAAAGGCGAACCCCCCGATGACCCAGAGTAAGACATGGACCTCCTCGGAGGTCCGGGAGAAGTTCCTCTCGTACTTCGAGTCGAAGGGGCACCGGCGCGTCTCCTCGTCGTCCCTCGTCCCCGCGGAGGATCCGACCCTCCTCTTCACGAACGCCGGGATGAACCAGTTCAAGGACCTGTTCCTCGGGCGGGAGACGCGCGGCTACGCCCGCGCCACGACGGCCCAGAAGTGCGTGAGGGCGGGCGGCAAGCACAACGACCTCGACAACGTCGGGTACACGGCCCGGCACCACACGTTCTTCGAGATGCTCGGGAACTTCTCGTTCGGCGACTACTTCAAGAAGGACGCCATCGAGTTCGCCTGGGAGCTGCTGACGGACCCGAAGTGGTACGGGCTGGACCCCTCGAGGCTGTGGGCCACCGTCTACCTCGACGACGACGAGGCCGCCGCGCTATGGGAGAGGCACCTCCCGAAGGAGCGGATCCTCCGCTTCGGCGAGAAGGACAACTTCTGGTCGATGGGGGACACCGGGCCGTGCGGGCCCTGCTCCGAGCTGCACTACGACCAGGGGCCGGCCGTCCCGGGAGACGCCCTGCCGAACGGGAACGGGGACCGGGTGATCGAGATCTGGAACCTCGTCTTCATGCAGTTCGAGCGCGACGCCTCCGGGAAGATGACGCCGCTCCCGAAGCCGTCGGTCGACACGGGGGCCGGCCTCGAGCGGATCACGGCCCTTCTCGAGGGGAAGAACAACAACTACGACACCGACCTCTTCGCGCCGCTCGTCGCCAGGATCGAGGAGATCTCCGGCCGGTCGTACGCCGGCGGGATGGCGGTGGAGGACGCCCCCTTCCGCGTGATCGCCGACCACGTCCGCGCCGCCACCATGCTCATGACGGACGGCGTCCTGCCGTCGAACGAGGGACGCGGGTACGTCCTGCGCCGGATCATCCGGCGCGCCGCGCGGTACGGCCGCCGTCTCGGCATCGAGCGGCCGTTCCTCGCCGAGCTGGTGGACCCGGCGGTCTGGGTCTTCCTGGGGACGTACTTCGAGAAGTCGGAGCAGCTCGGGGAGCGGGTGCTCGCTCTCGAGAAGACGCTGCACGACGAGGAGGCCCGCTTCGTCAAGACGATGTCGGCCGGCGCGGACCGGGTCGGCGAGGCGATCTCGGACCTGCGGCGGCGCGGGGCTTCGACGCTCTCGGGAGAGACCGTATTCCGTTTCTACGACACGTTCGGAATCCCGCTCGACCTGATCCAGGAGCTGGCGCTCGACGAGGGGATCTCGGTCGACCGCGAGGGCTTCGACAGGGAGATGGCGGCGGCCCGGGAGCGGTCGCGCGCGGGGTCGAAATTCGAGGGACACTCCTGGGAAGCGCTCCTCGCCAGCGAATCGGAGAGATGGTCGACCGCCTTCACGGGCTATCCCGAGCAGGACTACCTTCGGCTCCGGGACGTCGCGATCCTGAAGATGTGGAGGGTCCTCCCGGATGGAGAGACTCGGGAGGACGATTCGCTCCTCCCGGGCATGGAAGGCCTGATCGTCCCCGACCGCACGGTCTTCTACCCGGAGAGCGGAGGCCAGGCCAGCGACTCGGGTGAGATCCGCTGGGAGGCGGGGGGGCGGGCGTCCCTGAAGGACGTCCGGAAGGTCGGGTCCGCGATCCTCCACCACGTCCAGGTCGAGGAGGGCACTCTCCTGAAGGCCGGAACTCTCTCGATGCAGGTCGACGAGTGGGCGCGCCGCAAGACCCAGGCGAACCA
The DNA here is from genome assembly GCA_903845115.1 of uncultured Acidobacteriota bacterium. Classification (GTDB taxonomy): domain Bacteria; phylum Acidobacteriota; class Thermoanaerobaculia; order UBA5066; family UBA5066; genus CAIMWE01. The sequence continues at coordinate 45,014 of CAIMWE010000019.1, read as the reverse complement.
CACCGGGACCCACCTGCTCCACGCCGCGCTCCGGAAGGTGCTCGGCGAGTCGGTCCGGCAGATGGGCTCGCTCGTCGCGCCCGACCGGCTCCGGTTCGACTACGCGGCGAGCCGCCCGACCACGGCCGCGGAGATCGCCGAGGTCGAGCGCCTCGTGAACGAGGAGGTCCTGCGGGACCGCCCCGTGAGCAAGGCCGTCATGTCGATGGACGAGGCGAAGGCGACGGGCGCGATGATGTTCTTCGGAGAGAAGTACGGGGAGCGGGTCCGCGTCGTGGACGTCCCCGGGTTCTCCACCGAGCTGTGCGGCGGTTGCCACGTCGAGAGGACGGGCGAAGTTGGGGCCGTCAAGGTGATCTCGGACAAGGGTCTCGCGGCCGGCGTTCGCCGGATGGAGGCGGTGACGTCCCTGAACGCCCTGGAGCGGCTCTCCCGTGGCGAGACGATCCTGGGCGAGCTCTCCGAGGTGCTCCAGGCGGTCCCCGAGGAGCTGGCGGCGAAGGCGAGGGACCTCTCGCACCGCCTCCGCGACCACGAGAAGGAGATCGCCCGGCTGAAGGTCCAGCTGGCGGCGTCCGGGGGCGGCGCCGCGGAGTCCCGCGGAGACGCGGACGTCGAGGAGGTCGGCGGCGTCAAGGTCCTCGCCCGGCAGGTTCCCTCGCTCCCGATGAACGAGCTCCGGAACCTGGCCGACACGTTTCGCGGCAAGCTGAAGTCGGGAATCGTCCTGATCGGCACCGAGCACGAGGGGAAGGTGACGCTGCTCGCGGCGGTCACACCCGACCTCACCGGAAGGGTCTCCGCGCACGAGCTCGCGCAGGCCATGGCTCCCCTGGTCGGCGGAAAGGGAGGGGGGAAGCCCGACCTGGCGCAGGCCGGCGGAAAGGACGCCACCAGGATCGGGGACGCCCTCCGGGCCGGGGTCGGCAAGGCGAGAGAACGGCTGGAGCCGCCGGGCCGCTGAGAACCCCGTTCGGGGGAGCCCTATAATCGATGGAGATGAAGGCCGCAGGCGTCTTCTGGTTGGCCGTGGCGTGTGGAGCGGTCTCGATGGTCGCCAGGGGCGACATCCAGGTGCTCCGCCGCCCCGACGGCTCCGTCACGATCTCCAACGGCGTGGGGAGCGGGTGGCTGGTGAAGGGCCACGCTCCGAGCGACACCTACCTGCTCTCTCGCAAGGAAGCCTCCACGCGCTTCGACGAGGTGATCCGGGAGGAGTCGTCGCGGCGCGGCCTCGACGCGAGGCTCGTCCGGAGCGTGATCCTGGTCGAGTCGAACTTCGATCCGCGCGCCGTCTCCCCGAAGGGGGCGCGCGGGCTGATGCAGCTGATGCCGCAGACGGCGAAGCGATACGGGGTGAAGGACGTCCACGATGCCGGCGAGAACATCCGCGGAGGGGTGGCGTATCTCTCCGATCTGATGGTCGCGTTCCGGGGAGCTATCCCGCTCGTGCTGGCCGCCTACAACGCCGGAGAGGGGGCCGTCCAGAAGTACTCGGGAGTGCCTCCCTACCCCGAGACCCGAGAGTACGTCCGCCGGGCGATGCTGGTGTACGGCGTGAACGGCGGTGGCGGCGGCACTCTCCTCGGCGGAGGGTTCCGCGGGCATTCCGTCGGCGTGAAGACCGGCCTCGAGGCCCCTCGACCATCGGTACCCGTCCGGCTCGGACGCTCCGACGCGGGAGCGGTGATCTCGAACCTCGTCGAGGGGCCTCGCACCCAGCCCGTCCTCGGGCGGGTCGAGACGGGAGAGATCCGGCGGACCAGATGAGCGGGCGTCCGGCGGATCCGGGGCCGGGGAGTGCCGCTCCATTCTTCGACCAGGGGATCTACCTGCTCCACCTGAATCGGGGCAAGGAAGAGCTCCGGCTGGGCAACTACGAGGAAGCGCGCCGGGAGCTCGAGAACGCCCGGCGCTTCCGGGCACAGGAGCCGGCGGTGCTCGCCAACCTGGCCTTCGCGCTCTTCCACCTGGGGCAGTACGAAGAGGCGGAGAAGATCACGCGGGATGTCCTCGCGTCGTTCCCTTCCTCGGTGCCTCTCCTGTTCAACCTCGGCCTGATCCTCTTCAAGGCCGGCCGGTTCGGGGAGGCCCGGGAACCCCTGGAGCGGGTACTCCAGATCTTGCCGGCTCACCGCAAGGCCCACCTGACGCTGGGCCTCGTCTTCCAGAAGATGGGGCTGGGGGATCTCTCCGCCGAGCACTTCAGGACCACGGGAGCGGGGAAGGTCGTGGGCGCCGAGGATGACGACACGCTCTCCCGCCTGGCCAGGACAGCGGCGGACGGGGCGGGGGAGGGCGCGATTCAGAAGGCGGAGGCCACGACGCCGATCGTCAGACCGGAGCGCTTCCTCGACACGCATCCGATCCAGGCCCCGGTGGAGCGCGCGCGCCCCCCGCAGACCTCGTGGACGGAAGCCGGACGGGCGGGTGCGGTGGAGAGCGGGGCCGGTCCGAAGGCGTCCGGCCCCTTCCAGGTGAGCGCCGGGGGGCTCCTGTCGGCCAGGACCGGGACCGGGATCGTCGTGCGCCAGGAGGCCGTCACGGGCCGCCGGGGATTCCCGGTCCTCGAGGAGGAGCCGGGCCTTTCCGCGTCCCTGGAACGTCTCTTCCTTCGGGCCAGCGGCGAAGGGTCGCTCCTCCTCGCCCACCCGAGCCGGCAGCCTTTCCTCATCCAGCCCGGAGGGGGCTTCCTCTCGGCCGATCCGACCCGGGTCCTCGCCTTCGAGAGCTCGCTCGGCTATCGCGAGGACCCGTCGTTCGAGTTCGGGCCGCCCGGAACCCATCCGTTCCTGAAGTTCCTCGGGGACGGAGTGGTGGCGCTCGCCGTCGTCTCGGAGCCTGCGCGCATCCCGGTCTCCACGGCCGAGCCCCTGCTGATCACGAAGGCGAACGTGGTCGCTTACATCGGCGACCTGGAAGCGGAGACGGTGGACCCCAGCGCACGGTATCCCGAGCTGGGGAACCGCCCCCTCTGCCGGTTCACGGGCAACGGCGCGGTAGTCGTCGACGTCGGTTGACCGGAAGCTCCCGCCGGGGAAGAACGTCCCCCGGGTCGGTCTCAGGCGAGAGAGCGGAGGGCCTGCTCGGTGTCGGCGAGAAGCCGGCGCACGGTCTCGGGATCCTCGTGCTCGGCGTAGATCCGGATGATCGGCTCGGTTCCCGAGAGCCGGTGAAGGAGCCAGCCCCGGTTCCCGAACTCGAGCTTCAGGCCGTCCAGGGTGGAGACGCCGGTGACCTTCTCTCCTGACAGAACGGTGGGTGGGGCGGCCGCGAGGCGGTCCAGGAAGGAACGCAGGACCGGCATCGGCAGGCGGATGTCGCGGCGCCCGTAGGCGAAGGAGCCGTAGGTCGAATCCTGGCGCTCCAGGAGCTGTTCGAACGAGATGCCGGAGTGGGCGATCGCCTCGAGGACCAGGAGAGCGGAAAGGACTCCGTCCCGCTCCGGAAGGAAGAAGGCGACCCCGAGGCCACCGGACTCCTCCCCGCCGATCCCCACCTCGCCCGAGATCATCTTCTCTGCGATGTACTTGAAACCGATCGGGGTGACGTGCAGCGGGACGGAAAGCCTGGCCGCCACCCGATCCAGGAGCAGGGAGGTCGAGAAGGTCTTCGCGATCCCCCCTCCGATCCGCCCCCGCTCGGCGAGGCTCTCGGCCAGAAGGGCGAGGATCCGGTGGGGGGTGACGAACGTGCCGTCGGGAGCCAGGACGCCGAGCCGGTCCCCGTCCCCGTCGCTCGCCAGGGCTAGGTCGTACCGTTCCGCCCGGAGGCGCTCGAGGGACGCCCCCAGGTGCTCCGGGATCGGCTCGGGGTGGACGCCCCCGAAGAGGGGGTCCCGCCGGCTCCGGAGGCTGGTGACGCGGGTCGGTCCGGCCGACCCGACGATCTCCTCCAGGAGGGTCCCCGCGGCGCCGTGCATCGCATCGAACAGGACCTTCAGGCCGGCGGCCCGGATCGCTCCGAGGTCGACGGCGCGTCCGACGGCCTCCGCCCAGGGGCCCACCAGATCCGTCACGGCCACGCCTCCGCCCGGCCGATCGGGGAGGGGACGGTCCGCCGAGGAGGCGATGGCCGCGTAGGTCGCCGGCGTGCCGCTTCCCCCGAAGTGGGCCTTGTACTTCACGCCGTTCCACTCGGGCGGGTTGTGCGACGCCGTGATCGCCAGGCCGCCCCGCAGCCCCCTCGACTTCACGTGCCACGACGCGCAAGGCGTCGGGGCCGGCCGGTCCGAGAGGAGGACCCGGAAGCCCTTCCGGGCCAGCTGCCCGGCGCTCTCGCTGGCCAGCTCGGGGGAGAGGAAGCGCGTGTCGTAGACGAGGGGCACCTCCCAGGGGTCTCCCGGGTCGGAGTTCTCCGGGGAGACGTTCCAGGTGGCCATCGCGTCGATGACCCGGGCGGTGGATTCGAACGTCAGCTCCCTCGCGATCCGCCCTCTCCAGCCGTCGGTTCCGAAGACGATCTCGTCTTTCATCACAGGCCATTGTGGGGGAGGCCCGGGCCGCTCGGCAAGCAACGTTTAGAATCTCACTCCGGTGTACCTCAACGTACCGAACGGGCTGACGCTCTTCCGCATCTTCCTCGTGCCCCTCCTCGTCGTCGTCCTGCTGACGAGGATGCCGGCGCGGGAGTACTGGGCGCTGGGCGTTTTCCTCGTCGCGGCCGTGACCGATTTCCTGGACGGCTTCTGGGCCCGGCGGTTCAACAAGAAGACCACCCTCGGCGCCCTCCTCGACCCGATCGCGGACAAGCTCCTCATCTCGGCCGCGCTCATCTCCCTCGTGGACCTCCAGGAGGCGGACGCCTGGGCCGTCTGCATCATCGTGGGGCGGGAGTTCGCGGTCTCGGGGCTCCGGGCCATCGCGGCGGCCCACGGCGTCATCATCAGCGCCTCGAAGCTCGGAAAGCTGAAGATGGGGCTGCAGGTGGCCGGGATCTCCCTGATGATCCTCGGGGCCCGCCTCGACGACATCGGCCTCTGGCGGAGGACCGGGCGCACGGCGCTCTACATCATGACCGCGATGGCCCTGATCTCGGGCGTGGACTACTTCCGGAAGTTCCTGCCGCTCCTCCTCGAGAAGGAGTCCAGGGTGCCGGCTCCGGATTGACCTCTCAACCGAGGCGGGCCCAGATCCCCTTGTGGATCGGGCGGCCCTGCGCGAGGAACTTGACCTCGTAGCTCGTTCCCGTCGTCCAGGGGCCCTGCTCGGCCTCCGGGAGCGTCCGGAGGAGAGGCTCGGCGGAGAGGATCGCCTCGATCGCCGCGAAGGAGTCCGCGTGGTCCGAGGCGACCTTCAGGAGGGCCCCCGCTCGCAGCGCGCGGGCGGCGGCGGCGGCGAACTCCGGGTCCACGACGCGCCGCTTGTGATGCTTCTTCTTGGGCCACGGGTCCGGGAAGTAGAGGTGGAGGCCGTCGAGCGACGCTTCGGCCAGGCGCGAGAGGACGAACGCCTTCCCGTCCAGGCAGGCGACGCGGACGTTGGAGAGGCCCAGCGCGCTGGCGCGGGCCTGCGCGATCCTGGCGTAGTCGGCCTCGACCTCCGCGCCGAGAAAGTCGCGTCCGGGTTGCCGGGCCGCCTCCGCCAGCAGGAAGCGGGCCCTGCCGGTGCCGATCTCCAGCTCCACGGGCGCCGACCTCCCGAAGAGCGCGGCGAGATCCGCGGGGCCGGGCTCGCTCGACACCGGCTCGCCGGGGAGGAAGATCCTGGGGGGAGGGACGATGCCGCGGTTGCGGGGCCCTTTCGCCCTCGGCGCCTTTGCCACGGGCTCGAGGCCGGCTCGGACCAGCGCCCGGCGCAGGGAGGGCCGGCTCACGGCGTCCGCCCCTTCCGCGTGACGCGGATCCGTTCGATCGCCATCGGCCTCGCCCGTTCGACCAGGAACTCCAGGTCCCCGACGACGAGGCGCGCCCCGGTGCGGGGGATCCTCCCGAATCGTTTCAGCAAGAAGCCTCCTGCGGTCTCGACGCCGGGCTCGTCGAAGGTCCGGCCGAGGTCCTTCTCGAGCGAGGCGAGCGGATAGCGTCCTTCGAAGATCAGCGAGGTTCCCTCGCTCCGGGAAGCGTCCGCCGGCTCGTCGTGCTCGTCGGCGATGTCGCCGAGGATGCTCTCGACGAGGTTCTCGAGCGTGACGAACCCCGCGACGCCGCCCCGCTCGTCGACGACGATCGCCATGTGGAAGCGGCGGCGCCTCATCTCGCGAAAGAGGTCGTCGGCTCGCTTCAGCTCCGGCACGAAGACCGCGGGGTGGAGGTACTTCGCCAGCTGGAAGGTCTTCTCCTCCTCGTCGGTGACCTGGAAGAGGTCCTTGACGTGGAGGATGCCGACGACGTCGTCCGGGTCGTTCCGCCAGACCGGATAGCGGCTGTACCGGTGGGCCTTGCACAGCTCCTCGACCTCCGAGAAGGAGGCCGCGGCGTCGAGCGAGATCATCCGGCCCCGCTGGGTCATGACGTCCTTCACCGGGACGTCGCCGAACTCGAGGACCGCGTGGAGGATCTCCTTCTCCTCGGTCTCCAGCGCGCCGCCCTGGTGCGAGAGGGAGATCAGGTCGCGGACGTCCTCGCCGGTGACCCCGACGCGGGAGCCCTCGGGCGGCCCGAAGGGCCTCAGGAAGAGCCGCGCGACCCCGGTGAGGAGCCTCGAGACCGGGGAGAGAACGCGGACCAGGAGCTCCACGGGGACCGCGACGGCCGCCGCAAAGTCCACGGGCCGCCTGGCCGCCAGCATCTTGGGGGTCACCTCGGAGACGACGAGCAGGATCAGGGTCGTGGATGCCGTCGCGACGGCGACGCCCCAGGTCTCTCCGAGCCTGGGCAGGACGAGGGCGGTGCCGATCGACCCGGCTCCGATGTTGGCGAGCGTATTGCCGATGAGAAGCGTGCTGAGCGATCTCGAGAGGTCCGACCTGAGCCGCGCGAGGGTCTCCCCGGCCGGGTGCCGGTCCTCGCGAAGGCGGAAGACGGCGGCGTCCGAGATCGAGGTGAGCGCGGTCTCGGAGCCCGAGAAGAACGCCGAGAGGATCACGAAGAGCCCGAACAGGGACACGAGGGGCCCGTCGCTCATGGCATCGCCGTCCAGTCGACGGCCCAGCCCTCTCCAGCCGGGGACAGGGGGATCCGGCGAAGGAGGTCCCCCGCACAGGGCCCGGCGTGGCAGAGCCCCGTCCGGGCGTCGAAGGCGGCCCCGTGCTGCTGGCAGACGATCGTCCCGCCCTCCAGCAGGACCTCCTCCCCGGGCCGGTCGAGCCGGATGGGGACGTGCGGGCAGACGTTCTCCCACGCCCGGACCTCGCCGGCGATTCCCACCAGGACGCCGCGCACCGGCGCGGCGCCTCTGGCCCGGCGCTTCGTGAAGAAGACCACGCTGGAATCCGGGAGGCGGCCGGACCCTTCGATGTACGGGTCCAGCTCGCCCGCCTCCGCCAGGAGCCGCGGAGCGTCGGGCGACTCGGTTCCCATGAAGGACCCGTTTCCTTCCCGGATCAGCGACGCGAGGACCGGGGCGTCCAGGGCCGGCATCGCCAGGAGCGCGGCTTCCTCCGCGGGGGACCACCGCAGGGCCGAACCGGGCAGCAGGGCGGCCGGCTCTCCGGAGAACGCCGTGACCTTGTAGAAGAGGAGGAGCAGGGGCGTTCCCCCGGATTCGCCCTCGGCGAACGCGAACGGCTCGGCGCCCGCGACCCTCACGCCGATCTCCTCCATCCACTCCCTTACCAGCGCATCGAAGGGAGTCTCCCCGGGCTCGACCTTCCCTCCCGGAAACTCCCAGAGGCCCGGCAGGGCGCCGTCCTCCGGTCGACGGAGGAGGAGGAGGCGGCCGCCCCTGACCGCGATCCCCGCGGCGACGAGGATCGGGCTCACGAGGGATCCCTCCGGGACGTCTCGAGCGCGGCACGGGCGTTCCTCACGAGCCCGGAGTATGTGGCCCGCCAGAGCGCGGTCGGAAAGAACGTCCGCCTGAACTCCGCGGCGTCGAGCTCCGCCACCCCGGCCGGGTCGAGCCACGCCGGCGGGAAGGGCCGGTCGCCTCCGCCTCCCGGGGAGGGCGGGACCGGAGGGTTCCACGGGCAGACGTCCTGACAGACGTCGCACCCGAAGAGCTTCCCGCCCAGCGCCTCCCGTTCCCACGGCTCGAACGGGCCCCGTTTCTCGATCGTCAGGTAGGAGAGGCACTTCCTGGCGTCCAGGAACGGGGGGGCGAGGAATGCCCCGGTCGGGCAGCCGTCGAGGCACGCCCGGCACTCCCCGCACCGGTCGAAGCGCAGGACCTCGGAGGGGTCGGGGGCCGCGGAGGCCGCGCCGAGCGGCACGTCGGTCAGGAGCTCGCCGAGGACGACGTGCGATCCCGCGCCCGGGACGATCAGCATTCCGTTCTTCCCGATGAATCCGAGGCCGGCCCGGAGAGCCACCTCGCGCTCGAGAAGCGGCGCCGTGTCGACGGCGACCCGGAAATGGGTGCCCGAGGGGAATCGGGGTCGAAGGGACGACACGACCTCCTTCAGCCGGCTCCGGACGGCGCGGTGATAGTCGTCGCCCCGGGCGTAGCGCGCGATGTTCCCGGCTCCGCCACCGGGGACCGCGTACGCCACCGAGAGGATCGAGGCGCAGAACGGGAGGATCTCGGAGAATCCCCTCCGGGGCTCGGAGTCCCTCTCGAGCCACTCCATTCCGCCGTGCGAGCCTCCGTCCAGCCAGCTCCGGAACGACGCCCAGCTCGAAGGGCCCCGGGCCGCGAGGATTCCGGCCGCAGCAAAACCGTGGGCCATGGCCGTCGAAACCGCCATCCGGCCCAGGATCTCTGGGTCCGGAGGGGGCTCGGGGGGGGAGTGGCGGGGCGGCTTGCGGCGCGCGCCGGTCGGGAACATCTGTGCAAAGTCTATCAACCGATCCGATATCATCGGCCCGCGTGGACGACAAGCCGATCACGGTCGCCCCGGGCAGCGTCCTGTCCCGGTTCCGTCTCGAGGAGAAACTCGGGTCCGGAGGGATGGGTCAGGTCTATCGGGCTCACGACATCGCCCTCGACCGGGACGTCGCGATCAAGATCCTCCCGCCGGAGGCGGTCGGCACTCCCGAGAAACGCCGGCGCTTCGAGACCGAGGCGAAGGTCGTGGCGACGCTGAGCCACCCGGGCATCGTCCCCGTCTACGACATCGGCGAGAGCGGCGGGATTCCCTACATCGTGCAGGAGCTGGTCTCCGGCCAGACCGTCGACGAGCTCATCTGGAAGGGTGGAGCGCTTCCGGTCGACCGGGTGGCCGAATGCGGAATCGAGGTGGCCGAGGCCCTCGCAAAGGCGCACGACGCCGGGATCCTGCACCGGGACGTGAAGCCGGGGAACCTGATCGTCGATGCGGACGGCCGCGTCCGGGTCCTCGACTTCGGTCTCGCGAAGATCCTGGAGCGTCCGGGGCGGCCGCTGGGCGCGCCGGAGCCCTTGACGAACGACGGGATGGTCGTCGGGACCGTTCACTACATGAGCCCAGAACAAGCGCAGGGGCAGGAGGTGGACGCCCGGTCCGACATCTTCTCGCTCGGGATCGTCCTCTACGAGATGGCGACGGGAAGACGGCCGTTCGACGGGCCGTCGGCGGTGGACGTCATGCACGCGATCGTCTACGACCCGGCCTCCCCGATCGACGCCGAAAAGGCTCTGCCCGACACGTTCCTCGCCGTTCTCGAGAAGGCGCTGGAGAAGCGGCCCGAAGAACGGTACCAGTCGATCCGGGAGATGTCGTCGGACCTCCGGCGCTTCCTCCGGAAGAGCCGGGACGCCTCGGCCCTGAGACCGATCATCCGGCCCGGGGTTCCGCCGGCCGCGGCCCCCCCTCCGCGGTCCCGGCCCTGGAGACGGCCGGCGGCCGTCGCCGCCGTCCTCGCCGTGGTGGCGCTGGCCGGAGGGATCGGCGTCGGGAGGTCCAGGAGGAAGGTCCCGGGGCCTCCCTCGTCGACGCGCCTCTTCCTGCAGTCGGACTACCGCGAAACCGACCCCGTCTACTCGCCCCACGGCAAGGGCTTCGCCTACTCGTCGAACGAGGGGGGCGAGAGCAACATCTACTATCAGCTGTTCGCTTCCAGCTCCCCGATCCGCCTCACCGAGCCGGGAGGAGAGAAGCGGCACCCGGTGTTCACTCCCGACGGCGGGACCATCCTCTTCTCCTTCGAGGACCCGGTCACCCGGCAGACCTCGATCTGCTCCGTTCCGGCCCTCGGCGGATCGGTCAGGCGAATCGTGGAGGGGGGTGAGCAGCCCCACGTCTCGAGTGACGGCAAGCGGCTCCTCTTCATCCGCCCGAAGGGACACCGGACCTCCCTCGTCGTCGCCGACGTGGACGGCACCGCCCAGAGGACGCTCGTCGAGAGCGGACCGGGTCGGATCGTCGGCGCCCGGTTCTCCCACGACGGAACCCACATCGCCTTCCTCTGGACTTTCATCTTCACGGATACCCGCGGAGAGGTCTGGCGCGTCCGGACCGAAGGAGGAGCGCCGACCCGGCTGACGGACGACGCGGCGGACGTCTGGGGGCACGTCGAGTTCCTGCCGGACGACTCGGGCATCCTCTACTCCTCGACCCGCAGCGGGACTGGGACGATCTGGATGGTCTCGCCCGACGCCGGCGCGCCGACCCAGGTCATGCCCGCGAGCTCGATGCTCCTCTCGCCCAGCATGTCTCCCGACGGCACCTCGATGCTCGTCCAGTCCCGCCGCTTCATCTCCGATGCCTGGGAGTTCTCTCTCTCGGACGGGCGCGGACGCCAGCTGACGAACTCGGGCTCGGTCTGGGCCCCAGCCCGTCTGTCGGACGGCCGCCTCCTGTACGGGGACTGGACGCGGCCGGGCGAGGACCTGGATATCTTCCTGGAGGACTCCCGGGGAAGCCGCTCGTTGGTGACGAGAGGCGGGACCCCCAAGGCGTCGGCCGACGGGCGGCGGGTCTATCTCTCCCTCCAGCGGCCCGCCAAGACGAGGGGGATCGCGGTGATGGAGGTCGCGGGCGGCCCGCCCCGGATGCTGACCAACGACGTCAAGGAATCGGACGACTGGGCGAGCCCGACTCCGGACGAACGTCACGTCGTCTTCATCCGGAGGCACCCGGACGGAAAGGAATCCCTCTGCGCGGTGGAGGCGGCCACCGGGGCGGTCCGGGTTCTCTTCGGGGACGACATCACGCAGCCCGCCGCGTCGAACGAGTACGCCGTGTTCCGGACGTGCGACGTCGACGAGAAGTGCGGGGTCTACGTGACGCCGCTATCGGGCGGACCCGTGCGATTGCTGATCCCGGCCGGGTGGTACCCGGCCGTCAGCCCGGACGGGCGGACGGTCTTTGCCTGGGCGGGGCAGAAGAACGACCCGTACCTCGTTTCCGTTCCGATCGACGCGAGCGCCCCCCCGAAGAGGATGTTCGACTTCAACGCCGACCACGTGACCCAGTTCTGGGCCATCCACACCATGGCCGTCTCGCCCGACGGGCGGTCGCTGATCACGACCCGCCAGTGGATGAACGACGACGTCATGCTCCTGGAGGGGGTGTTCCGGTGACCTCGGCGAGCCGGTCCGGAGCCTACCCGGTCCTCGTGTTCTGTGTGCTCTCGGCCGCGATCGGCGGGATCTGCATCGCCCTCCTCGCCCCTTTCCTGACGGCGATCGCGTGGGCGATCGTCCTCGCCGTCGCGTTCCACCGGCCGTGGCTCTGGCTCGAGGGGCGGTACCCTTCGAGGAAGAACCTCGCCGCGCTGCTCCTGTCGCTCGCGATTGGGGTCCTCGTCGTCCTGCCGGCGGGAAGTCTTGCGGGAGTCCTCGCGTGGCAGGCCTCGGACGTGGCGAGCCGCACCGTGGCGGAGCTGAAGAACCAGAACGTCCACGGAGTCGAGGACGTCCTCGCCATTCCGGCGGTCGAGCGAGTGGTCGCGTTCGTCGCCGAGAAGACGGGGGTCTCGTCCGAGGAGATCGCCCGGAGGACGGCGCTGTTCGTCGGGGAGGCGGCGACGTTCCTCGCGCAGAAGAGCGGCGGTCTCCTCCTCTCCCTTTTCGACGCGGTGATGAGCTTCCTGATGACGCTCTTCTTCCTCTTCTTCTTCCTTCGAGACGGCCGCCATATGACCGCCAGGATCCTGGAGATCCTGCCGATCGCGGTCGAGAGGAGGGAGCGGATCGGGGGCTCCCTCTTCGCAATGCTCCAGTCGATCTTCCTCGGTTCCCTCCTCTGCGCCCTCGCCCAGGGAGTGAGCGGGGCGCTGGGGTGGTGGATCTCCGGTCTCCCGTCGCCCGCCCTCGCCGGGGCGGCCATGGCCTTCCTCTCGCTCCTCCCGATCGGGGGAACGGCGATCGTCTGGCTGCCCGGGTCGCTGGTCCTCTGGTTCACGGGCCACCACGGGGCGGCGGTCTTCCTCGCGGCGTGGGGGCTCGTCGTCACCTCCTTCCTCGCCGACAACATCCTCAAGCCCCTCCTCATCGGGGGCTCCTCGGAACTCGACACGCTGGTCGTCTTCGTCGGCGTCTTCGGAGGGCTGTCGTTCTTCGGCCTGCTCGGCATCTTCATCGGGCCGATCTCGCTGGCGCTCGCCGCGACGCTGCTCGACGTGCTCCGGGAACAGAACTCCCGGCCGGCGGCGGAGCCGGCCGGGAGCTGAGGGTCAGGGGATCCAGTCGGCGACGAAGACGTTCGTCTCCCCTGGCTTCGCGTTGTGGCGATTCGAGCAGAAGACGAGGCGCTTGCCGTCGGGGGAGAACATGGGAAAGCCGTCGAACGTCGGGTTGTACGTCACCCGCTCGAGGCCCGTTCCGTCGGTCCGGACCGTCCAGAGGTCGAAATTCCGCTTCTTCGGGTCGCCCAGGTTCGAGCAGAAGATGATCCGGTCGTGCCCGCCCCGGAAGAAGAAGGGGGCGAAATTGGCGGCTCCGTTCGACGTGACCGGCCGGTCGTCCGTGCCGTCCGCCCGCATGACGCGGATCTCGAGGGTCGTGGGCCGGATCAGCCCGCGGGAGAGAAGCGCCCGGAAGTCGGCCAGGGCTGCCTCGGTGGCGGGCTGCGAGTTCCGGTAGACGATCCACTCGCCGTCGTCGCTGAAGAACGGTCCGCCGTCGTACCCCGGCCGGTTCGTGATCCGCTTCACGTTCGACCCGTCCGGGGACATCGTGTAGATCTCCAGGTCGTTGTCCCGGGCGGACGTGAAGACGATCTTCCGCCCGTCGGTCGAGATCGTCGCCTCGGCGTCGTACCCGGGCGCCGAGGTGATCCGCTGGACTCCGGTCCCGTCGGCATTCGCCCTGAAGATGTCGAAGTCGGGGAAGAGGCCCCACACGTAGCCCTGGGACTGGTCCGGGGGAGCCGGACAGCTCGGCGAGCCGAGGTGGGTCGAGGCGTAGAGGATCCGGCGCCCGTCGGGGAAGAAGTAGGCGCAGGTCGTCCGGCCCTTTCCCGTCGAGACGACGCGCGGCTCGGCGCCGGGCCGGTCGACGTCCAGCACGAAGATCTGGTCGCAGTCGAAGGGAGGGTGAGTGGACTGGAAGATCAGCTGCTTGCCGTCCGAGGACCAGTAGGCCTCGGCGTTCTCTCCTCCGAACGTCAGCTGGCGGACGTTGGCGAGATGGCGCTCTCCCGGATAGGTGAGCGGGGAGAGGACCCCTTCCCAGGGATTCCCGGGCGGCGTGGTGCTCGTCTGTGGAGTCGCCGTGCTCTGGGGCGCGGCGCCCGCGGGCGGAGCCGGTGGTTCGCCGGAGCGGCAGTGCGAGAGGAAGACGGCACAGAGGCCCGCGATCGCGATCATCGGCACGAGAGACGTCGGACGGAATCGTCGAAGCGTAAAGGCGTTCACGAACGTAATATTAGCGGCCCATGACGCCAAAGCGAGCGGACGAGCCCGAGGAAGAGACGAAGTCGATCGCCCGGGAGATCGCCGATACCCTGGCCGCCCTCGCGACACCGTTGCCCGGTTCGGGAGCGGCGACGGCGAGGAGGAACGCCGGAGGCCCGGAGGAGTTCGTCCTGGAGGGCCCGCGGGCGATGCTCGAGAACGGCGCCCGGTTCCTCGCCCCGGTCCTCCCTGCCGATGCCCGGGCCCGGAAGGCGAAGGCGCTCGTCCTGCGAGCGCTCAGGATCGTCACGCGCGATCAGACGGTGTTCAACTCGGCTCTCCTCGAGGCCCTGCGAATCGCCTTCCGCGAGATCGAGCAGGGGGTCGAGGAGACGCGGCGTCGGGCGACCGAGAGCGTCGTGGCGGTGGACGGGCGGGTGGAGGAAGGCCTCCGGAAAGTCTCCGACGACGTCCTGGCCGAGGCGGATCGGCGGCTCTCCATGCTCGGCACGTCGCTCGGGCGGCGCCTGGCCGAGGAGGCCGCGGCGCGGGAGGCGCTCGGACGCGAGTCCTCCGCGTCGACGAAGAGACTGGACCGGCTGGAGAGGGAGGCGGACCGCCGGGGAGCGGAGATCGACGGCCTGCTCGGGACGGCGACCAGGCTGTCGGCGGAGAAGGCGGAAGCGGACCGGCGGCTGGGCGACCTGGAGCGCGAGATCCGCGCCCTCCGCCTCGAGTGGACGACGGTCCGGGCCGGAGCGGCCCCGGTCTCGCGGGGCGCGGAGGAAAGCGGAAGCGCGACGGGCCGGCGGGCCGGCGTGGATCCGGGGGATCCCCTCCGGGCCGGGCATTACATGAGCTTCGAGGAGACGTTCCGCGGGTCGGAAGAGGAGATCCGCCGCCGGCAATCCCGCGACGTCGAGCGGTTCCGGTCCGTCGCGGGGCCCGTGGCCGACCTGGGGTGCGGGAGGGGCGAGTTCCTCACGGTCCTGGCGTCCGCCGGGATCCCGGGACTGGGGTGCGACGCCAATCCGCTGATGGCCGAGCACGCCCGCGCCAGGGGGCTGGACGTCGAGCGCGCCGACCTGTTCTCGTGGCTGGCAGCCAGGCCCGACGGGTCCCTGGGCGGCATCACGGCTTTTCAGGTGGTGGAGCACCTTCCGACGGAGTCGCTCTTCCGCCTCGTGGACCTAGCGGTTGCCAAGCTCTCGCCGGGCGGTGTGCTGCTCCTGGAGACCGTCAACCCCGAATCGGTCTACGCGATGAAGTGGTTCTGGATGGACCTCTCGCACGTTCGCCCCGTGCCGGGGCCGTCGCTGGCCCACCTCCTGGGCGCGGCGGGATTCCGGGACGTCGTGATCGACTACCGCTCGCCGGTCCCCGAAAGCGACCGGATCCCCGATCCGGCGGCAGGGAGCGCCGATCTCGCGCCAGTCTCCCGGCTCCTCTTCGCTCCGCAGGACATCGCCGTGATCGGCACGAAATAGATGGCGCGCGTCCTGGTCTGCACCGCCCAGGTGCCGTTCGTCTCCGGCGGCGCCGAGCGGCACGCCGCGGGGCTGGTCCGCGAGATCCGGGCGCTGGGCCACGAGGCGGAGCTGGCGCAGGTGCCGTTCAAGTGGTACCCGCGCGAACAGATCCTGCTGTCGGCCCTCGCGTGGCGGCTCCTCGACGTCACCGGGTCGGACGGAATGCCGATCGACCTGGTGATCCCGATGAAGTTTCCGTCGTACCTCGTCCGCCACCCGAACAAGGTGGTCTGGTTGATCCACCAGTTCCGTCAGGCCTACGACCGGTTCGGGACGGACGGGAGCGATTTCGACGCGGGGCCGGAGGACACCCGCTGGCGGGAGCTGATCGCCGCGGCCGACGCGACGGGCCTCGGCGAGGCGCGGCGGATCTTCACCAACGCGAAGAACACCTCGGCGAGGCTCTCCCGTTTCAACGGGATCGACTCCACGACCCTCTACCACCCGCCCCCTCTGGCCGGGCGCTACCGGGAAGGGGCCCTCGGGGACTTCGCGCTCGTGGTCGGGCGCCTCGACCGGTGGAAGAGGATGGAGCTGGCGATCGAGGGCGCCGCCGCGGGCTGGTTCCCCCTCGTGGTGGCCGGAGCGGGGCCGGACGAGGCCCGCCTCCGGGGAATCGCGGAGCGATCGGGGGCGCGGGTCGACTTTCGGGGGACCGTGACCGACGAGGAGCTCGTCGAGCTCTACGCGTCGGCCGGAGCGGTCCTCTTCACGCCGGCGGACGAGGACTACGGCTACATCGCCCTGGAGGCCTTCCTCTCGGGGAGGCCGGTCGTGACGTGCACCGATTCCGGCGGGCCGCTCGAGTTCGTGCGCGACGGCGCGACAGGCCGGGTCGTCCCTCCGGACGGCCGCGCGGTGGGGGAGGCGGCCGCCTCCCTCCTCGCCGACCGGGCGAGAGCCAGGGAGATGGGCCGTGCGGGACGGGAGGCCGTCCGGGGGATCACGTGGGAGAGCGCCGTCCGGACCCTGCTCGAGGCGGGAGGGATCGGCTGACTTGGCCCCGGCTCTCCGTGGCGATGGTCAGCCCCTGGCCGCCGGTCCGGTCCGGGATCGCGGACTACTCGAGCGAGCTGCTGCCGGCGTTGGCCGAGCACGTCGACGTCACCCCGTACCAGCCTTCCGACGCCGACCGGGCATTTTCCGACCGCCCCGCGGTGGTCCTGCTCCAGGTCGGCAACGATCCCCTTCACCTTCCGTCCGTGGAAGCGCTGGCCCGGCACGCGAAGGAGGTCCCCGCCGTCGTGGTGCTCCACGACTACGCCCTCCACCACCTCTTCGCGGCGGCGTATCTGGACCACGGGAAGGACGCCGAGTACGTCCGGGAGATGGAGCGGGCGCACGGAGCCCGCGGGAGGAACTTCGCGGCGCGCTCGGTCGCCGGCCCGAGAATTCCGATCTGGGACCTCGACCCCTGGGCCTTCCCGATGTCGGGCGGCGTCGTCGCCGACGCGACCGCCGTGATCACCCACTCGCGGCTGGTGCGCGGGGCGGTGCTCCGGGATCGCCCCGGCGCCCGTGTCGTGGAGATTCCCCACCACGTCGTGGCGGCCCCGCGGACCCCCCGCCCGGAGGCGAGAGCCCGGCTCCGGCTCCCCTCTGATCGCGTCGTCGCCGTCTCGCTCGGCGTCGTCACTCCCGCCAAGCGGATCGGAAAGCTGCTCGAGGGACTGGCCCTCGTCCCGGGCGACCGGAGGCCCTTCCTCTTCGTCGGCGGGGCCGTGGCCGTCGACGACCCCCTCAAGTCGCTGGCGGTCTCTCTGGGCCTCGAGGACGACGTGGCCTTCGGCGGGTACCTGAGCGACGAGGATTTCTGGTGTTCCGCATCGGCGGCGGACTTCGCCGTCAACCTCCGCTATCCGACGGTGGGGGAGACCTCGGGCGCAGTCTGCCGCCTGGCCGGATTCGGCCTTCCCCTCGTGGTCAACGACGTCGGGTGGTTCCGGGAGCTGCCGGACGCCTTCGCCTCGAAGATCCCGGTCGGGAGGGACGAGGTGCCGGCGATCGCCCGGACGCTGGACCTCCTCGCCGGCGACGAAGAGGCGCGGCGCCGGCGCTCGGAGGCCGCCGCGGCGTGGGGCCGCGCCCGGTCACCGGAGGCGGTGGCGAAGCAGTACGCCGACGTCCTCCACGAGGCCGCCGAAGGCCGCTCGGGAGCCGCGTGCCTCGTCTCGTCGGTCGCTTCCGCGCTCGCGGCCGTCGGCGCCGGCATGCCTGGCGAGTCCCCCAGCGGAGACCGGAATCCCGACGCCTCCCTGGTGCTCTCCGTGGCCCTGGCCGCGCGCGGAGTCCTCCCCGCGCGGGAGGGAGGACGGGAGAGGCCCTGACGCGTCAGGCCCCGGCGCGAGGAAGGCCCTCGACCACCCTGAGCAGCTCTTCGGCGTCGACGAAGCCGCGGATCCGCTGGACCTCGCGGCCCTTACCGTCCAGGAAGAGGACGACGGGAAAGCCGTCCACGCGGTATTTCCTCGCCACGTCCTGGCCGCCCTTCTCTGCATTGACCCGGATCGGGACCATTCCCCGCGTCGCCCGCCCGACCCTCGGGTCGGAGAAGGTCTCGCGGTCCATCTTCTTGCACCAGCCGCACCAGTCCGTGTACAGGTCGACCATCACGAGCTTCTGCTCGGCGTACGCTTTCGAGAGAGCCTCGTCGTAGCCGAGAGAGGCGAAGGCGATTCCGCCGCCCGCCGCCTTCGCCGATCCGGCGGAGGGTCTGGCCTCGAACTCGGCCGTTTCCGAGCTCTGCTTCTTGCACGCCGGCAGCGTGGCGGCCGCGAGGGCGGCCACCAGGAGGGAGGCCAAGAGGCGGGGGGCTTTCATGAGGCGGTTTCCTCCGGAGGTCTTCCCGGACCTGACGTTACTACGACCGGGCGGGGGAAGGCGGACTCGGGTCGGCGCGAAGGAGGCCGTGGAGCCGGAGTCCCCGTTCCAGCTCCGCCGTGGTCGCGGCCGCCACCCCGGCGATTCCGAGGGTCCGCGCCGCCTCGACGAAGTCGGAGCGGTCGTCCACGAAGAGCGCCTCTCCGGGAGCGGCGCCGACGAGATCCAGCGCGTGCCGGAAGAACGCGGGGTCCGGCTTGACCAGGCCGACCTCGAACGAGAGCGCCAGCGCGTCCATCCGGGACTCGACGTCGCAGACGGCCTTCACCCCTTCCCAGTGCAGCTCGTTCGTGTTCGAAACGAGGCACTTCCTGACGCCCGGGCGGAGCCTCGAGAGGAGCGCCAGCGCTTCGGGGATGGGCTCGAAGATGTCCCGCCACGCGGGGCGCCAGATCTCGTCCGGGACGGACGGGAGACCGGCGGCGCGCTCCGCCTGCCTGAAGAAGGAAGTTGGATCGAGGCGTCCCGCGTCGAAGTCGCGTTCGATCGGGCCGAACAGGGCGGACCGGAGAGAGTCGGGGTCGGCGACACCGGCCGCGAAGGCGATCCGCCGGAGAGTGAGGCCGTGGTCGAACCGGACGAGGACGTTTCCGAGGTCGATCAGGAGCGCGTCGAGCATCGGCAGATCCGGGTACGCGAGAAGGCGCATACAAAAAAGGACGCCCCGGAGACCGGGGCGTCCTTCCTGGTCACGGAAGACCGGGGTTACTTCTTTTCCGGGGCGGCGGGGGCAGCCGGAGCGGCCGGAGCAGCCGTGGCCGGGGCGGCCGGAGCAGCCGTGCCGGGGGCAGCGGTCTGCGGGGTGGCCGGGGCAGCGGTGGCCGGGGTGGCGGGGGCAGCCGGCTTCTCTTCGACGACCTTCGGGGCCTCGGCCGGAGCGGCTTCCTTCTTCTGCTCGCCGCCGCAGGCGACGGTGGCGACCATGCCGAGGGAGAGGATGCCGAGGGCGAGGATCGAAACGGGCTTCTTCATTTATATCTCCTTAATTTCCTTGGTTCTGGATTAGCTTCATCGAGCGAGGTTTTTCTTGGTTCGCGACCGCGCCATCTGGGGCAAACGATCACTTTGGGCTGGAACTACCATCCCCGAGCTTCACGCCGGAGCATACGGGAAGATCCCTGGCTGTCAAGTCCGATCGAGGAAGGTCTCCGATCAGGGAGATCGGTCCGGGAAGGCGGCTCGATTCCAGGGAATGGATGGCAAAAGGGAAGCCGAGGTGCTAGAGTCGGCGCTCGCTCTCGGGGTCGGGGCGTAGCGCAGCCTGGTAGCGCACACGGTTCGGGACCGTGGGGTCGGAGGTTCGAATCCTCTCGCCCCGACCATTACACTTTCCCCGCTATCGAATGAAGAGTCGCCCGTCGGAAACGGCGGGCTTTTCGTCTTCTTGGCGAGAAAAGGAAACCGCCGCCAGGGAGGAGGGACCCCGGCGGCGGTCGAGGAAGGAGAAGGAGGAGGGCTGATGAGGCGTCAGGCCCACCCCTCGAACGGGAGTGCAGGAGGAAGGGGGAATCCAACGCCCAGGAACGAAAACTGGCCTGGTGGCCCGGAGCCCCGCCGTAGACAGTCAATCGGGACCTTCGGCGGGCCGGGGCGGGTCAGAACGTCTCGAGGACGGCCAGGAGCGAGCTCGAGCCGCCCGTCCCGACCTGGAGAAAGGAAATTCCCCGGGGCGGCTGGCCCGCCGGAAGGGAGACGGGGAGATCCCCCTCGGCCGACGAGGTCGGAGGCGTGAGGAGGCCGCTGTCCCAGACGGTTTCCCCTCTCGAGTCGACGAGCGAAAGGCGGACGCTGGCCCTGCCGGCGGGCAGGGACGTCCGGGGGACGACGAGCAGCGAGCCTCCCGGCACGGCGTCGAGGTGAACGACTGGGGGGCCGGTTCCGCCCGGGATCGTGAAGGCGAGAACCCGGGTGGCCGAGGGGCTTTCGGCCACTGCCCCGAACGGAGCCCGGAGCTGCTGGCGGCCTGTCTTGAGGGCATCCACGTCGCGTTTGAGCTGGACCGCCGACAGCAGGGCGGCGACGAGCAGAACTCCCAGGACGACGATGGCGACGGCCTTCCCGGTGCCCGGCGGGAACAGGGGGAGGTCGGGGAGGCGTCTGGACCGGGGAGCGGCCGGACGCTCCGCCTGCGGTTCGCGCCTCGAGGGGAGGGCTCCCGGCGCGCGGACCAGCCGGCGGTGCATGCGGCTCGTGGTGTCGACTCGCTCCTGGTAGTAGGGAGTCCGGAGAAGCGAAGCCTCGAACCGGAACTTGTCGCTCGTGCTCAGATGCCCGAGGACGTAGTCGGAGACGAGCCGGTCCTCCTCCGACTCGATCCGGTCGAAGAGACCGTCGTCGACGAAGTACGCCTCCTCGAAACGGGTCCTCGCCGTGTCCGTCAGACGTCGGAGGAGGTAGTGGCGGATCTCTTCAGGACCTGGACTCCTGGGCGTCGCGCTCATTCGTCCTCTCTATTCCTCGGCACCGGGTCGGGACTCTTCCATCCGTTTCTTCAGCTCTCGCTTGGCGCGGTAGACGCGCATGTCGACGGCGTCGGTGGAGATCCCCTCCTCCCGCGCGATGGTCCGGGAAGGGACTTCCTCGACAAACCTCTTGAGCAAGAGGCTCCTCATCCGGTCCGGGAGGAGGCCCAGGGCCCTCTGCACCAGGAGGCGCCGGCTGTTGACGAGGGCGTCGGCCAGGGGGTCGTCGTGGGAGGGGAGATCGATGGCGCCCGAGATTCCGTCCTGCGCGTTCGACTTGACGACGCGACGGCAGTATTCGAAGAAGACGTTCTTGGCCACGCCGAGGGCGAAAGCCTCGGTCGACTGGAGGAGCTCACCGCGGCTCATCCTCTGAAGGACTCGCAGGACCGTCTCCTGCGCCATCTCCCGTGCCTCGTCCTCGGTACGGACCCCTCGCGAGAGGAAGAAGCGCCTCAGCTTCTCCGGAATCCTCCCGAGCTCGATCTCGGCCGGGTCTTGCTGAGGGGGACGCGCCATCGTCCAGACCTACATAAGGCGGCGGACCGGCCACGTCAAGCCATCGCCGTGCCATCTCGCCCTCGGAGCGGGCTTGACTTGCGGTCCATTTGCGCCTAAGATCGGCATATCTTGCAGCCGTGCCTAATAAAATAAGGCAGGATCGTCAAGTGGCCGAAAAGAATATGGCAGAGATCGCGCTGACCGAAAGACAGAAGGAAATCGTCGACTTCGTCCGCGACTACCGGGCGAGGAAGGGGATTTCGCCGACCCAGCGAGAGATCTGCGAACGGTTCGGCTTCTCTTCGTTCGGCACGCTCCAGAAGCACATCCGGCTCCTCCTCGAGAAGGGCGCCCTGGTCCGCGACTGGAACAAGAGGCGGTCGCTCCTCGTCCCGACGGATCGAGCCGAAGCGAGGGCGGTGGAACTCCCGCTGCTCGGCCTGATCGCCGCAGGGAGTCCGATCGAATCGTTGCCCGGCGACGAGACGGTGTCGGTCCCGGAGAGCTTGACGGGCCGGGGGGACCACTTCGTTCTCCGCGTCCGGGGCGACTCGATGGTCGGGGACGGAATCCACGATGGCGACCTCGTGGTGATCCAGCGGCGGGAGTCCGCGGCGAACGGGGAGATGGTGGCGGCGCTCGTGTCGGGGGAAACCACCCTGAAGCGGTTCTTCCGTGAGGCCGCCGGAATGATCCGGCTGCAGCCGGCAAACGACCGGATTCAGCCTCTTCTGGTCGACGAGTCGACCGTGAGAGTCCAGGGTGTCGTGGTCGGCCTGATGCGGCGTTACTGAAGTGGATCGGGGGACCCGGGACCGGCCGGGTCCCCCGCGCGCTACGCGCTCCCCCCCGCGCCGGAGCGGAGCGTTGACACGAGCATTTCGGAGGTGAATCGGGGGACCCGGGAACCGGCCGGGTCCCCCGCGCGCTACACGCTCCCCCCCGCGCCGGAGCAGAGCGTTGACACGGACATTTCGGAGGTGAATCGGGGGACCCGGGAACCGGCCACTCAGTCCCCCAGGCAGTAGCCGACCCGGTGGCCGCGTCCGCGCCCGGCGACCGCCCAGCCGGCGGCGGTCCGGGTCCAGGAGTCGGGCGGCGAGGGGAGGGCGTCCCAGCCCGCGACCCGCGCGAGACGTTGATGCAGGTCGTCCCAGAGGAGCTCCTGCCGGCCGTCGGGAAACGTGATCGCCGTCTTCCGGACGCCGTCCCGCTCGGTCGCCTCGACGGCCAGGGGCCTCCGGTGGAAGACGGAGGCGAGCGTCTCCTCCATGACGGTGCGCGTCCACCGGGCCTCGAGCCCGTGCTGCGCCGCGTGCTCGCAGGGGGTGACGGCGGCGCTCCCCGATCCCCAGACCTCCCTCTCCGAGAGCGGGCTGCCCCCGCAGTGTCCCGACCAGAGAGAAGCCCCGGGCCGAGCGGCGGAGTCGAGAGCGAGGGCCCAATCGCCGTCGGTCAGGACGGTCTCCGGCACGAAGGGCCGGTCTCGCCTCGCCGCGCCGGCTTCCATCCTGGCCGTGTCGGGTCTGGGCCAGCCGGCGTCCGGGCCGAAGCCCGTGAAGAGGCAGCAGTGGGAGAGGTCGCAGACGTCCTCCCGTCCGTGCCGGGCGCCGCGCTGGAGGAACCGCAGGATCACCGGGACGAATTCCGCGAGGCGCTCGGCCGGGAAACCCCGGGCTTCCGCACGGACGACCCCTTCGACCCAGTCGCGGAGCGCCGTCGTCAGGACCGGGTGCCGCCCGTCCCGAGCTTCGAGCGACCCCCGGACGAGCCGGACGAGTCCGTACGGCTCCACCGAGAGCTCCCACGCGCCAGACGAAAGGAAGGAGCCTTCCCGGACCTCCCTCGCCGCTCCCGGGCCGACCCATTCGAGGGAGCCCGCCCTCGACTGGAAGCGGAGCGGAAACGTCCCCGCGTTGGTCGCGGTGATCTTCTTCGGGGAGAGGGCGGAGAAGAGACGGACCCGGACGCTCTCGGGGAGGGGCCGGCGCCTGGGATCGGTCGCCGCGCCGGGACGGTCCTCTACGGGGGCTGGCGGCAAGGCGCGAGCCCCCTTTCCGTCCTCGCGCCAGAGGAGGGCGAGGCGGGCCGCGGCCAGCGCTCCCGTCCCGTTCCGGAGAAGAGCGAGACGGACGGTTCCTCCTGTCGGGTCGGCCGCGATCGCCCACCCCGAGGTCGTCAACGGGTTCCGGTCGAGGGACGCCACCGTTCCTGTCTTCACGACGAGCCCCGGAAGCGGCACGAGCGAGCCGGTGCCGTCCTCGGAGGCGTCGCGCATCCCGTCGACCAGCTCCGCGCGGACGTCCTCCCGGCCTGCCCACGGCTCCGAAACGGCCCCCCGGAACGACTCGAGGAGGCGCCCCGGCCGGATCGTGACGGGACGTCCCCCGGTGTCGAGACCCACCATCCGCTCCGGGGTCAGGGCCCCCCGGACCTCGAAGCCGGCCTCGCGGAACGTCTGCTCGGCGGCGAACCGTGGGACGCCCCGAGCGAGGGCCAGGAAGTAGACGTTGCAGGAGAGCGACGTCGCCCGGCGAAGGCCGAGCTCTCCGTGCCCCTTCCGGTTCCAGCAGCCGGAGGCGGGCCCGCAGGTGTGACGGGGAATCGCGGTGGAGGGGTCGGGATGCGCCTCGCCCCAGGCACGGGCCACCCACACCTTCTGGATCGACCCCACCGGGGCCGCCGGGGCTCCGGCGGCCGCCGAGTCGAGGACTCCTCCGCGGAGGCTCCAGACCTCGAACGGCCCGGGCGCTCCTGCCGTGGCGGCCGCGGCCGCCGCCACGGCGAGGAGGAGCGCGGCGCCGGGGCTCAATCCTTCTTCGGCTTCTTCGGGGTCGGAGCGGCGCCCTTGGGCTTCGCTGCCGCGGGGGAAGGCTTCGAGGCGGGGGCGGCCTTCGTGAACGAGAAGACCAGCTTCTCCTCGAATCGAGTCCCGACCCGCCGCCGCTCGACCGAGACCGTCCGGAGCGACGGAGCCCACCCCAGGAGGCCGAGGACCCGGTCCGAGAAGGGCCGCGTGGTGTCCGGGGAGAACGTCCCCTCGGCCTCCGCCCACGCGCGTCCCTCGCTCCTGACGACGGACGCATCGACGCGCCCCCACCGGACGAGGGTAGCCTCCACCGAAGGCTCGGGCACGTCGGCGAGATCCTCCGGGGCCAGGCCGATCCAGAGCGCGCCGCCCCGCCGCCGGACGACGAAGGCGGAAAGGCCAGGGCCGACCTGCAGCGTCTCGCCGACCCGGGACGACGTTCCGGCGCGCCGCCGGACGGTCGCCGCCGCCAGGTCGAGGAACGGCCCGTCGAACGAGGGAGGCTGGATCACGGCGAGGCGGACGGCTCCCTTCTCGCCGATCTCCCAGCCCCAGCCCTCCACATGCGCCTCGGCCAGGAACTTCGTCCAGGCCGGGAGCTCGCCTTCCCCGGCCTTGCCGGCTGCGGGAGCGGCGCGTGTGATGTCCACGAGGTACCGGTCGTCGCTCGCCCCTTCCGGCGAAGGGATTGCCTTCGAGACCGGGACGGGGCGGCCGGAGGGCTCGCCGGGAAGAGGCTCGAGGAAGGCCCGGCGGAGGGCGGCGAAGAACCGCGTGCCGTCGCTCTCCCATCCGGCGGCCGCCACGCCCCTGCCCTCGGTCGGCCACCTGGCCGCCGAGGGGCTGTCGGTCCCCACGCCTTCGCGGACCTCGACGAGAGTCTCTCCCTCCACCCGGAGGGCAGCCTCCACGATGCCCCGGGCCGCCCGCCCCTCGGGGAAGAGGAACTCGCGGCGGAAATAGTGGTCCGGGTTCAGCCGGTCCATGTCGAGCCTCAGGTGGGCGAACCCCGGAAGGCCGGGAGCCTTCGCCTGCTCCGGGGGCGCGTCGAGGGCGAGCAGCAAGGCCCGCTCGCTCGTCGCCACGAGAAGGAGGTCGCCGGTCCTGGCCCAGGCGAGGCCGATCCGGCGGTCGAGGGTCTTCAGGTCGCCCGCCCCGCGCGAGACGAAGTGCCAGGTCACGCCGTGGTGAGTCCGGGGAGAGCCTGCGGGAAACTTGACGGGAAGGGCAGCGAGCGGGGTCCTCACCGCCATCACCGCCTCCAGGTCTCCGGCGGAGAGGAGAGTGAAGGCGAGCTCGGACGGTCGGAGCGAGAGGATGTCGGGCCACGAGAGGGGAAGGTCCGCGGCGAAGAGCGCCCACTGCGAGTCGAGCTTTCCCCCGACCCTCGTCCGCTTCCAGGCCGCCGCCGCGGGATCCGCCTCCGGGAGCTTGCCGGCGAGGGCCTTCCTGAGGCCGCCGGTCAGGGCCCGGTCGAACGCCGGGACGTCGGTGACCCGGAGGACCACCGGACCGTCCGGCACCGGAATTGCGCTTACTGCTACTGCTGCTGCCGGCGAGGCGAGCGCGGCAAGGAACGAGGCGGCGAGGAGCATCGGAAGGGCTCTCATCGGGACTCCTCTCCGGTCAGGATCCTCGAATACAGGTCCCAGGTGAGGTCGGCGGGTCTGAGATAGCTCCACCTGGAGGCTGTGGACTGGACGACCGCGGGAGGCGGCAAGAGCGACAGGCGGATCCGGGCCACCTCGGAGCGAAGGGGAGCGACCGGCGAGACCCCGAGGTCCTCGAGGGACGCGACGGACTGGTCGACGAGATAAGCGGTCCGCTCGCCCGAGGCGCCGACGCGGGCGAGAGTCCGGAGGAGCCCGTCGATCTCCGCCTTCGAGAACCGGCGATTTCGAAGGTCGGCGACGGTGACGGCCTTTCCCGGCGGCAGGAAGGCCGCGGCCCCCCTGAGCGACCGGTTCGCCGTGTCGCGGACGACCCGCCAGGAGGAGACGTCCTGCGGCGAGCCGAGGGCGGCGACCGCCGGCGCCACGGCCTCCTCGGACGCCGGGGCGAGGCTCCGGAGAACCGACCTCGCGGCGAGCCGGTCGTAGGGGCTCCGCTTGAGGTGCGCCGCCAGCTCGCCCGACCACGCCGGAAAGTCCGGAGCCTTCTTCCTCCAGAAGACCACCGAGGCCTTCCAGGAGGCCGGCGGTTCCGGAAGACCGGCGGGGAGCTGCCTCCAGGCGTCGAACGCGATCAGCTCCTCGGGCCGGTCGAGGGGCAGCCGGAGGGACTCGATCCACTCGCCGCGAGCCAGTTCGGCCTTTTTCAACTTCACGAGCAGAGAGGATCGCGAGCGGACGTTCTCGAGATTGCGGGCCTCCTCCACGCGCCCGAACCAGCGCCAGGCGGCCACCTCGTCCCGCCCCGCGAGAAGGTCGGCGAGGGCGAGACGGGAGGCGTTGTCGTCCCAGTCTCCACCGGCCCAGTCCCGTTCGAGCTGCTGTAGGACGCGGTCGAGGTCGTCCTTCTTCGTGGCGAGGTCGACGGCCAGGAACCGCTGCTGGGAGAGGCTCCCGGGAATCTCTCCCTTCCGGAGCTTCTCGGCGAGGAACTCCTCGGCCGGCACGGCGTCCTTCGGGTCCTTCGACAGGCGGACGATCCTGAGGGCCGCACGGAGGGTCGAAGAGGGCTCCTGGCGTTCCGCCGCCCGCGGCTGGGCAGGCTCTCCGTCGTCGCCGCTGGATTCGGGGTTGGCCGGGGGGGCGACCGGCGAGGGGAGGGCTGGCACCCGGGAGAAAGCCCTGTTGCCGGCCGCCAGCATCTCGAGCCGTTTCAGGGCCGCGACGGAGTTCCCGTTCGTCACCTCGGCGCGGAGGAGGAGGAGCTGGAGAGCCTCTCCGGCCGCCGAAGTCTCGGGAGGCAGGGAGGCCGCGAAGACGAGGAGACCGGCCGGGTCGGGGAGGGATCTCACGGCCGTCAGGCCCTGTTTCCTCCGGGGAGGATCGAGGAGCGAGAGCCACGCGGCTGCCTCGGGCCAGAAGAGCCTGGCGCGCACCGTCGCCGCGGCCGGGAAGGAAAGGGCCCCCTCGGCCCAGAGGCGATCGATCGCCCAGGTCAGCCGCTCCCCGGAGAGCCCGTCGAGATCGGAGCGCCAGCGCCATCCCATGGTCGCGCGGAAGTCCGAGGCGTCGACGGGAACGAGGGTGGAGACGCGGGAGGGTCCGTAGCGGTCGACGAGGGAGACGAGGAGGGTGTTCGAGACGGGCTTCGCAGCGTCGATCCGGTCGATGGCGGCGCCGAGCGCGAGGTCGGAGCCGATCCGCTCCAGCTGCCGGAAGGCCGCGGCGTCGACCGTCCGCTGGCGCCCGGCCACCTCCTTGGCGAAGAGGGCAGCCGCGTCGCTCCTGCGCTCGGGCGACGAGGCGAGCAAGCGGAGGCGCCTCTCGAGCCGGTCGAGGCGGGCGATCGGCTCGTCGCCGCCGTCCAGCTGGAGTGCGAGCGGGATCTCCCCGATCGCTTCGGCCGTGCGGCTGGCGAGGAAACCCCGGGCGCCTTCCTGGCCCCTGGCCACGGAGTCGAGCGGGACGAACGGGGAGAGGGAGTCCTTCTCGCGGAGCCGGGCGAGCGTTTCCAGGACGTACCAGGCGTCGCCGGGGCGATGGTCCCAGAGCTCCTGGGGGGGCCGGCCGCCGCCGGACGACAGCTCCGAGAAGGCCCATTTCGGGTCGTTCCCGAGGACATCGCCGATGGTGCGCGGGCCTCGGAGCCGGACGATGTCGGGGTCCCTGGAAGCTCCCGGGGCGTTCTCGACGAGCGCGGCGAGGGAGGCGCCGACCCGCCGGACGACGTCAGCGCTCCCCGGCTTCTTGCCGGCGGAAGCGGCGTTGGCCTGAATCCAGGCGTCGCGTGCGGGCCCGTCGAGGAGCCGGACCATCCGGGTCACGTCCCATTGCTTGCCCGTCGCCTGGAGAAAGCGCGCCCACGTCTCGGCCGAGCGGAACCACCGCCTCACGGCCTGGCGCCACGCCTCGTGATCGCCGCTCGCGGCCATGCGGGAGAACGGCTCGACCGGGAACCACCGGGCGAAGGGGACCTCGGCCGCGGCGCCGCCCGACGAGACCTGCCGGTCGATCTCGGCGACCATCCGGTCCAGGACGGGAGAGAGCAGGTCGGTCCGGTCTCGCTGGACGAGGAAGCCAACCCACTCGCGCTCCGTCGGCAGCGGGGCGAAGACCAGCGAGTGCCGGCTGTCCACGGCCGTGTCGACCGCTTTCGTCTCCTTCACGAACTCGAACGGCGGCGCCGTTCCCCACGGGCCCGGACCGCCCCTCTCGAACAGCTTCCGGGCGATCGCCTCGTCGAAGCGGTGCAGACCTGCGCTCCGCGCGAACGACCAGTACCGGTTGAGCGCTTCCGTATCGGGGGCTTTGCCGGTGGGGAAGAGCCTCGCCAGGAGGGTTTCCTGGAGAGCCGCGAGCTGTTCCGGCCGCGCCGTCCGCTCGAGGGCGGGAGCGGCCTCCCGCAGGAAATCGTCGTTCCGGCCGAACTTCTCGAAGACCAGCTCGAAACGACCGGCCCGGAGGGCCAGTTCCGCCCTCAGGCGGTGGGGGAGCCGCCCGTCGCGCGCCGGGGTCTTGCCGTCCGGCGGAGACGCGAGCATCCAGGCGGCCCTGGGTCTGTTCCACTGGAGGAAGCGGCTCACGGCGCGAGCGAGATTGCCGCCCCCGCCGCCTTCCTCGTCGTCCGCGGCCGGCGCCTTCCCGGCCGCCGGTGCGGCGGCGAGATACGCGCGCACCATCTCCACGGCTCTGGTGTTGTCGCCCGCCCGGACGAGGAGCCCCGCGCGCCACATGGCGACGGACTCGTCTCCCGCCCTCGGTTTCGCCCATCCGGCCAGGAAGTCGGAGGCGTCGCGGAACCTCCCGGCGCGCTCGAAGAGGGTCACGGCCTCCCGCTGGAGCGACTCCTGCTCCGGGGCGATCGCGCACGCCTCCCTGGCGGCTTCGATGGCGCCGGGGAGATCCGCTGCGAACATCTTCAGGTCGCGGACGGCGACGGCCCACCGGACGTCGCGGGGGCTCCGCGCGCGCTGCGCCTCGAAGAACCGGAGCAGCTCGGGGTCGAGTCCCGCGGCCGCCGCGGCCTTCGCCGCCCCCGCGAGCCAGTCGCGGTCGAGGCGGCGGTTCAGTGCTTCGATGGAGAGGGTGAGGTCGGCCCTGGGTCGCGCCTCCTTCCGGGCGGCGAGGGCGAGCGCGTTCCAGAGGTCGGCCTGGAGGCGGTCCGGGACGAGCTTCGCCTCCCGCTTTCCGAGCGTGACGGCGTCGAAGGCCGGCTCCTCGCGCAGCGAGATCCTCGCCAGCTGGCCCGCGGCCACGACGCGGTCCTCGGGCTCGAGGGGCAGGGAAAGACGGGCCTGGAGCGCGCGCTTGGCCCGGACGACGTCGCCGCGGTCGAGCGACTCGCTCACGAGGCGGTCGACGAGGCGCTCCCGGTGCCCCGGGGCCGCCGAGGCGGACCGCTTCTCGAGGAGGTCCAGCGCCTCGCGCGCCTTCCCTGTCCGGAAGAGGAACTCCAGGTGGTCGTCCAGGACACCGAGGGACCAGGGGTACTTCGCCGACACGCGCGACCAGGCCTCCACGGGATCCCCGCGTTCCTCGGCGAAGCGCGCCAGCGTCACGAGCGCGCGGATCTTCGCCGGTCCCTCGGGGAGGGCGTCGATCCTCGAGAGAAGGGCCGGCGGGATGCGGGCGGCCTCCGCCGCCCTCCCGTTGGCGGCGAGGTACCGGGCCCTCGCCAGCTCGGCGTCGATGCGGGCTTCGGGCGTCGGGGCCAGGTCCGAGGCGCGGGCGAGGAGCCGGCTCTCCAGCTCGACACCGGCCTGCTCGGGCGGCGCCGTCCAGCGCGGGTCGAGGAGGGTCCGGCGCCAGCGGCGGAGCGCGGCGATGAAGGCCAGGTCTGTCGCCCGGTCGGCGAGCGCGAAGCTTTTCTCCTGGAGCCTCGACCCGAGGGCGACGACTCCCTTCTCCACCGCGGGGCGGGACGCCTCTTTCCTGGCCGTGCGCTGCTCGCGCCCCACCGGATCGTGAGGCATGTCGTCGACCCAGTCGTCCCAGGGGTCGACCGGCTCCTCCCCTTCGGCCACGACGGCGAGCAGCCGGACGGCGGCGGCCTCCGACTCCGGGCTCCCCGGCCGGAGGGCGTCGATGCGGGCGAGGAGGAGCGCGCGCGGACCCTGGTGGCCCGCGAGACGCGCCAGCCGGCGGGAGGCCCGGGCGTCGCCCGTCCCGCACCGCTCCTCTGCCTCCGCCGCGGGGACGGCATCCTCTCCGCCCACGGACGAGAGGTATTCCTGCAGGGCTCCCGGGAGGTCCTTAGTCTCCTCCTTCAGGACTCCCGCCTCGAAGGCGTGCAGGTGGGGAAGACCCAGGGTGCGCCGCCCCTCGGCAATGACCCCCGACGCCTCCTCGAAACGCCCGTAGTCCCAGAAGGTGCTGGCGACCTCCAGGATGGTCGCGCTGTTCCGTGGCCGGGTCCCCAGGACCTGCCGGAACGCCGCGCCGGCCAGCTCGGGCCGGTCGAGGTCCTGCCACATCTCGCCGACCTGGGTGAGGAGCCCTTCGGGGCTCTCCAGGGCCGGCAGCGCGGTCCGGGCGATCCGGGCCGCGTTCTCGGCCTCCGCCGGGAAGAGGCCCGAGAGGGAGCGGTGGAGCGTCACCGCGTCCGTCGCCCGCCGGAGATCCCCGGGATAGCTCTCGGCGAGCCGGTCCGCCCAGGGGACCGCCTGCTCGAAACGGGAGAGCCGGCTCCAGCCGTCGAGAAGGAACAGGTGGTCGACCGGGGTCTTGCCGCTCTTCTGCTCGAGCGTCACGAGGAACCTCTCGAGCGCTCCGTCCCGCATCAGCCCGCTGATGAGGCGGGCGCGGCGATCGTCGTCCTGGAACAGGACCGCGTCCCTCCGGTTCTCCAGAAGGCGGTCGTCCACGACGCCTCTCTCCTTCCGTTCGACGAGGGCGGCGCCGGTCAATCCCCGGTACGTCGACAGGCTCACCAGGTGGGACTCCGCCTCCTTGAGGACGGCCGGCGAAGCCGGGAACCGCTCCAGCGCCCTGAGCCGGAGGTAGTCGGCGACCCTGATGAACAGCTCGGGCTGCCCTTCGACCCTGACCAGGGCGCTCACGCCCGGGTCGCGGCGGAAGAGCTCGGACCCGCGGAACGACGAGGCGACGTCGTCCGCGAGGGCCTTGAGCTCGGCTCTCTTCTCGCGCCGCGCGTACCAGCGCGCCAGGCTCTTCCACCACTCGGGCCCTTCGAAGCTCTTCAGGGCCGCGCGGTAGCGCCCCTCCATCTCGTCGTCGAGCTTCCACTCCTCGACGCGTCCGGTTCCGAAGAGCCAGAGGGCTTCCGCGTCCGGGAGGCGGTCCAGCTCGGCGAGGAGGAGGTCGAGGGAGGTCCGGTGGGAGCGGTCCCGGGCGTCGAGCCGCGCGATCGCCTCCCGGAGGACCGCCGCGTACCCGTCCGCGTCGGCGTTCTCGGCCATGGGCGGCACCGAGCCGTCCGGGGCCAGGAGGCGAAGGCGCTCCTTCCAGAGGGCAGCTTCCCTCGGGAGGGCCTCCTTCGTCTGGCGGAGCGCGAGGAGAGCGGCGCGGCGGGCCGCGGCCCGGACCGGCGCCTCTCCGCGGTCGGCTTTCGGAAGGAGCTGGAGGGCGTCGGCGCCGTGGCCCTGCTGAACGTAACGCTCCATCACCTCCACCACGAGCGCGGGGATCGACGGATGGGCCGGCGCCCGCCGCTCCAGCTCGTCGAGGAGGAGCCGGGCCGTCCGGAAGGTTCTTTCGGGGAGACGCTTGGCCTCCAGGCCGTGCAGGGCGTTCCGGCCGTCGAAGCCGGTCATCAGGAAGGAGAGGGCTCCGCTCGTGAAACCGGGGTGGACGTCGATGCGGGCCGCCCATCTCAGGGGCTCGTCGTTGTACGTCCCCCACGCGAGGGGGCGCGCACCCGCCCGGAGGGCGAGGTGGACCAGGACCGCCAGGTCTTCCTTCTGCGCGTCGGCGCTCGCTCCCTGGGCGGCCGCGAGGCGGCTCCGGAAGGCCTCCGGGATCGTGTCCGAGGCCTCGTGGAGCCGGGAGAGCTGCAGCCAGGCGATCCGGTCGAGGGCGCCGGAGTGCCTGAGCTCGGTCTGGAGGAGGAGCTCGGCGGAGAGGTCCCCGCGGCCCTTCCCCTGGAAGTAGGCGTGGTAGAGAGAGAGGGCGGCCGGATCGAACCGGCGGTCGAGCGAGGCTCTCCAAACGTCCCTTCGCCGGGGCCCGGTCCGGTCGACGGCGGCGGCGAATACCTTGAGGAGCTCCGGCGAGGGCGCCTGGCCGGGGCCGGCCAGGACAGCCTTCTCGAGCACGTCGAGGGCGCCCGGGAGGTCTCCCCGTGCGTCCCGGAGCTGGGCGGCCAGGAGCGCGCGCCTCTCCGGAGCGAGGGCCCTGGCCCCGAGGAGCGCGTCGTCGGCCTCCCGGAGCTTCTTCGCCTTCTCCAGCGCGCGGATCCACTCCTCGGCGAACTTCGGGTCGTCCGGAAAGCGCGACGCCCGGTCTCCCCGCAGCTGGTCCGGGTCCCCGGCCGCGCGGTCCTCGCCCGCCCACTCGATCCGGTCGGTGGCGAGGCCCTTCCGGGACTCCAGCGGGAAGCCGCCCTTCGACGCCGGAGCGTCGAGCGCCTTCGCCGCCGCCGTCCGCGCCAGCGGCCAGCGCCGGTATCTCGCGGCCCACCGGGCGACCTCGTTCCACTCGGTCCCGCCGCCCGACGGGGAGGAGGCGGCCCAGCGAGAGAGGGCTTCCTCGGCGCCCGGCAGGTCGCCCAGCTCGCGCCGGGCCTCGGCCAGGTGGCGCAGGGCGTCGCGGGACGGAACGGCCCCGTCCCCTCCTCCGCCCCTGGCGCCGCCGGCCGCTCTCGCCTCGAGGGCGGCCGCCAGGTCGCGGGTCGGGGTGGGGTAGCGGACGAGCCGGCCGTCGATCGTCGCGGTCCGGGAGACGATCGCGGTGATCGGATCGGAGTCGGTCAGGTCGGCGAACGGAGTCAACGACTCTCCCGCGGCCACTTCCCGCCGGGAAAGGAAGGCGGCGGCGAGGAGCACCCCTCCGGAGAGGAGGCCGCTGGCACGCAGGGACGGGCGGCTCATCGGCTCACCTCCAGTCCGGCGCGGGCGAAGCCGTGGTTGCCGGCCGAGTCCGAAGCCTCGAAGAAGAGGTCGCGGTGTCCGGCGGAACCGGGCGGAAGGGTGAGGAGCGCGGTCGACCTCAGGCTCTTCTGGTCCCACCGGAGGGGAATCGGCGGACCGTCGTCCACGCGGACGGAGAGGAAGACGACGTCGGCGTCCGTCCGGGCGCCCACGGTCACGGTCTCCCCGGCCGTCGCCTGGGCCGGGACGTCGGGGCGGATGACCGGGGGAGTCCCGTCGATGACGACGGTCTTGGTCTCGGCCAGCCTGGCCCCCGAGACGTCCGTGAGGATCAGCCTCACGGGCAGGGGGCCGTCGGGCGTGCCGTCCGGGACCAGGAATCGTCCTTCCCAGAGGTTCGAGCCGGGGCGGCGCGAGAGGTCGACGGCCTTGCCGAACGGAAGGAGGGCCGTGGCCGAGACGATCTGCGGGTCGGCCTCGATGCGGATGACCGGGTCTCCCGGCTGGATCCGGCGCGGCCTGAGGAGGGACCTGGGGGCGGCGAGGAACGCGGTGTACGGCGTGACGAACTTGTACCGGCGAGACAGGGCGATGATCTCCTCCACCCACGCCCTCTTCTCGCCTTCCAGCTCGATCTTCGCGAGGAGGTAGTCGACGCGGGCTCGCGCCCAGCGGCGGGGGAGGTCGCGGGCCTCCAGGGCGGTCTCGGGAAAGTCCGCCGAAACGGAGGGGACGGCCTCTCCCTTCGGTGCCAGTGAGACCCCCTGGGCCGCCTTCGCGTACCGGCCGACCCACCCGGAGAGCGATCCCGGGGCGGGGGGCCGGGTCATGACCGGGTAGACGTCGCGAACGCCGGCGGCGCCAGAGACCTTCAGCGGCGATTCGTCGACCGGCTTTCCCGCGCCGGCCGGCGGAAGGGGGGCGAACAGGCGGCGGAGGAAGAGAGTCTCCTCCGCCTCGCCGGACGAGGCCGGGTGCAGCGACTCCTCCGATGCGGCCGCGAGCCCCCCTGGGCGCTCCTCTCCCGTCATCACGGTGAAGAGCGGGATTCCCTTCCGGGCCTCCTTCAGAGAGGCCGCGCTCGCCGTGCCGCCGGTCAGGAGGACGATGCGCGCCGACGCGGGGGCGACCCGGGCGAGGCGGGAGGCGGCTTCGCCGACGGCGCTCGCGGCGCTGGCTCCCGGCTGGAGGGGCCGGGACCTGAGGAATTCGAGGGCGCTCGCCCTGGCTTCGGGCAGGGCCCGGGCGAGAGCGGGAGCCCCCGCGGCAGGGGACCGGTCGAAGGGGATCACCGCGAACGAGTCGTCGGGCCCCAGGAGGTCCAGCATCCGGGCGAGCAGTCCCCATCCGGTCTCGAGACCGCTCCAGCGGTGCGCCAGCGAGGTGTCGAAGAGGAAGATCGCGCTCACGGGCGGACGGGGAGTCCTGGCGGCCGGGGCGCTCGCCGGGAGGGCCGGGCGGTACTCGAGGAGGAAGAACCCGTCCTTCTCCGGGGGAATCTCGGTGGGGCGCTCCCAGGGGGCCAGGGCGAGCCCATCCGGAAGCTTCCCCTGGGGATTCCGGAACGCCGTGAAGACCAGAGAAGCCGTCGCGCCAGGCCGGAACCTGAGGACGACGTCTTGCTCCAGCCGGACGGCCTTTCCCTGAAACGCCGACTCGCGCCCGGACCGGACGAGGGCGACCGTCCCGGGCCCGCCCGGGAGGGGCTCTCCGTCCTCGAGGACGACGCGGACGCCGAGAGTTCCGGCGGTCATCCCCAGGCCGTCGCCCGGCTTCAGCGGGAAGCGGAACTCTCCCACTCCGTCGACCCACGGCACTTCGTGCTGGTACTCCAGCTCGAGCCGCTTGGTCCCCCAGGCCGGGATCGGCGCGACCTTCACCGAGAAAGCCGCTCCTCCCGAGGGCCGGGTACCACCGCCGCCGGCCGGGCGGTCGTCCTCCTCTCCCTGCTGGAGGAGGCCGGGGTCGATCTTCTGCGTGGTCAGGTCTCGGTAGATCGCCCGGGCACGCTTCTTCTCGAGGATGACGCCGGGGATCCGGACGGCCCCGTCCCAGACCGCGAAGTCGCCGACGGCGCCCGACGGCGGGAGCTGGAACCGCCAGGTCCCCTCCTGGATCTCGCCGGTCCTGTTCTCGAAGACCTGGACCACGTTCACCCGGGCGTATCCGCGGGAGATGCCGGCCTCCACCTTCATCTCCCGGAGAGCCAGCACCGACTCGTCCGGATGCCCCTTCGACGAGGGGACCAGCAGTCCGGTCTGCGCCGGCGCCGGGAAGGCGAGAGCGCCGAGGAGAGCGGCAATCGAGAGACGGTGTCCGTTCATCGGGCCTCCGTGGAAACCGGCGGGTCGGGCGAGAGCGGAATCCGGACCAGTCCTTGATCCGTTCCGGCGAAGAGCGAGTCGGGGCGGTCTGCCGGGAAGAATGCCAGGGAATAGACGTTCCGGGAGGGCAAAGGGAAGGGGGCCGGCGCGAACCGCGTGATGGAAGGGTCCGACCGCCAGATTCCCTCGCCCTGCGTCCCGATCCAGAGGCGGCCGTCCGGGCCCAGGGCGATCGCGCCGGCGTTGACCCGCAGGCGGTCGGTCTCGGGGAACGCGGCCCACCGTTCGGATGGGCCGTCGCCGGTCCGGGAGGCCACGCCGCCTCCCCAAGTGGCGACCACGAGCTGGCTGCCCAGGTCCACGAGGGCGGTGACCCAGGGGTGAGGGAGCTTCCCTTCGCCGGGGAGCGCCCGCGCGGTGACGCGGGCATTCTCGATCCGGCCGAGCCCCGTCGGCGTCCCGACCCAGAGGGCGTCGGAGCCCCGCGCCGCCGTCAGCGCGTACGCCTGGTTCCCGGGAAGTCCGTGGAAGGCCGAGAGGAGGCGTCCCCCCGGAAGCGAGACCCCCTGCCCGTACCCGAGCGCGATCCCCGTGGGGGTCGGGGCGAGGGAATACGCCCCGCCCGGGCCGTCGACCGGCTCGACCCGTCCTCCCCGGATCTTGAAGACCCCGCGAAGCGTCGCCGCCCAGACGGTCCCTCCCGACGGGAGGAGCGCGTTGACCCCCCAGGCCGCGCTCCCGCTCACTGGCCGCACCGTCATCCTGGAGCCGATCGGACCGGGCCGGCACGAGGCCACCCCTCCGTCGAAGAACCCGAGGAACAGCTCCCCGGCGGTGCTCGCGAGGGCGTTGACGTGGGAGAGCGGGAGCGCGCCGGGAAGGGTCTTCCGGACGAGGGTCCACCCCCCCGTTTCCCTCCGGAAGAGGCCCGCGGGCGCCTCCGCGAAGAGGCTCCCTCCCACGGAGAAGAGGCGCCGGAACCCGTCTGGGTTGGGCTCCTCCGACCGCGTCCCGTCCCGGAGAAGGGCGGCGAGCCGGCCGCCGTCCGCCAGGCCCCACCAGGCGCCTCCCTGGACGAGACCCTTGCGGACGTCCCCCCCGCGGGGATGCGGGTCGAGGAGGAGGCGTTCGGCGAGCGGATCCCCGACGGCAGTTCCGAGCGGCGTCGAGGCCCAGAGGCTCTTTCCGTCCCACCCGAGCGACTCGATCCACGGGTCGGGAGTCGCCACGGAGCGGGTTCCCGTCCCCGACAGGGAGAGGACCTGGAGGCCGCGTTCGCCCCCCGCGGCCACGAGACCGCCCGGAAGGAGCGCGACGGCCCGGACGGGCTCGCCCGAGATCCTCTCGATCGAACCGTTCCCGTAGGGTGCGAGGAAGAGCCCTTGCCTCGCCCCCAGCAGGAGCTCTCCGGCCTCGGTCTCGGCAAAGACCCGGACCTCGAGCTGTCCCCATCCGGAGGTCGCCGTCTCGAGTCCCGCGTCGCTGACCCTCCCCCAGCCGCCGGCCTCGAGACCGAACACGACGTCCTTCCTCCACGCCGCGAGCGCGCCGACCCGGGCCGAAGGGAGGCCCACGGCGGGGTCGAAGCTCCTCGTCCCGTCCGACAGGCCGAGGCCGCCCGCGGTCCAGAGCTCGCCCCCGGCAGCGGCCACGGAGAGGAGGGACGGGTCGGCGAAGAGGTCCATGGGGAATCGGGCGTGGCCGATCGGCGAGAACGCGAGGGGACGCGCCCGGCCCTCTTCCGTCCGCGCCGGGTCCGTGGCCCGGGCTACGGTCGAGCGCAGGCGGCGGAAACCGAGCCACGAAGAGGCGCCCACGGCCAGGAGCAGGGCCGCGAGGCCCGCCACGGCGATCCGCCTCTTCCTCATCTCCGCGAAGGGAATTCTAGGCAGCGCCCCTCCCGGGAAGGGTGAGGCGCGTCACGCGAACCGGTCTTCGCGCCGGAGGGCCTCAGCGCTTGAAGAAGCCGGACGGCGGGGGGCCGGGAGCGGCCTGGTTGGCGCCGGTCGTCCCCATGAGCCGCTGGTTCAGCTCCTTGATCCTCTCGTTCAGCTGGGTGATCCGGGCCGCGGCCTCCTGCTTGAGCCTCTCGACCTCCTGCCGCATCCGGAGGACCTCTCCGTCGCTGTCCGCCGCCTGCTGGGCCCGCACGTCGATCAGCCGTTCCCGCTCGTGGAGGTCGGCCTCCAGGCTCCGGAGCAGCTCGTCCTTTTCCTGGAGACGGAGCTTCCATTTCTCGTCTTGCTCCTCGTAGAGCTTCTTGATGTCCATGAGCTCGGTGATGGCCGAGAAGTCGTTGACGGTCGGAGCCATGATTCCTCCTCGGAACTTCTCCTCGATGGCCGGGAAGAGTTTTCTCAGCTTGAGCGACAGGTCCTCCGGGTCGGTGGTCAGCTCCATCGCCCGCTGCAGGTCGATGGCGCCGTTCACCAGCAAGGCGATCAGCGACTGGTTCATCGACTGCATCCGGTAGTAGGCGACCGAGCTCTCCATCTCTTCGAGGATGTCCTTCGTCTCTCCCGTCTCGATCAGCTTCTGGATCTTCGGCGAGTTGATGAGGACCTCGACGACCGGGATCCGTCCCTTGTTGTCGATCCGCTCGATCAGCTGCATCGAGACGATCGCCTTGAGGACGAGGGAGACCTGCCGGCGGACCTGATTCGCCATCGACGGCGGGCACGAGTCCATGATCCGGTCGATCGTCTGGGCGGCGTTGTTGGTGTGGAGCGTCGAGAAGACGAGGTGTCCCGTCTCGGCCGCGGTGAGAGCCGTCGCGATCGTCTCCCAGTCCCGCATCTCCCCGACCATGATCACGTCGGGGTCCTGCCTCAGCGCGTTGCGCAGCGCCTCCTGGAACGACACGGTGTCGGTCCCGATCTCGCGCTGGCAGACCGAGGCGAGGTTGTCCTGGAAGAGGTACTCGATCGGGTCCTCGACCGTCACGATGTGAAGGGGATGGTGCTCCGTGATCCCCTTGATGATCGACGCGAGGGTCGTCGACTTGCCGGACCCGGTGGGTCCGGTGACGAGGACCAGCCCGGCCGGGATGTCCATGAAAGTTCCGAGGACGTCGGGGAGCCCCAGCTCGTCCATGCCCGGGATGATGAAGGGGATCCTCCGGAAGACCGCGGTCCAGCTGCCGCGCTGCAGGAAGATGTTCCCTCGGAAGCGAGCCACGCCCGTCACCCCGTAGCCGATGTCGACGGCGTAGTTCGCCATCAGCTTCTCCTTCTGGAGCGGCGAGAGGATCGGGAGGACCATCTCCTCGATCTCCTTCGGCGAGAGCGGGTCGGTCTTCAGCGGGACGAGCCGGCCGTTGATCCGGAGCAGCGGCGGACGTCCCGGCTTGAGATGGAGGTCGGAGGCCTCCTTCTTGGTCACGAACTTGAGCAGTTCGGTCAGGTCCATCTAGTCGGCGCCTGTCGGAGAGGGCATCGACCGCACGGTAGCATCGGGACCGGACGGGGGTCAACGGAAGGAGTGGCCCTGGGCGGTCGGAGGCCGGGGAATGGCCGTCTCCGCGGGTTTCCGGTCCCGGCTTTTCGGGCCCGAAGCGGCTTCCCATCGTCTATACTCGGGAGGTTTCGCATGGCACTTTTCGGCAAGAGCAGGACGCTCCAGGAGAAGGACGGCGGGTCGGCCCAGCCTACGGTTCCAGCCGGTTTCGGAGGCAGGGGAGAC
Organism: uncultured Acidobacteriota bacterium; assembly: GCA_903845115.1. GTDB lineage: Bacteria > Acidobacteriota > Thermoanaerobaculia > UBA5066 > UBA5066 > CAIMWE01. The sequence continues at coordinate 5,876 of CAIMWE010000019.1, read as the reverse complement.
GCGTCCCGCGGGGAGGCGAGAAACGCCGTGATCGGGCCTCAGGTGCGGATCCAGGGCGAGCTCTCCGGCGACGAGGACATCCTCATCGAGGGAAAGGTCGAGGGCAAGATCTCGATGACCAAGACGGTCCGGATCGGGCCGAAGGCCGAGGTCCACGCCGACGTGAAGGCGCAGTTCATCGTCGTGGCCGGGAAGGTCGTGGGGAACCTGGCCGCGGACCGCGTCGAGATCGTGGCGTCCGGATCCCTCGATGGGAACATCCGGTCCCCCAAGGTCTCCATCGCGGAAGGCGCGCAATTCAAGGGAAGCGTCGACATGGAGGGAGGGAAGGGGCCTTCCTCTTCGCCCGCCCCCAGGCCGGCGTAGCAGAATCGAACAGCGGACCCCCTCCGTGCCGTCCGTCCGAGAGGAATCCCATGAAGATCCAGGTCACCCAGAGCGCGTGCACCGGCTGTCGGCTCTGCCGTCAGGTCTGCGCCATCGAGAAGAACGGCGAGACCAACCCGCGCCGCTCGCGTCTCAAGATCGTCGCCCATTTCCCGGCTCCCGGGACGTATCAGCCGGTCGTCTGTGACCAGTGCGGCGACTGCGCCGAGGCCTGTCCCAGCGAGGCGATCGTGAAGGACGACCGGGGCGTCCTGTATGTGGACGGTGAGCTCTGCGACGAGTGCGGGCTCTGCGTCGACGCGTGCAAGCCCGGGGTCATGATGCGCTGGGACGGGGTCGCGGCGAAGTGCGACTTCTGCTGGAAGTGCACCGAGGTGTGCAACACCGGTGCCCTCGTCAGGATCGACTGAGATGGGCGACGCGCTTGCCACACAGCGAGAGGGAACCATGCTGAAGGGTTTCGGCGGCAGCAGCCTCCGGGTGAACCTGAGGACGGGCCAGGTCCAGAGGAGGCCTCTCGACCCGGCCTTCGCCCGCGCCTGGCTCGGCGGCCGGGGCTACGTCTGCAAGGTCCTCTACGACGAGGTCCCCCGCGACGCCGACCCGCTCGGGCCGCTCAACCGGCTCGTCGTCTCTCCCGGCGTGATGTCCGGGAACTTCGGCCCGACCGGCAGCAAGTGCTGCTTCGGGGCGGTGAGCCCCCTCACCGGGGCGCACGGCGACTCGACGGTGGGCGGGCACTTCGGGCCGGAGCTGAAGTTCGCGGGCTACGACCTGATCGTCTTCGAGGAGATCGCCCAGGGCCCGGTCTACCTCTTCGTCGACGACGACCGGGTCGAGCTGCGCGACGCCTCGAAGTACTGGGGAAAGGGGACGATCGAGGCCGAGGAGATGCTGAAGCACGACCTCGGAGAGGACTTCGAGATCGCCGCCATCGGCCCGGCGGGCGAGAGCATGGTGACCTTCGCCTGCATCGGCCACGACTTCGGCCGCCAGGCGGGGCGCTGCGGGGTCGGCGCGGTGATGGGGTCGAAGAGGCTCAAGGCGATCGCCGTCCGCGGCACCAGGTCGGTCCCGATCCACGACCTGCCGGGGCTGAAGGAACTGACCATGGGGGTGATCAAGCGGACGTCGACGCACCCGAACATGGCCCCCTGGCAGAAGTTCGGCACGGCGATGTTCGTCGGCTGGTCGAACGAGCACGGGGTCTACCCCACCCACAACTTCCAGACGACCTACTTCGAGCCCTACGCCGGGATCGACGGCCAGCCTCTCGTCGACAAGCTCCTCGTCTCGAACAAGGCCTGCTCCGGCTGCTGGATGAACTGCGGCAAGTACGCGCGGGTCACGCTCCCAGAGAAGCCGACGATCCACGTCGAGGGGCCGGAGTACGAGACCGGCTCGCTCTGCGGCGGCAACTGCGGCTTCGACAAGATCGAAGAGGTCGCGTACGTGAACTGGGTCTGCGACCAGACCGGCATCGACACGATGAGCGGCGGCGGCTTCGTCGCGTTCGGGATGGAGTGCTACGAGAAGGGGTTCATCACCCGCGAGCAGCTCGAGGGACACGAGCTCCGCTGGGGGAGCGTCGACGACTTCGAGCACTTCGTCGACATGATCGTCCACCGGCGCGGCATCGGCGACTGGTTCGCGCGCGGTATCGTCTACGCCGCCGGGCAGATCGGCCACGACTCGATTCGCTTCACCGCGCAGGTGAAGGGGCAGGGCATGAGCGGCTACGACGGGCGCGGCGCGCCGGCCATGCTGCTCTCCTACATGACCGCCGACATCGGCGCCCACCACAACCGCTCCTGGACGATCACGATGGACGAGGACCTGGGCAAGGCCGTGATCAAGGGGAAGGCCAAGGTCGTCGTCTACCTCCAGCACATCCGCCCCTTCTTCGACGTGGTCTCCTGCTGCCGGCTCTTCTGGGGAGAGGTGGACGTCACCGTCGAGGAGCACATCGAGGCGATTCGCCTGATGACCGGCTGGAGCGACTTCACCCTCGAGGAGGCGATGCGCCTGTCGGACCGGCTCTGGAACCTGAACCGGGCCCACTTCCTCGAGCGGAACGGCGGCCCGGGGCGAAAGCACGACTACCCGCCCGCCCGCTTCTACGAGGAAGCGGTCCCCTCCGGTCCGGGGAAGGGGGCGCGGCTGACCATGGAAGACCTCGACGTGATGCTCGACGAGTACTACGCCGCCCGTGGGTGGAGCCGGGACGGGAACCCGTCGCGCGAGATCCTGGAGGACCTCGGCCTCCCGGAGACGGCGACGCGGCTCGAGACGCTCGACCTCCTCGGCCCGCTCATGGCGCCCCTCCCGGAGGTCCGGGGCGAGCGCTACAAGCCGAAGGCGTTCTGACGTGAAGATCGTGCTGAAGGCCGGCGGGATGCTGGCCGACTACCTGAAGCCCGACCCGGTCACCCACGCCCGGGAGGTCGAGGCGGGCGAGGGGCAGACCCTCCGCCAGATCCTCGAGTCGATCGGCGTCCCGCCCGGGCACGTCGCGATGGCCTTCGTCGACTCGAACATCGTGCATCTCTTGTACGTCCCGAAGGAGGGCGAGGTCGTCACCCTCCGGCCGCCGGTGCAGGGGGGGTAGCTGCCGATCGGAATCGTCAGAGATCCACGAGATCGAGTTTCAACGACCTGGCCGCCAGCGCGAGCCGCCCGTCGTAGGTGGCCACCGCGACTTTCTGTCCCTGACATCTCAGGAACTCCGCAGAGGCGAGATGGAGAGCATCCAGAGTTCGCACGGGGACGGGAAACGGCTCGAGCGCGCAGGCGAGGACGGCCGGCAAGAGTTTCAGGAAAGCGATTCGACCCAGCAGCAGGCGGGCCAGCTCGCCGTGAGAGGAGGCCAACCCTCTCGCGTCGAGCCGGATGAGCCCGAGGTCGCTTTCTGGTCGACAAGTCCCCTCCCTGTCTCCAGAATGGCCCGGCCCGGGTCGGGCCGGCCGGAACGGGTGATCCAGGGGAGCGGCGGGGAGGGCCAGGCAGCTTGCGATGGACGAGGGAGTCTGGCGACCACCGCGGCGAGTGGCCCTGCGCGGCGGGCGGAGTACGGCGGATTGCCCGAGCCCTCTTCCTGGGATTCGCCGTCGCGGCGCTCCTCGAGACGTCGCCCGCGACGGCACTCGATCCCGAGCGGGCCCTCAGCCAGTACCAGGTCGACGTCTGGCAGACCGAGCACGGGCTGCCGCAGAACACGGTGACGTCGATCGTCAGGACGCGGGACGGCAATCTCTGGTTCGGGACCTACGAGGGGCTCGTCCGCTTCGACGGAGCCACCTTCACGGTCTTCGACGGCAAGACGACCCCGCTCCTGGCCAAGGGAACGACGTTCGCCCTGATGGAGGACCGGAAGGGGGGCCTCTGGATCGGCCGGAGCGAGAACGTCGTCCGGTACGAGGGGGGCGTCTTCGAGCAGTTGATCGATTCCAGGGCGACCGGTCAAGGGACCTCCTGGTCGATCTGCGAGGCTGCCGACGGAACCGTCTGGATCGCCGGGTCGAAGGGCCTCGTCCGCGTCGCCGGGGAGACGATGAGGATCTATGGCCGGGCGGACGGCCTGCCGAGCGAGCAGATCTCGGCTCTGGCGCTCGACGCCACTGGCTCGCTCTGGATCGGGACGTGGGGGAACGGCATCTGCGTCCTGCGCGACGGAAAGTTCCTCCCGCTCGGAGCGCCCCCCCTGTCGAACGACAGCATCTGGTCTCTCCTTGCCGACGCGGAGGGCTCGCTCTGGGTCGGCACCTGGGTCGGCGGGCTCGACCGGCTGCGCGACAGGAGATTCGCCGTCTTCGGCGTCCCGGAGGGGCTCTCGAACGACAACGTCCGGGCGGTCCTCCACGGACGGGACGGGAGTGTCTGACTCGCTACGGCGGGGGGCGGCCTCAACCGGATCCGCGAGGGACGCGTCGAGATCCTCCGCCAGGCCGACGGCCTCCCGAGCGACATGCTCTCCTCCCTCTACGAGGACCGGAGCGGAGCGCTCTGGATCGGCACCTACACGGCAGGAGTCGCCCGGATCCGGTCAGGCCGGATCGACACATACGGGAAGGCAGAAGGCCTCCCCTCCCTCGACATCCGCGCGTTCCTGGAGGACCGGGAGGGGAGCCTCTGGATCGGCAGCGCCAGGGACGGGCTCAACCGCCTGAAGGACGGGAAGATCTCGTCGATCCGCCCGGAGGACGGCCTCGGCGACGGAATGGTGCAGGTCCTCCTGGAGGACCGCGTCGGCGGGAGGCTCTGCTCCCATCCATCCCGTGGCCTTCGGACGCGCCGACGGCCTCCGGAGCACCACGTTCGCCGGCGGGCAGCAGCCGGCCGGTTCGATCGGGCCCGACGGGCGGCTCTGGCTCCCCTCGTACCGCGGCGTCGTCGTGGTCGACCCGGCGCGGATCCCGCCCGCCATGCCTCCGCCCGGTGTCCGCGCGGAGGAGATCCTTGTCGACGGGGTGGCGCGCCGCGAGCGGGAGGCGCTCGAGGTCGGGTCGGGGCGGCACAACGTCGAGATCCGCTACGCGCCGACGACCCTCCAGCCCCCCGACCTGATCCAGTTCCGCTACCGTCTCGAGGGGTTCGACACGAGCTGGGCCGAAGTGGGGTCGCGGCGAGCCGCCTACTTCGCGGGCCTGCCGCCGGGGAGCTACGAGCTCCGCGCCTGCGGCCGCATCGCCGACGGACCGTGGGGAGGGGAGTGCCGCCTCGTCTCGCTCGTCATCCGGCCGGCCTTCCACCAGAGCTGGTGGTTCCGGGCCCTCGCCGCCGCTCTCGTCCTCGCGGGGGCCGTCCTCGCGTTCCGGATCAGGACGTTCCAGCTGAGGAGGCGGCACTCCGAGCTGGAGCGGCTCGTGGTGGCACGGACCGGGGAGCTGGCCCTCCGTAGCGCCCTCCTGGAGGCTCAGTCGAAGGCGGCTCAGGACGGAATCCTCGCGGTCGACCCGGACGGGCGGGTGCTCCTCCAGAACGGCCGGTTCGCCGAGCTCTTCCCGGATCGGGAGGAGGAGCCGGAAGCGCCGAGGACCGGAGCTGGAGCTGGTGTCCCTGCCCGGGTCCTCCTGTCCCTCGAAGACCCGGAGACGTTCTGCCGGCGGGTCGAGTCCCTGCGCAGCCAGCCGGCCGGGGAGAGTAACGACGAGGCCTCGTTGAAGGACGGCCGCATCCTCGACTGTCACACACGGCCCCTGAAGGGGGACGACGGAACCTTCCTGGGGTGGGTCTGGTACTTCAGGGACGTCACCCAGCGGCGCAGCGCGGAGGAGGAGCTCCGGTCGCTCCACGCGGAACTGGTGCAGCGGGTGCGGGAGAGGACGGCGGAGCTGACGGAAGCGAACCGGGAGCTGGAGGCCTACTCGTACTCCATCTCGCACGAGCTCAGGACCCCGCTCCGGGCGATCGACGGTTACTCCGCCCTGGTGGCCCGGAGATACGAAGGAGCCCTCGACCGGGAAGGACTCCGGCTCTTCGGGCAGATCCGC
>CAIMWE010000018.1 GCA_903845115.1 uncultured Acidobacteriota bacterium | reverse complement strand
GCGGGTCGGACAGGCCATCCATCCTCCTCACCAGCGTCTCCACCGTCGCCGCCAGGACCTCGAGGCGGACGGGCTTGACGAGGTAGTGGTCGGCACCGCGCCCGAGCGCCGAGACGCACTCCTCGATCTCTCCCCGCCCGGTCATCATGATGATCCAGAGCCTTTGCCCCGAGGCCCGGATTCCGGCGACCACGTCGAGCCCGTCCCCGTCCGGGAGGCCCCGATCGACCAGGGCGATGTCGAAGTTCCCGTCGCCCCAGGTTTCCCGGTACTCCGCGACGCTTCCGGCCGACGCCGCGCGGTGGCCGAGCTCCTCGAGGAAGTCGACGAGCTCGCCCCGGAGGTACGGCTCGTCCTCGAGGACGAAGATCCTCGCTCCCGCGCCATGTCGATGTACGGGGTCTACGCCTGGCGGAGGGATCACGAGGTAGAAGTTAGGGCATGGAAGGGGTCGGGATCTGACCGGAACTTACCGGCGGCGGGCCGGCTTCCCCCCGCCGCGGGGACTTCAGGCCGGGAGGGCGCCCGGGAGCCGGATCCGGAACGTGGCTCCGGCGCCGGGTGGGCTGGCGACGGTGACCGATCCGCCGTGCTGCCGCGCGATCTTCTCGACGAGGTAAAGGCCGAGCCCCGCGCCGGGAGCTCCCTTCGCGTCGCGGCCGCGGAAGTACTTCCGGAAAAGGTGAGGAAGCTCGTCGGCGGGAATCCCGTCCCCGGCGTCCACGACGGCGAGCTCGACGCCTCCGTCCGGCGTCGGGCCGGCAACCAGCCGGATCGGCACTCCCCTGGGGGTGTGGCGGTCGGCGTTGGCAAGGAGGTTCCGGAGAGCGACGTGGAGAAGGTCCGGGTCGCAGGGGAACGTCTCCGGCAGCCCATCCGCCTCGACGGTGATCCTCCCGTCGGGAAGCTCGGCGACGACGCGCGCGAGGACGAGTCCCAGGATGGAGGGCTGGGGCTGGAAAGCGCCTTCGTCCCCCGCCAGGCGGTCCGCCGAGAGGTAGTCGTTGACCAGCGACGTCATCCTCTCCACGGCCGAGCCGATCTCCTCGTAGCGCCGGACCACCTTTTCCCGCAGGTCGTCGGGATTCGACCTGAGGCGCTGCGCCGCCATGTCGATGTTCGTCAGGGGCGCCCGGAACTCGTGCGAGACCATGGCCACGAAGTCGTGCTGCACCTCGCGGGCCGAACGCTCCACATCCAGCGAACGGCGGAGCTCCTCCTCGAGGACGCTGCGCCGGCGGACCTCTTGCCTCAGCTCGACGGTCTGGGCCGCCACCTCCGCCTCGAGGGACTCGGCGAGGCGGCGGGTCGCCTCGAGCGCCTCGGCCTGGGCCCGGGCCGCTTTGCGCTTGAGCCGGGCGAAGCGCGCCGAGAGACCGATGGAGAGCGTGAGGATGTTGGCGAGAGCTCCCGCGTGGATGCCGTTGTCGGCCAGCGGCCCCGGGGGGATCACCCCCATGTTGCGCAGGAAGCGGAGCGAGACCCCGGCGAAGAAGAGGCCGAAGGCGACGAGGAGGATGCGCGCGGGGCCGTGCCCCCGGAAGGCGAGGACGACGGACGCCGCGAGGACCACGGGGAGGAGGAGGAGGGTCGCGACCTGTGCGACGGAGACACCGGCCCCGTAGCGGCCCGAGAGAACGAGAGCCGATCCGACCGCGGACGAGGAGAGGGCGACCGCCAGGAATCCCCGGTTGAAGCGGGGGAGGACGCGGGCCAGGTCGAGCGCGAGGGAGATGAAGACGGAGCCGGCGCCGACGGACCCGCAGATCATCACCCCGCAGAGCAGCTGTGCGGCCCGGCCCCCGACCCCGAGGTAGAGCTGCGGGTACCCGATCGTGATCAGGGAGGAGCCCGCGTAGAGGACGACGTAGGCCGCGTACCAGGCGGCGACCGGCTCCCGCGTGCTGGCCCAGACGAGGAGCTGGAACAGGACGATCAACGCGATCGCGCCGTAGAAGAGCCCCCACGCCAGGGTCGAGGTGCGCGACCCGGCCCAGTAGCTCACGGGCTGAACGAGTCGGAGCCGCGCGGTGAGGGAACTGCGCGTCTGGATCCTCGCGAAGAGCTCCTGGCCTCCCGGCCGAAGGTGGAGCGGGAAGAGGGGATAGGGGTTCTCGATCGGGCGGACTCCCCGGGGGACGTCGGCCCCGGAGCGCTGCGCGACGAGGTTCCCGGCGCCGTCGGGCGACCAGAGGGTGACGTCGTCGAGGATGGTGCCGCCGAACTCGAGGAGCCACTCCGCAGGCGCCGTGGGGGCGCGCTCGACCTCGAACCGGATCCAGGCGACGTCCGCCGTGTAGCCGAGCGAGAAGTCTTTCGCGAGGGGGGTCCAGTCCATCGAGCGCCGGGCGCCCTCGATCCCGAGCGCCCCCCCGGGGTCCCTCAGGAGGGAGAGGTGCCCCGAGAGCGGGGCGGAGAGCTCCTCGCTGGTCAGGCGGAGCGCCGGCTGGGCCTGAAGGAGCCCCGCAAGGAGGACCGGAAGGAGGAGAAAGCCTCGACGCACGGGGGAACGATACCAGCGGCACCCTCGCGGCCCGTCGTGGCCCTGGCCCCGGCGGGAGCATTAGACTGGAACCGATGGCGCGCGTTTTCATCCTCGAGGACGAGCCGTTTCTCCGGGCGGAACTCGTCGATTTCCTCGAGGAGCAGGGACACCACGCGACGGCGGCCGGGAGCATCGCGGAGTTCCGCAGCGCCTGGCCCGCCGGGATGTTCGAGATCGCCATCGTCGACAGGCGGCTTCCGGACGGGGACGGGCTCGACGCCGTCGGCGAGATCCGGGCCGCGGGCGGGGCCGTCTGGATCATCGTCCTGACCGGGCGGGGAGAGGTCGCCGAAAGGGTCGAAGGGCTCGGAACCGGCGCCGACCACTACCTCGTCAAGCCCGTCCGCCTGGAGGTGCTGGCCGCGACGGTCGAGGCGCTGGTCCGGAGGATCGAGGGGGCGCCGGAGCCGCAGCGCTGGGTGCTCGACACGGCGGGCTACCGGCTCTTTCCCCCGGGCCGGGGACCCGTTTCCCTCACGTCGCTCGAGTTCGCGCTCCTCCGGTGCCTCGTGCAGGCTCGCCGGCACCCGGTCCGGCGCAAGGGACTGGCCCTCGCCTTCGGGGTGAATCCGGACGACTTCGACCGGAGGCGTCTCGACACGGAGATGAGCCGCCTCAGGCGGAAGGTCCAGACGGAGAGCGGCATCGAGCTGCCGGTTCAGACCGTCCAGGGGGTCGGTTACGTCTTTGCCGCGGAGGCGGTCTTCCAGACCTGATCCGCCCCGGGACGGGGAAGGCCGCCTTCGTCACGCACGCGGGCCTCGCCGAGGGCGGGCAGGCGGAGGTCCTCCTCGTCGGCGCGATCCCCGGTTCGAGGGCGATGGGTGCAGCGTATAGAGCAAACACCAGACCTGACCCTGAGTCTGTATAGAGCAAACACCAGACCTGACCCTGAGTCTGGTCTCTGAGTCTGGTCTGAGTCTGTTGGTTTTTTCCCGGAGGAGACCGGAGGCTTGCCGGTCACCCCGGCCCGACGGACTCTCGGCGCGCGGAGGTCACGCGCCGCATCTCGCCGACGGCGTAGTCGAGGATCTCCTTCGCCTGCGGGCTCAGGACCTGGAGGCGGGAGACGTCGAGGTCGACGTGGAGCCGCTGGAGGCGGAGGACGTCCCTTCCGGCGGCGAAGCGGGGCCCGATCCCGGAGAAGAAGAACCCCTCCTCCTCCGCGACCCGGCAGAGCTCGGGGCAGAGCGGGTCGGTGAGGGGGATGTCGAGGAAGATCGCTTCGGCCCCGGCGAAGTCCTGGAGATCGCGCGCCGCGCGGCGGATCTCCGCCGCCGAGTCGGACCCCGCCCGCGTCACGGAGATCTTCCCTGCCCCCTTCGTCCGGCTGAAGGTGACGTCGATCGCCCCGGGTCCCCCGGTCTCGGCGACCTCGCCGTCGCCGTAGGAAGCCGGCGCTCCGAGGCCCGCGACGATCCTCTCGAAGACCTCGCGGTGGCGCGGGGGAACGTGGAGCCGGGCCGGCTCGGGCGGGACGAGGTGGCGAAAATAGAGGAGGACGCTCCTCCGCTCCGCACCGGTCCCGGGCGTCCCCTGCCCGGGGACGCGGCCCGGGCGAAGAGAGGCCAGCATCACCCCGCAGGGGGAGAAGCCCCATCGCCCGAGCGGCTTCTGGCTGAGGACGTGCGTCGTGACCGGCTCGGCGTAGACCCCCTTCACTCCGACCCGGGCCGCCTCCCTGCCGAGGAGGAGCGACATCTCCTCGAGGAGGCCGTGGCTCCGGTGCTCCGGAACGACCATCGCCTGTCCCGCCTCGGCGACCTCGGAGGAGCCCGCCCTGTGCAGGGCGAGGCAGCCGGCGAGCTCTCCCTTCTCGTCGTAGGCGACGACCGAGATGGCGGCGCCCGTCTCGTGGAGGCGGATCAGCCTCTCGGGGTAGTAGATCTCCTCGCGCGAGTAGTTGTAGCCGTAGGTCCGGAAGGCGCACCGCGAGACGTGGATCCCGTCCTCGGGACGGAAGAGGCGGATCAGGTACTTCTGGTCGGGCGCCGGCGGAGCGCTCTCGGAAAAGGGGGCCAGCTCCTCGCTGGAGAGCTGCTCGGTGATGTCGGGGCGCGACAGCCTCTTGACGAGCCGCAGCTCCTTTCCCTGGGCCCCGTGGTTGATCCAGGTCACCTCGTCGACGACGCTCCGGATGAGGTAGAGCCCGAGGCCGCTCAGGCTCGATTGCACGGCGTCCGGTCCGGTGGGGGGGCGGTACTCGGGGACGAGCGACTGGTCGAACGGCAGCCCGCGGTCGTGGAGCGACAGGACGAGCTCTTCGTCAGAGATCTCGGTGCTCAGCTCGAGCGTCCCGGCCTCGCCCGGCGCAAAGGCGTGGTCGATGGAGTTCGTGCACGCCTCCTCCGTGGCGAGGACCAGCTTCTCCCCCTCGTCCCCGGAGAGCTTCGCGATCGCCGCCGCCTCCCGAGCGAAGGCCTGGGCCATGGAAAGGGCGGAGAGGTCCGCCGGGATCGTCAACTGAGCCTTGAAGGATTGCTTCACGGAAAAATGCCTCCTGTTCGATCGTTCACGCTCGGGAGAGGGCCTGCCCCCGCGCAAGGGACGCGATGGCCCCGGCGACGGCCAGCGCAGAGAAGAGCCGGAAGCAGGTGTGGAATCCCCCGAGGAAGGCCTCCGCGCCGGACCCCGCGCCGGCGAAGCTGCTGAGCACGAGGGTCGTCGTCGCCATCGAGAAGGCCATGCCGAGGATGCGAAAGGTTCCGAGGACGCCGGATGCCAGGGAGGAACGGGACGGGTCGACCGAACTCATGATCGCATTGTTGTTGGGAGAGGCGAAAAGGGCGTAGCCGAGCCCGAGGAGCGCCAGGATCGCCGCCACCGAGCCCCGGGAGACCGTCGGGCCGAGCCACCCGAGGACGAGCAGCGCTGCGGAGCAGACGCCGAGCCCTCCCGAGGCGAGCCAGCGGGCTTCCACGCGGTCCGAGAGGGCCCCGGCCAGGGGGGAGACCGCCGCCTGGACGAGGGGCTGGACGAGGAGGAGGCGACCCGCCTCCGCAGGGCTCAGCCCCCCGAGCGCGGGGTCCTGGAGGTAGACCCCGAGGAGGAACGCCGTGCCGTAGGTGCTCGCGTAGTGGATCATCGACGCGAGATTCGAGAGGGCGAAGAGCCTGTTCGAGAAGAGTGCCAGGGGCATCACCGGGTCGGAGGCCCGGCGCGCGTAGCGGACGTAGCCCAGGACCAGGAGGACGCCCGCCGCGAGCGACCAGGGTCCGGCCGGTCGCGAGAGCGACGAGAAGCCGACGAGGACGAGGGCGAGGGCGGAGGCGTAGAGGAGGGCCCCGGCCCCGTCGAACCGGGCCACCGCCCCGGGCCCGCGATCCGTCTGCCGCTCCCGCGGGAGGGCGAGGGAGGCGAGGACGATCCCCGCCGCCGCCAGGGGAAGGCACGCCCAGAAGATGCTCCGCCACCCGAAAAGAGTCGTGAGGAGCCCGCCGACGTAAGGGCCCGAGGTCAGGGCGAGGAACGAGATGGAGGCGTGCAGGCCGAAGATCTTCCCGCGCTCTCCGGGAGGGAAGAACTTCACGAGGATCGCCAGGCTCGTGCCGTAGCTCAGCGCGATCCCGGTCCCCCCGACGAGCGCTCCGGCGAGCAGGGCACCGCGCGTCCCGGCCATCGGGCCCAGGACGCAGAAGAGGGCGAAGAGCCCAAGGCCGAGGAGGAAGACCGCGCGCCGCCCCCAGAGGTCCGCGAGGCGCCCTGCGGGGACCATGAGGACGGCGCCGACCAGGAGGAAGAGCATCAGAGTGAGGGAGAGGTCTCCCCGGGAGATCCCGAGCTCGTTCCCGACGCTGGGGAGGGCCACGGTGACGGCCGAGCCGAAGAGGTTCGCGAGGAACGACGCGCAGGTGACCGCCAGGAAGACGAGGCGCCGGTTCTTTCGCTCCACCGCTTCCCCCTGCAACCCGTCCCCGCGAGGCCGCTCGAGGATAGCCCGATTTTCCGGGTGAGGACGGGCCCGATCGTTCAGAATCCCCGCCGTGATCTCTCCGGACCTTCCTGGCGCCGCCACCTGGCGCCGCCTCCTGGCTCGCCGGGAGACTGGACGGGGAGTGAGCCGTATCATCAGGCGCGCCAGAAGCCGATGCTGAAGCCCGAAAGAATCCCGACGCCGCTCTACGACCCCGCGGGGAGGACCCCGATTCTCCTCCTCCCGGTCCCGCCTCTCCTCAGGGCGCCGGTCCTCACCTTCCTCGCGAGGATCAACGGCTTTCTCCTCTGGCTCCTCTGGCGCCGCGTCACGAGCCGGTCCGACGCGGGCGCGGCGGGACGGAGGCTCCGCGGGGTCCTCGAGGGGCTGGGACCGTTCTGGGTCAAGACGGGCCAGCTGATGGCGCTGCGCCACGACCTCTTCCCGCTCGCCTTCTGCGCCGAGCTCCTCGAGCTCCAGTACGCGGCGACGGGCTTCCCGGCGGACGTGGCCCGCTCCATCCTGGAGAAGGAGCTGGGCCGGCCGATCGACGAGGTCTTCGACGTCTTCCAGGACGCTCCGCTCGCCGCGGCCTCGATCGCCCAGGTCCACCGGGCCCGCCTCCGGAAGGAGGGGGTCTGGGTCGTGGTGAAGATCCAGCGGCCCGACGTCGTCGAGCGTTTCCGGCGCGACCTCCGCTTCATCGAGATGATGGCGTCGCTGATGATGCGCCTGCGCATCCTCCTCTACCTGAGGTGGGACGAGGCCATCTGGGAGCTCGAGCAGATCTTCCTGGAGGAGACGGACTACCGCTACGAGGCCTCGAACCTCCGCCGGATGAAGCGGACCCTGAAAGGGCACGGGGTCTACGTCCCCACCGCGTACGAGGAGTACTCGACCGAGCGCGTCCTGACGATGGAGTTCGTGGACGGCGTCCTGATGAGCGACTTCGTCCGGGCCTCCCGGTCGGAGCCCGCGCGCCTCTCGAGCTGGTGCCGCGAGAACGACGTGGACTCGAGGAAGGTGGGGGAGACCCTCGCGCTGAGCTACTTCCAGCAGCTCCTCGAGGACAACCTGATGCACGGGGACCTCCACCCGGGCAACATCATGCTGCTGCGCGGGAGCCGCGTGGCGCTGATCGACTTCGGGACGATCGGCACCCTGGAGACCGAGCTTCTCCGCAAGTACGTCCTCCTGATCCGGGCGACGGCCGACAAGGACTATTCCAAGGCCGTCGAGATGACCCTCCTGATGGCCGACAGCCTTCCCCAGACCGACCTGTCCCGCGTGAAGGAGCGGATGGTCCGCGCCTACCTCGAGTGGGAGGCGCGCAGCTCCCTGAAGGAGATCGCCTACGAGAAGAGGTCGATCGCCAACGCGGGGGCCGAGGTCGCCCAGGTGATGATGGCGGCGAAGATCGCGGGGAGCTGGGCCTTCATGAAGATGAGCCGCAGCTGGGTGACGCTCGACGCCTCCCTCGCCTACCTCACTCCCGGCATCGACTACGGGCGCTTCTTCCGGAATTATTTCCAGGAGGCGTTCCAGCGAAGGGTGCGGAAGCTCCGGAAGGAAGGGGCCCTCGCCGCGGCGGGGAGGCTCGTTTCGACCTTCTCCGAGACCGCCTTCTTCCAGGGGTCGCTCCTCAGGAGGCAGGCCCAGGTCTTCCAGGGGGTCCAGAACAAGGTCTCCTTCGTTCTGGCGTCCTTCTTCTCCGCCCTGCGGTGGGGTGCCGGGCTCGCCCTCGTCGTGGCCGTCACGCGCATCTTCAAATCGCAGCTGCCGCAGCTTGCGACCCGGGTCCCCCCCATCCCGGTCCTGGACCCCGCCGCGGACGCGATCCCGGGCTTCCCCCTCGAGGTCGGGCTCGGGCTCGCCCTCCTCGCCTTCATCTTGGTTCGCGCGTTCGGCTCGCTCGAGCGGCGCTTCAAGCAGCCCGACGTCGAGACGGCCGGGCGAAGCTGAGCGGGGGAATCAGGCGCGGGCGGCGGGGCCCGGCTGGAGGAGCCGGCGCTCGGTCCTGCGGAACCAGATGTAGAGGTACCCGAGGACCAGCGCCACGACGGCCGCGGCCTGCCCTTGGAGGCGCGGCATCGACTGGGAGGTGTCCCGGAGCCACGGGGTCTCGATGACGTGGGTCCAGAGCAGGCCCTGCTGGTGGGAGACGTTGTAGGCGAAGGCGGCCGCGGCAAGGACGACGCACCAGCGGAGGTAACGGAAGACGAGGGCCATGAAGTAGGCGAGCTTGCTCTCCGTCTGCTGGAAGACGGTCGTCTGGCGCCTCAGGAGCCCGGCCTGGAAGGAGCGGCTCTCCGAGAGCACCGAGCCGAGCTTCCCGACTCCTGCCGTGACCCCCCCGCGGCGGGCCGCCCGCATCATCCTCTGCGACGCCTTGCGGAACCCCCTGGTGAGGAGCTTCGGCGCCTCGAGCTCCGGGTCGAGGGCGCTCGCGGCGGCGTCGAGCCTCTCCCACGACTGCATCGCCTTCATGAAGTCCCAGGAGGTGACGATCCGGTTCGCGTGGAGGATCGTGGCCAGCTGCGCCCCGAGCCCCCCGACCGACCGCTCGCGGTAGTCGAGTCCCCGCAGGTGCGTCCGCGCCTCCCACGTCCGGCAGGCGCGGACGATGGCCAGCCGGATCGGCGCCAGGTCGGCCGTCGGGAGGGAGTCGCAGAGGAGGAAGAGGAGGTCGGTCGCCTTGGCGTACTCCCGCCCGACGACCGCCTTGAGGAACATGTAGTAGACGGTCTTGAAGCGGGCGTCGTGGCCGTGGACGTCCGTCAGGTCGACGAGCGCCAGGTTGCTCCCGCGAAGGAGGAGGATCGAGTCGGGCCCGAGCGATCCGTGGACCAGGTTGTCCTCGAAATTCTGGCGCAGGAAGGTGTCGTAGAGCTTGCGCGCCACGACCTTCGGGTCGATGTCGTTCTCGGCGAGCCAGGCGGCGGCGCCGGCGGGGTCCTGCCGGCGGAAGGCGAGGAAGTCCGACAGGCGTGGCGCCACGACGTGCTCGAGGACGAGGAGGCGGGCCCTCGCGTACCGGCTGAAGACCTTCGGGACGTAGACGCCGTGCTGCTTCAGGACGCTGCGCAGCTTGGCTCCGCCGGTCGCCTCGTGCCGGTAGTCGGTCTCGGCCTGGACGGCGAGCTTCAGCCGCCATTCCGCGACCTCCCAGTCGATCCCGCGGAACGCCCTCCTCCACTTGGCCGAGAGGAGCCGGATCACATGGACGATCAGCGCCCGGTCGTGCTCGAGGACCTGGGCGAGGCCCGGGCGCTGGACCTTCACGGTGACCCAGGCGTCCTCCTCGCGAAGGTGCGCCCGGTGGAGCTGGGAGAGAGAGGTCCTCCCGTGCGGGACGTCGTCGATCGCGTCGAAGTAGCGCGCCACGGGGGCCCCGAGGTCCTCCTCGATCACGTGGCGGGCGTCCCCCCACGGCAGCGGGTTCTCCCGCTCCTGGATCAGGTTCAGCTCGTTGATGAACGACCTGACGCGCAGGTCGGCCCTCATCCCGAGCAGGCGGCCGGCGTGAATCCAGAGCCCCCCCCGGGTCTCGAAGAAGTCCCTCACCATCGCTCCCCGGACCGACGGGTCACCCCTCAGGACGAGGGCGTTGAACCTCAGCCTGACGACCAGGAGGAAGAGGTTGAAGGCAAAGGCGCTGTAGCTCTCGCGCGTCCGCTGATCCACCGGGGCCCGGAGCGGAGGGGGCGTGAAGGGGAGGGGCGTCGGGAGAAGTGCCGGGTTCAGCATCGGGGCCCGGAGCGGGTCATCGTCCTGGGTTCAGCCAGGAGGGCCTCAAACCTTGGTTCTCTTGGCGGCCTTCCTTCCGACCTTGCGCGCCTTCCCGAGGTTCTTGCGCAGGTCCCGGAGCCAACCGTTCTTCTTCTTGTCGTTGGAGGCCCCGTGGAGCTTCAGGTACTCCGAGAGCCCCGCCTGCTCCCCGACGCCCACCCGCACGACGAAGCGGTTCGCCTTGCGCATGGGGCGCGAGACCTTTCCGGGCGCCTTCCTGTAGAGGGTGACGACCTCGGCGGCTCCCCCCTCGACGGAGGGCGCTTTGAGGGCGATGACCCGCTTCACAGACTTGTCGAGCTTCAAGGTTTCCATCGTTGGGATCCTCCTTCGTGCCGCCGGTCGTCCGTGGGAAGGATAATCGTACCCTAGTTCCCGAGCCGCGCTGAGAAGACTTGAGAGGAGGGCCCCCCGCTGCTACGATCCCGCCGGATCGCAGGTCAGCGCAGAGGAGGATCCATGCCCGCAGCCCCCCCCGTCATCCTCGACCTCGGCAAGAAGAGCAAGAAGCAGATCAAGAAGCTCAAGTCCGGCTCCGGAAAGCTGATGGAGAGCGTGCAGAAGACCTTGGCGGAGCTCGAGGCTCAGAGCGCGATCTCCGACGCCGTCCAGCCCGTCATCGTCATCATCCAGAAGAAGCCGGCGAAGAAGGGGATGCTCTCGGCCATCGCTGGGATGTGAGGACGAGGCCAGGCCGCGGAGCCCGGGGGGGGGCGTGACGCACGACCTCTCGGCGCGGGGGATCGAGGGCTGGCTTCTCTTCGAGCTCGGCGCCAGGCTCGGGATCGACTCGCGGTCGGTCGACCCCCGCGAGCGGTTCAGCCGGTACGGGCTGACGTCGCTCCTCGCCACGGGGCTCATCGCGGAGCTTTCGGCGCTCGTCGGTCGAAAGCTCCCGGCGACTCTGGTCTGGGACCACCCGACGATCGAGAGGCTCGCCCGCCACCTGGGGGGCGAAGAGAGCGGGGCCTCCGGGACGCGGATCCGCCGGCTCCCCGACGGCGAGCCGATCGCGATCGTCGGGATGGCGTGCCGGTTCCCCCTGGCCGACGGCCTCGAGGCCTTCTGGAGGCTTCTGAGCGAGGGGGTCGATGCCATCCGCGAGGTCCCCCCGGACCGCTGGAACGCCGACGCGCTCTTCGATCCCGACCCGGCGCGCCCGGGGAAGATGTCGACCCGCTGGGGCGGCTTCCTGGACGGCATCGACCGCTTCGACGCCGCGTTCTTCGGGATCTCGCCCCGGGAAGCGGTCCAGATGGACCCGCAGCAGCGGCTCTTCCTAGAGGTCGCCTGGGCGGCGCTCGAGGACGCGGCGATCGCTCCCACCTCGCTGCGCGGCACCCGGAGCGGCGTCTTCGCGGGGGCGATGTGGTCCGAGTACGGGCGGGGCTCCCGGTCCCTCGAGGCGATCTCGCAGCACACCGCGACCGGCCGGGATACCGGGGTGATCGCGAACCGGGTCTCCTACGAGCTCGGGCTCGAGGGGCCGAGCCTGACGGTGAACACCGCCTGCTCCTCGTCGCTGGTCGCCCTGCACCTGGCCTGCGAGAGCCTGCGGGCCGGGGAGTCGACCCTCGCCCTGGCCGGGGGGGTCAACCTGATCGTCTCCCCGGCGAGCACCGTCGCGATGACCAAGTTCGGGGCGATGTCGCCGGACGGCCGCTCGAAGGCCTTCGACGCGAGCGCAAACGGCTACGTCCGGGGGGAAGGGTGCGGCGTCGTCGCGCTCCGACCACTTTCGCTGGCGCTGGCGGCGGGCGATCGGATCTACTGCGTCGTCCGGGGGAGCGCGGTCAACAACGACGGGCTTTCCAACGGGCTGACGGCGCCGAGCCCCGAGGCCCAGGAGAAAGTCCTCCGGGACGCCTGCGCCCGCGCGGGGATCGAGGGGCGCGAGGTCCAGTACGTCGAGGCGCACGGGACCGGGACCGCGCTGGGGGACCCGATCGAGGCGGGAGCCCTCGGCGCCGTCCTCGGAAAGGGGCGTGCGCCGGACGCGCCGCTCCTCGTCGGCTCGGTGAAGACGAACATCGGCCACCTCGAGGCGGCCGCCGGGATCGCCGGGCTGATCAAGGTGGCGCTCGGGATCCAGCGGCGGACGATCCCGCCGAGCCTTCACTTCCACCGGCCGAGCCCGCACATCCCGTTCGAGGCGCTCGGGCTGAAGGTCCAGGCCGAGCTCTCGCCGTGGCCCGCCGGCCGGGCCACGGCCGGGGTCTCGTCGTTCGGCTTCGGCGGGACGAACGCCCACGCGATCCTCCAGGAGCTCGAGGTCGACGACGGCGGGAGCGGGCGGGGAGAGCCTCTCCTCGCCCAGGAGCCGGTCGCCGGTCCGAAGGACGCGGCTCCCTCCGAGGCGGCGCGCGTCGTCTTCGTCTTCTCCGGGAACGGTTCCCAGTGGCGGGGGATGGGGCGGGATCTCCTGCAGAGCGAGCCGGTCTTCCGGCAGGCTCTCGAGGCCTGCGACCGCTCCTTCCGCCTGGTGACGGACGACCTGCGGATCCTCGAGGAGATCTCCTCGGGGGAGCGGAGATCGGGGCTGCCGGAGGTCTGCGTCGGCCAGTGTCTCCTCTTCGCGGTCCAGGTTGCCCTCGCGAGCTTCTGGCGCGCTCTCGGCGTGGGCCCTTCGGCGGTGGTGGGGCACAGCCTCGGAGAGGTGGCGGCGGCCCACGTCGCCGGGGCGCTGGGGCTCGACGATGCCGCGCGGATCGTCTTCCACCGGAGCCTCCTGCAGTCCGAGGTCGCGGGGCAGGGGGCGATGGCCCTCGTGGAGCTTCCCGCGGACGAGGTGGCTCCCTGGCTCGCGGGACGGGAGGGGATGGCCGTCGCCGGGGTCAACGACCCGCGTTCGACGGTGGTGTCGGGCCCGGTGGCGGAGGTGGAGCGCCTCGCGGGGGAGCTCTCGGCGAAGGGAGTGAGGTGCCACCGGATCGCGGTCGACGTGGCGTACCACGGCCCGCAGATGGAGCCGCTGAAGGAGCGGCTCGTCGCCGTGCTGGAGGGGCTCGCTCCGAGGCCGGCGCGGATCCCGATCGTCTCCACCGTGACGGGGGAGCGGATCGGTGGAGAGGAGCTCGACCCTTCCTACTGGGGTCGGAACCTCCGCGAGCCGGTCCTCTTCGCCCGGGCGATCGACCGTCTCGCCGGGGAGGGGCACGGCCTCTTCCTGGAGCTCTCGGGGCACCCGATCGTCGAGAGGTCGATCCAGGTCACCCTCGGGGAGCCCGGAAGGAACGTCCTGGTCGCCGGCTCGCTCCGGCGCGGAGAAGGGGGGGGCGCGAGCCTGCTCCGGACCCGCTCGGCCCTCGGGGAGAGGGGGGTTCCCGTCCGCTCGCGACCCACTTTCTCGGACCGTCCGCTCCACCTCCTCCCCCTCTCGGCCGCCAGCCCCGAGGCGCTCCGGGAGCTGGCGGCGCGGTACCGGGCCGAGCCCGGCGGGCAGCTCGCGGACCTCTGTCACACGGCCGCCGCCGGGCGGGCCCACCTCGCGCACCGCCTCGCCGTCGTGGCGGGGGACGACGACTCCCTGCGCGAGGCGCTCGGGGCGTTCGCGGAGAGGAAGTCGGCGCCGCGCCTCATCGCGCGGAGCCCCGAGTCGTCGCGGGCTCCCCGGATCGGCTTCCTCTTCACCGGGCAGGGGTCCCAGTACACGGGGATGGGACGCGAGCTGTGGGAGACGCAGCCCACCTTCCGCGAGGCGATCGAGCGGTGCGGCGCCCTGCTGGCGCGGGAGATCGAGAGGCCCCTCGTCGAGATCCTCTTCGACCCCGCCGCCCGGATCGACGACACGGCGAACGCGCAGCCGGCCCTCTTCGCCCTGGAGTGGGCGCTCGCGGAGCTCTGGCGCTCCTGGGGCGTCCTGCCCGACGTCGTCCTCGGACACAGCGTCGGCGAGATCGTCGCCGCCTGCGTCGCGGGGGCGATCTCCCTCCCGGACGCGCTGCGCCTCGTGGCGGCGCGGGGGAGGCTCATGCAGGCGCTCCCGCCGGGGGGTCTGATGGCCGCGGTTTCGGCCGACCCGGAGTCGGTCCGGGATGCGATCACCCACGTCGGGCAGGTGGCCGCGGTTGCAGTCGCCGCCGTCAACGGGCCTCGGAGCTGCGTCCTCTCGGGGGAGGCGGAGGCCGTCCGCGCGACGCTCGCCCGTCTCGGCGCCCGGGGGGCCCGGTGGGCGGAGCTGGCGGTCTCCCACGCCTTCCACTCGCCGGCGATGGAGCCGATGACGGGCCCCTTCGGGGAGGTCGTCCGGGAGATGTCCTTCCCGGCGCCGCGCCTGCCGATCGTCTCGTGCCTTCCGGGAGGAGGGCCGCTCGACGCCCGCCACTGGGTACGGCATGTCCGCGAGCCGGTCCTCTTCGCCGACGCCGTGACGGCCGCCCGCGACGGGGGGTGCGAGCTCTTCGTGGAGATCGGGCCGAGCCCCGTCCTGACCGGGATGGCGGCCGCGTTCCTGAAAGGGCCGGTGTGGCTCCCGTCGCTCCGGCGCGGCCGGGGGGAGTGGGAGGAGATCCTCGGCACCCTCTCGGAGCTCACCACGCGGGGAGTCCCGGTCGACTGGAGAGGCTTCGACCGCGACTATCCGAGGCGGCGCGTCGCCGCCCCGACCTATCCCTTCCAGCGGGAGAGGCACTGGCTCGAGGAGGAGGCGGCCGGAGTCGCGCCGGAGGAGGGGAGCCCGGTCTACGAGCTACGCTGGGAGGAGGCGCCGCGCCCTCCCGCCGGCGACGGCGGCAGGTCGCCCCTCCCGGCAGGGGCTCTGGGAGAGAGGCTCGGCCGGCTCGGGCTCCAGCCCCCGGCGGATGGGAGCGACCGGCGCGTCGGCGAGGCCGCCGACCGGCTGGCGAGCTGCTACGCGGCCCGGGCCCTCGTCGGGCTCGGCTGGGACGGCGACGCGGCGTCGCTCGACCGGCTCGACGTCGCCCCCCGGCACCGCCGGCTCGCAAGGAGGCTGGCCGCGATGGCGACCGATGGGGTGGAGGTGGGGACTCCCTCCTTCGAGGCGACGCCGGAGCTGACGCTGGTCCGGCGCTGCGGGGAGTCGCTCGGCGAGATCCTCGGGGGGCGCGTCGACGGGCTGTCGGTCGTCTTTCCGGGAGGATCCCTCGACGAGGCGTTCGCGCTCTACGCGGACTCGTCGTTTTCCCGGCGGGCGAACCGGCTCGTTCGCGAGGCCGTCGAAGCCGTCGTCGATCTCCTCCCTCCTTCCGGGCGGCTCCGGGTCCTGGAGCTAGGAGCGGGTACGGGAGGGACGACGAAGCACCTCCTCCCCCTCCTGCCGCCGGACCGGACCGAGTACCTCTTCACCGACCTCTCTCCGCGTTTCCTCGCCGAGGCGGGGCGAAGGTTCGCTGGGTTCCCGTTCCTCGAGACGGCAGTTCTCGACGTCGAGGCGGGCGTGGAGGGGACGCCGCTCGAGGGGCGCCGCTTCGACGTCGTCGTCGCCGTCAACGTCCTCCACGCGACGGCCGACCTCGGCCGGACCCTCGACACGGTCCGCTCGCTCCTCGCGGAGGGGGGGCTCCTCGTCCTCGGCGAGGTGACGGGACGTCCCGGCTGGCTCGACCTCGTCTTCGGTCTCCTCGACGGCTGGTGGCGATTCGCGGACCACGACCTGAGGCCCGACCACCCCCTCCTCGACGCGGACGGGTGGAGACGGCTCCTCGCAGAGCGCCGCTTCTCCGACGTCTTCGTCGTTCCGGCCACGGATAGGCAGAGCCTGATCCTCGCCCGGCCGAAGGCAGCCCGATGGCTCGTCCTCGGCGGCGCGCGAGGCGGGGGGGAGCGGATCGTCCGCGGCCTCGGGGAGCGGGGGGCGGAAGGGCTCCTCGTGAGGAGGGGCGAGCCGACGCCTCCGGAGGAGTTCGCCGGA
The DNA here is from genome assembly GCA_903845115.1 of uncultured Acidobacteriota bacterium. Taxonomy (GTDB): domain Bacteria; phylum Acidobacteriota; class Thermoanaerobaculia; order UBA5066; family UBA5066; genus CAIMWE01. Next base: position 2,388 of record CAIMWE010000018.1, on the reverse strand, counting down.
ATGGTCCACCTCCGCGCCCTCGACGGGGCGGGGCCCGCCGACGCCGCCCTCCTCTGCCGCGAGGTCCAGTCCCTCGTGGCTCCCGACGGCCCGGGTCGCCGTCCCGACCTCTGGATCGTCACCCGTGGCGTGCAGCCGCTCGGGACTCCGGTCCCCGCGGCGGCGATCGGGGGGTCGACCCTCTGGGGGCTCGGGCGGGTCCTCGCTCTCGGCGACCCGGGGAGGAGGGTCAGGCTGGTCGACCTCGGAGACGCCGGCGACGTCGAGGTCGAGTCGCTGGTCGAGGAGCTCCTCGCGCCGACGGACGAGGAGCAGGTCGCGCTGCGAGGCGGGAAGCGCGCCGTGGCGCGGCTCGTCGCCGACCGGATGGCCGGTCCCGCGGCGGAAATCCGGGGAGACCGGTCGTATCTCGTCACCGGGGGCCTCGGAGCGCTGGGAATCGAGCTGGCGCGCTGGCTCGTGGCTCGAGGCGCCCGGCACGTGACCCTCGTCGGCAGGAGGCCTCCCTCCGCCGCGGCGGAGGCCGCCATCGAGGCGATGCGCCTCCGCCAGCCGGGAACCCATGTCGAGGCGGTCCAGGGCGACGTGGCGCGCCGGGACGAGATGGAGCCCCTCCTCGCTCGGATCGCCGCCTCGGGCGCTCCGCTCGCCGGGGTCTTCCACGTCGCGGGGAGCCGGAGCGCCGACCTCGACGAGGCGCTGCGGGGGAAGGTGGAGGGGGCCTGGCTCCTCCACGAGCTGACCCGTGGGCTCCCTCTCTACCTCTTCGTCCTCTTCTCCTCGGCGGCGGCGGTCTGGGGCGACAGGGAGCTTTCCGCCTACGCCGCCGCGAACCACGCGCTCGGGACGCTGGCCCACTACCGGCGGGGCGAGGGGCTCGCCGCGACCTGCGTCGACTGGGGCCGCTTCGAGGTCCGCGGGATGGTGACCCCGGAGGTGGCCGAGGCGCTCGACCGGATCGGCCTCGAGCCGCTGGCGATCGACGGGGCGTTCGATCTCCTCCTCCGCCTGGCGGGGAGCGGGATCCCGCAGCGAGTCGTGGCGCGGGTCGACTGGGAGCGATTTCTTCCGGTCTACGAGGGGCGCCGGCGGCGGCCGCTCCTCACGCGGATCCGCCAGGCAGCCCGCGGGGCCGTCGCCGTCCCCCTGACCGCCCTCCCGGCGCCGGGGCGCCGGGGCGGAGCGGGGGAGACGCGCGCTCCGGGAGTCCCCGCCCGCTTCGACGGGGAGGCCCTCTTCGAAGTCGTGCGCGGCGAGGTCGCCTCCGTCCTGGGAGCGGCGTCGCCCCAGGTCGTCGAGCCGCGGCGGGGCTTCTTCGAGATGGGGCTCGACTCGCTGATGGCGGTGGAGCTGCGGGGCCGGCTCGAGAGGAGGCTCGGGCGGACGATCGCGGCGGCGGACCTCTTCTCGCACCCGACCGTGGAGGCCCTGGCTCGCTTCCTCGGGGAAGGGGAGCCCGTCTCGCCGACGGGGGACGGGGCCGGGAGGAGGAGGGCCGCGGCCGACGAGCCGATCGCCGTCGTCGGGATCGGCTGCCGCTTCCCGGGAGGGGTCCGGGACCCGGAGGGGTTCGGCCGACTCCTCTTCGACGGCGTCGACGCCGTCTCGGTCGTTCCCCCCACCCGGTGGGACGCCGACCGCTGGTACGACCCCGATCCCGACGCGGCGGGGAAGATGAGCACCCGGTGGGGAGGGTTCCTCGACGGGGTCGACCTCTTCGACGCGGAGCTCTTCGGGATCAGCCCGCGCGAGGCCGCGGAGATGGACCCGCAGCAGCGGATCCTCCTCGAGGAGGCGTGGGCGGCGCTGGAGGACGCGGGGTCCTCGCCGCGCGCGCTCGCCGGCAGCCGGACGGGGGTCTTCGTCGGGGTCACCGGGAGCGACTACGCCCTCCTCGCGCGGCGCGGCACCGACCCGGCGCGCCTCGGACCGCACACGCTGACGGGGCAGCCGTCCAACACGGTCGCCGGGCGGGTGTCGTACTCGCTGGGGCTGACGGGGCCGAGCCTGGTGGTGGACACGGCGTGCTCGTCCTCCCTGGTGGCGGTGCACCTGGCGTGCGCGAGCCTGAGGGACGGGGAGTGCGATCGGGCGCTGGCGGGAGGAGTGAATCTGGTTCTGTCGCCGGAGACGACGGTGATCCTGTCGCGGGCGCGGATGATGGCGGCGGACGGGCGTTGCAAGACGTTCGACGCGGCGGCGGACGGGTACGTGCGGGCGGAGGGGTGCGGGGTCGTCGTGCTGCGGAGGCTGTCGGACGCGGAGGCGGCGGGGGAGAGGGTGCTGGCGGTGATCCGGGGGACGGCGGTGAACCACGACGGGCGGTCGTCGGGGTTCACGGTGCCGAACGGGTCGGCGCAGCGGGAGGTGATCCGGGAGGCGCTGGAG
>CAIMWE010000017.1 GCA_903845115.1 uncultured Acidobacteriota bacterium | reverse complement strand
ACGCCCGCCCGGCTCTGCGCCCTCAACCACGGGAGCATCAAGGCCCCTGTGGAAGGGCGGGAGGCGACGACTCTCCTTTCGCGCCTCAGGAAGTGGGCCTCCCGGGTGGGGGCCCTCCGGATCGACGGCGACCCCAACAACCCCGTCATCTCGATCCAGCTGTCGAAGGTCGACGTCGGCGCGATCCTGGCGGCCGGCGCCGGGGAGGACAACCCGGGGAACCGGCGGAGGAAGGTGAGGGAGCTGCTCTTTTCCCGCCTCGGGCTGAGGTCTTCCGACGAGCCCTTCCAGGAGTACGACTTCCTCTGGAGGGGGACGCGGCGCTCGGTCGAGGTGGTCTTCACGAACGTCCGCGAGGTGAGCGACGAGATGCTCCGGAGAACGGGTCCGGACTGGCAGCTGGTCCTCGATTTCCCGTTCGACCCGGACCATGGCTCGCTTCGAGACGATCTCTCCCGGCTCGACAGGTTCAGGGAGGGGGGAAACACCTCCTCCACCGTCTGCTGGCTCCCGGCCTTCTTCACCTCGGCGACGCAGAGCGACCTGGGACGCCTGGTGGTCATCGAACATCTCCTGGCGGGCGAGAGGTTCGCGCAGGCGACGCGGGACCTTTCGGAGGTGGACCGCTCTTCGGCCCGGATGGAACTGGAGAACCTCCAGCGCAGCCTCACCCAGCGGCTCGGCATCGACCTGGAGATGGCGTACGGCATCCGGCCCGATGTCGACACGAAGCGAATCGAGGGGGGGCACGAGCCAACGGACCACGTCCATTCGCTCGACCCGTCGTTCGGACCGCGACCGCCGGTGGGGGCCACCCTGGGCGATGCCCTGACGAACGTTCTCGACCAGCTCCTGGCTTCCCTGTACCCGGCCCACCCGAGGTTCGAAGAAGAGGTGAAGCCGGGGATGGTGAAGAAGGCCCTGGAGGAGCTGCTGCGGGCCGCGGGCGAGCGCGAAGGGCGGATCGAGGTGGAGAGACCTCTCCGGGACGTGCTGCGGCAGGTGGCCATGCCCCTGGGCTTCGGGAAGATGTACGAGTCGCACTTCATCCTGGAGAAGGACTGGGTCAACCGGTTCGACCGGGCGATCGCGCAGGCCGGACCCGGCCCGTCCGCGGCCACGGTGGGCCTCCTTCGCCAGGCGATCGACGAATCCCGGCCGATGGGGCTGCCGCGGGACCTGCAGGACCTCCTGATTCTCGTGAGCGCGGAGCAGTCGCAGCGGACATTCCACCTGTATGGCGCTCCGTACACGGCCTCCATCGGGAATCTGCGGGACGAGCTGGTCCTCCGCGAGCAGCCGCTCCCATCGGAAGAGGAATGGGTAGCGGCCCAGGAGCTGAGCTCCAGGTTGTTCGGGGTCGTCGTCTCGAAGCACCGGAGCGCCGCGAACGTGGCGGCGCTGATCGGGAAGGTCCGCGAGGAAGTGGCGAAGCACGAAGCGGCAGTGTCGGAACTGGCAGGGGAGCTGCAGGGGCGGATGGCGGCGATGGGGCTGCCGGACTCGGGGGCACGTCTTGCCACGGCCCGGGCTGCGAAAGCCCTTTTCGGGGCGGTGAAGAGTGCCGCGCCGGATCGGGTGCCGGCAGTCCTCGCAGACACCTCGGTCCCGACCTCTCTCGATGCGCTGGTCCGGTCGATCAAGGGGAGCCCGCAGGTGCTGGATGCACTGCGGCGGACGAAGTGGCAGCTCCTCGAAGCCGTCGCCGTCCTTTCCGACGGGCGACGGGAGGCGGGTCGTCTGGTGAGGGATCGGACGGCCGAGGCGCTGGAGAAGGACGAGATCGCGATCGCGCTGGCCCCGGCCCTTCACGACTCCGAGGAGAGGGCGGTCCAGCTTCTGAGCCAGCAGCCTCGCCCGGTCGAGCCGGCGCGGCAGCCTGACCCGGTCGTGCCGCCTGCCGGTCTGAAGCCAATCCCGGTCCCGGTCGGGGTGAAGGTCCTGAAAGAGGAGGTCCGGGCCGAGCTCGACGCCCCCACTTTCGGGAAGGTCTCCGACGACATCCGGTCGACTCTCCAGCGGAACCCGGGGAGCAAGCTCTGGATCTCGTGGCGGGTGGAGAAGAAGGGCTGACGCGATGACGCCGGTTGCGGCCACGCCCGTCCAGGTCGTCAGGCTGCTGGAGCACGTTCGGCGCAAGAACCCGGGGGTCCGCCGGGTCGGCCTCCGGTACGCCGGGACCTGGACCGGGCCCGAACGCGTCGTGGTCGGAGGGACGGAGTTCCGGGTGGTGTCGTGTCCCTCGGTGTTGGCGATGCGCGAGACGCTCGCGGAAGCGGGCGACGACGAGGCCCTGCTGCTGCTGACCGACCGCGAGGAGAAGGACCTGGGGACCGACGTCCTCGCCCGCCTCGCCAAGAGGAAGCTCCAGGTCGTCGATCCGTGGCTGGTCCTGCAGGACCTCTTCTCGGCGCATTCGATCGACCCGCGGCTGACGAGGCTCCGCTGGCTGGCCGAGGCCCTCCTGGCTTCGGCCCCGGCCGAGGGATATGCGGCGGTGCCGACCGGCTGTCTGGACCCGGAAGCGGCGTGGGAAGCGTTCGCCCGGACGGTCCTCGGGCTTGCGAGCGGCCGTCCCGACGTCCGGGAACTCCTCCGGTGGTCTGTGTCGTCCGGAGGAACGGGTGCATATCGGACCGGAGGGGACGAGCTGCGGTCGGGACTGGCGCTTCGGGTGCAGGAGACGGCCGGCCAGCTGGGGACGGCGATTCTCGCCAACGTGGACGCGGGGAAAAGCGATCCGGTGGCGGTCGGGCTGGTCTGCCGGGTCCTGTGGCACCCTGATCTCCTGAAGGAATCCGACCGCAAGGCGGCCGTGGTGCGGCTGGAGGCGTTCGTCCGCGACGTGCCCGTCACGTCAGAGATGGCGCGCCTGTGGGCGGACGAAGCGGAGGCGCTGGTCCGCGAGGCCTGGAACCGCGACGGCTATCCCGCCGTGAAGGGGATGCTGGAGCAGGGCGAACTTCTCCTGGCCGCCGTGAAGGGAGAGGCAGGCGCCCTCGTGAGCGATCTGCTCCCGTCCAGCTTCGAGGCCAGGTTGCGGCGCCTCGGGACGGTCCTCCGGGACTGTGTGAAGGACAAGGGGAGACCTGCCGACGTCGAGTCCGCCGCGAGGAAGGTGACCGCGCACGCCCTGGCTGGCCTTCAGGTGGACCGCGCGGAAGCGGCCGGGATGGCGGCTCGCCTGGTCCGCTGGCGCGCGACCCCGGAGGCCGCGGGGAACACGCCGGCCGACGAGGTGGTGTCGTATGCGACGGACGGGAGCTTCGCCGACTGGGCCCGCGAGCGGCTGACGGTCGCGGAAGGGACGAGGGAGCTGGCCTCGGCCTTCCGGGAGCTTCACTCAGCCACGAGCGAACGCCGGGAACGGCAGAACGAGCGGTTCGCGAAGGCCGTCGCCTCCTGGAGCGGGCAGTCCACTCCGGCCTCGGGCGTGTTGCCGATCGAGAAGGTCCTGGCGGAGGTCGTGGTTCCGCTCGCGAAGGAGGTCCCGGTCCTCCTCCTGGTCCTCGACGGGATGAGCCTTCCCGTCTTCCACGAACTCCTCTCCGACGCGAGGGAGCGGCACGGCTGGACGGAGCTGATCCCGGAGAAGCCTGGCCGGCGCATGGTGGCCGTGGCGGGCCTTCCGACGTTGACCGAGGTTTCCCGGACGAGCCTGCTGTGCGGGACTCTGAGGTCGGGGGGAAGCGAGGACGAGAAGAAAGGGTTCGCGTCGCACGCCGGACTGGTCCGTACCTGCCGCCCGGGGAAGCCCCCGATCCTCTTCCACAAGGGGGAGGTCGGGCCGGGGGCCTTCGGGACGGCGGACGAGATCGAGGAGAAGGTGGGCGACCCGAACTGGCGGGTGGTCGGCGTCGTCCTGAATGCGGTGGACGATCACCTGGACAAGGGGGACCAGATCCATCCCAGGTGGAGCCTCGAATACATCCGGCCGCTGGCGGCCCTCCTCGACGCCGCGGACGCGGCCGGCCGGGTGATCGTCCTGACGGCGGATCACGGCCACGTCCTCGACTGCGGGGGCGAGATCCGGGTGCTGCCGGGCGCTCGCGAGCGCTGCCGGCCGGCCACGACGCCCACCGGAGCCGGCGAGCTGCTGGCGACGGGGCCGCGGGTGGTCTGGGAAGGGAAGAAAGTCATCCTGCCCTTCACGGAGAGGCTTTCGTACTCGCCGAAGCGGAAGAACGGCTATCACGGAGGGGCGACCCCGCAGGAAGCGGTGGTCCCGGTGTCGGTCCTCTGCAGCAGGGAACAGCGGATTCCGGACTGGGTCGTCTCCGCCGGGGAGAGGCCCGAGTGGTGGACCGAGGAGGCAGTGGCCGCGCCGGCGGCGGCGGTCGCCGAGAAGTCGTCTACGACCAGGGCACTGACGACGAAGTCCCCGGCCCCCCAGCGCGACCTGTTCGACGGTCCGACGAAAGCTGGCGAGAGGGTCCTGCAGGATCTCGTGAAATCGGAGCGGTTCAAGGAGCAGCTCGCCACGGTGCAGCGGCAGGCGATCACGGCGAAGGTGGCTGCCGATGTTGCCCGTGCGCTGGAGGCCCGTGGGGGGACCATGACGCGGGCGGCGCTCGCAAAGGAGCTGGGGATGCCGGAGTTCCGGGTGAAGGGGTACATCACCACGCTGAAGCGGGTCCTGAACGTCGAGGGATATGCCGTCCTCGCCTTCGACGAGGCCTCCAGCACGGTCACTCTCAACGTCGAGCTCCTCCGGATTCAGTTCGAGCTGTAGATGGCCGAGATACCTTCCGGGCTGAGTCCCCAGCGGCGTGCGGATGTACTCGACGCCCTCCGGCGCGGGACCGTTCCGAGGTTCGGGCTGGATGTCCTGGCGGTCGGCCTCGGCCGGTTCGACGAGTCGATCACCGAGGACCTGCAACGGGTGAAGAGGGGCGGGAGCAGCTTCAAGGCGGTTCGCGGCGAGTACGGGAGCGGGAAGACCTTCTTCGGCCGCTGGCTGCAGGAGAAGGCCAAGAAGCTCGCCTTCGCGACGGCCGAGATCCAGGTGAGCGAGACGGAGACGCCGCTCCACCAGCTCGGGACGGTCTACCGGAGGGCGATCGAGCGGCTGGCGACTTCCGACACGCCGAACGGGGCGTTCCGGTCGGTGGTCGACGGCTGGCTCTTCACGCTGGAGCAGGACGTCCTGGCCGGAGGGGGCGTGGTGGAGACCGATGCCGCCGGCCTCCAGGCCCTAACCGACGACCTCCTCGAGCTGCGTCTCGCGGGGATCAGTCAACGCGCGCCGGCCTTTGCCGCGTGCCTGCGGGCCTACCGGAAGGCCCAGGCCGAGGGGAACGCCCCGATGGCCGAGGGGATCCTGGCCTGGCTGGGCGGCCAGCCCAACGTGGCCGCGGAAGTGAAGCGTTATGCCCGCGTGAAGGGCGAGGTGGACCACTTCACGGCCATGGGCTTCCTTCAGGGATTGCTGGTGGTGCTGAGGGATTCGGGCTTCGCGGGAATGGTCCTCGTCCTCGACGAGGTCGAGACCCTTCAGCGGGTCCGCTCGGACGTGAGGGACAAGGGGCTGAACGCCCTGCGGCAGCTGATCGACGAGGTGGACGGTGGGGTCTTTCCCGGGCTCTACGTCGTGATGACCGGGACTCCGGCGTTCTACGAAGGGCCGATGGGAGCCACGCGGCTCCAGCCCCTGTCCCAGCGGCTCCACGTGGACTTCACGGGAGAGGCCCGGTTCGACAACCCGAGGGCGGTCCAGATCCGGCTGCCGGGGTTCTCCAGGCAGTTGCTGGAGGACGTCGGGCGGAAGGTAAGGGACCTTTACGTCGAGGGGGCGAACGGCCCGGGCCGGGCGGGCACGGTCGACGATGCCTACGTGGGCGAGCTGGCGGCGGCCGTCACCGGCGAGCTGGGCGGGCGCGTGGGTGTTTCCCCGCGGGTCTTCCTGAAGAAGCTGGTGGGAGAGGTCCTCGACAGGGTCGACCAGTTCCCCGATTTCGACCCGCGGCGCCATTACAGGCTGACGGTGACGGAAGGGGAGCTGACGGCGCAGGAACGGAGCGCCAGGGCCGCTCGCGACCCGGACGAGATCGACCTGGGAAGCTGAAGGACCGCTGGCCGTGGGCTTCGACCGACTCCACCCGGCAGTTCAGTACCACGTCGTCAACTCGCTCGAATGGAAGTCGCTGCGGCCACTCCAGGAGCGGGCCATCGACCCGGTCCTGGACGGCAGCCACGCGCTCCTGATCGCCCCCACGGCCGGCGGGAAGACGGAGGCGGCGATCCTCCCGCTCCTCTCCCGGATGGTGACGGAGGAGTGGCGGGGCCTCTCGGTCCTCTACGTCTGCCCTCTCCGGGCTCTGCTGAACAACCTGGTCCCCAGGATCGAGCGGTACGCGGCGTTCGTGGGGAGGCGGGCGGCCTTGTGGCACGGAGACGTGAGCGGCCCGCAGCGGCGCCGGATCCAGGCGGAGCCGCCGGACTTCCTCCTGACGACGCCGGAGTCGCTGGAGGTGATGCTCACTTCCCGCAAGGTGGACCGCGCCTTTCTGCTGGGGAACGTCCGGGCGGTCGTCGTCGACGAACTGCACGCCTTCGCCGGGGACGACCGGGGATGGCACCTGCTCTCCGTGCTGGAGCGGATCTCCCGTCTCGCGGGCCGCGACGTCCAGCGGCTGGGGCTGTCGGCGACGATCGGGAACCCGGAGGAGCTCCTCGGCTGGCTGGCGGGGGGGAGCGCCGGGGAGCGGAGGGTCGTGGGACCGGATGAGTTGGGAGCCTCGGGAGCCGCGGCAGCCGCGGACGCCTCCGATGCTGACGTCAAGCTCGACTGGGTGGGGAGCCTCGACAACGCCTCGACGATCATCCAGAGGCTGCATCCCGAAGAGAAGCGGCTGGTCTTCTGCGACAGCCGGTCGCGGGTGGAGGAGCTCACATACGGGCTTCGCGAATCGCACGTGAATGCCTTCGCCGCGCACGGCTCCCTCGCCCAGGACGAGCGGCGGCAGGCGGAGGAGGCGTTCGCGGGGGCGGGAGCCGCGGTCATCGTGGCGACGAGCGCGCTCGAGCTGGGGATCGACGTGGGAGACCTGGACCGGGTCCTCCAGGTCGACGCGCCGGCGACCGTGTCGTCGTTCCTCCAGCGGATGGGGAGGACCGGACGACGCCCCGGGACGCGCCGGAACTGCCTCTTCCTCGCGACGAACGACGAGTCGTTCCTGGTAGCTCTCGGTCTCCTGAGGCTCTGGCGCCAGGGATGGGTGGAGCCGGTGAGGTCGCCTGCCGCCCCCTTCCACATCCTGGCCCAGCAGATCCTCGCGCTGACGCTCCAGACAGGGTCGCTGTCCAGGGGAGGCTGGCGGTCGTGGCTCGAAGGGATGCCGGCCTTCGCTGCGATGAAGCCGGACGACGCGGCCCGGATCGAGGAGTTCCTCCTCTCGCGAGGATTCCTCTTCGACGACGAGGGGCTGCTGTCGTTCGGACCGGAAGGGGAGGCCAGCTTCGGGGGGCGGAACTTCCTGGAGCTGCTGTCGGTCTTCACCTCCGACCCGCTCTTCTCCGTCCGCTT
>CAIMWE010000016.1 GCA_903845115.1 uncultured Acidobacteriota bacterium | reverse complement strand
GTCTCAGAAGAATTTCAGAAACGTCAGGTTGATCGCGAATCCGGTCTGTCCGCGGTTCCTTCCCACGACGACCACGCCGGAGTCGAACCTCACCAGCGTCGACCACGGGCCGTTGAGCTGCCCCGAGAGGCCGGCCCCGCCGAAGTTCGCCCAGTCGAGGCCGCTCGCCGGGTCGTAGACCATCGCGTGGTCGTAGAGGGCTTCGAGGCGGAAGGCGTCTCCCACGACGAGGCCGTAGCTCCCCCTGAAGATGGCGGCCTTCTCGCCGCGCAGGCTCCCGCTCCGGAAGCCGTGGAGCCCGGTCTCGCCGAAGGACCCGAACGTGATCTTGGAGAAGCGGTCGGAGTTCTCGGTCCCGACGTAGGCCGCGGAAGCCTGGATCCTCTGGAACCGCGGCAGGTAGAAGCTCTTGGCCAGGGAGGCCGACCAGCGCCGGAAGTCCTGCTTCGACGGATCCCAGTCGGGGTTGCCGGCGTACCCCCAGGCGTCCCACGCGGAGCGGTGGAAGAAGCCGTACCTCCCGGACAGTTTCCAGCCCGACAGGTCGTATGCCGCCGTTCCCTCGAGGCCGGTGACGAAGTTGTCCGAGGGGAGCACGAAGTCCGGCGACGTGTCGGTGTCGGTGCCGTAGTCCCGGTGGACCTCGCTCAGGGTGGCCGTCAGCTTCAGGTGCCTCAGGACCGGGTATCCGACGTTCAGGTTCCCGGCGAAGCTCCGCTGCTTGACGCTCTGAGCCTTTTCCTCGCTCCCGTCGACGTAGACGGAGTTGGCGCTCCGGATCGCGATCCCGAACAGGTCCACGCCGAGGTCGAAGTTCGACCCGAACAGCTTCGGCTCGCTGAAGGACCCGGCGAGGAGCAGCCCGGCGAAGAAGATCTGCAGCTGCTGCTGCGTCTGCCGGAAGTCGAGGTCGATGTAGTAGACGCCGGCGAGCGGGAGAGGGTAGTCGTACGACCCGTCGTAGTAGACACCGGCCAGGCCGAAGAGCTGGGCCCCCTTCTTCGTGGTCCTGACGGCCCGGTCGCCCTCCTTCGTCTTCTCGAGGTAGCGGTTCCCCTCGTCGGTCTCGCGCACCATCACCTCGTTCGAGGCGTAGGACGCCTTCCGGGCGGACTCGAAGTCGGCCGGGTCGAAGCGGACGTCCGTTAGCGTCGTGTCCCGCTCCATCACCGTCGTCCGCGAGAAGGTCTTGAGGATCCACTGGCCCGTGGTCCTGATCGGCATGCGAAGCGGCTGGCCCCCGTCGGGAGCGGGCACCAGCCCGAAGTCGGTCGTCTCGTCGACGGACTGGACGTCGCCGACGAGGTTGAGCTGGCGGACCCGGGTCTTGACGACCGCGAAATCGGACTTCGCGATCCAGACCCTTCCCGCGTAGAGAGCCTCCTTCGGGGCGCCCGGCTTCGGCTCGAAGTCGAGGCTCCAGCAGGGGAGCCCGGCGACGGTCTCCTCGTCCTCCAGCGTGTACCGGTACGCGTCCCCGAAGGTGAGCGCGAGGGGGAGCTCGGAGACCTTCTCGGGCTGCAGGAGAGGGAGCTCCGGGATCTTCTTCCCGCGCCAGCGGACTCCGTTGAAGTACGCCTCGCTCCAGGCCCAGTCCCAGGGCTTTCCCAGCTCGAAGAAGAAGGGCCCGCGGAGGGTGAGGTCGAAGACCTGGTCGAAGTCGGCGAACCGGAACCGGATCGCCGTCGTGTTGACCGCCGTGAACCGCTTCCAGCGCGCGTCGCGCGCGGCGCGCCACGCCTGGTGGCGGGCGAGGATCTCCTCGGCGGTCAGCGAGCGGACGGCGGACACCCCGGTGGCGGCGCGGGCCGATTCCGCGGGGGGCTTCTCCCTCGCCGTCAGGACGACGGCGACGGGCCCGGGGGCCGTCGAGAGCGTGAGGCGCGGAGCGGAGGCGCCCGGCGGGAGCGGCACGTTCCGACTCTTCCCGGTCGCCAGGTCGTGGATGGAGGCGGCCGAGTACGAGGGGCTGTCGAGCGTCAACGTGACCGGCCCCTGGACGTCGTCGCCGGGCAGCAGGACGACGCCGCCCAGGTCCGTGCCGGAGACGAACCGGAAGAGCGCCGCCGGCCCGGCCGATTCTCCGCCGGCGGTGGAGGCCCTCCCGTCCCGCGCGAAGTCACCGGCCAGCAGGGAGGCGAACGTCAACAGGGGAGCGGGGCTCGCGCCAGGAACGAGCGGGCTCGCGAAGAACGGAGCCCCGGCCTCGGCGAACTCCGCGGCCCGGTGCAGCAGGGCCGGGATCCCGGTCGCCCGGCCGGCCTGAACGAAGAGGGGACGCCCGAAGACGATGGCGTCGGCGGCTGCCCGGACCGCGGAGGCCGGAGGGGGCGGGCCCGGGAAGCGGAGGCCGAGGAGGTCGACGTAGGCGGCGACCTCCTCGGACAGGACCGGCGTCGCCATCGAGGGGAAGTACGGCTCGGAGCCGGAGCCGGCGAAGAGGACGCCGATCCGGCTCCCCGGGTTCGCGGCCCGGATCTCGGATGCGACCTTGCGGATCACCCATCGGTACGGCCTCGGGTCGTCCGCCAGGGCGGGAAACGAGAGGAGGTAGAGGTCAGCTCCCCTGGCGGCCGACAGGAGCGAGCCGAGCCCCGGGAAGAGACTCTCGGCGGTCGCCGCGTTCGCCGCGACGCCCGCGGCCGGCTCCGGCTCGTCGTGGAGCGCCACCGAGATCCCCGCCCTCCATCCGCCCGCGTGAGCGCGAGCGACCAGCGAGCGGGCCCCCTCCTCGACCTTCCCGGACCCCAGCGCCTCGTGAGGGATCTCGAGCAGGATGCCCGGGCTGTTGGGGGAGAGCCCCGGTGAGCGGGCCGGGGAGGCTGCCGGTACCGGGTCGCCGGGCGCGACCACGACCCAGGGGGCGAGATACGGATGGTCGGCGCGCGCCCACGGGGCGAGAGCGAGGAGAACGGCGAGACCGATCGCTTTCATCGGCCGCCATTGTAGAGATCAGGAGGTCAGGTCTTCCTCGATTCCGCCCAGGATCAGCTTGGCCCCGACCAGCCAGCCGGCCACGAGCAGGAAGCTGACGGCGCCGAGGACGTGGCCGACGACGAAGGTGATGTCCCCCAGCCACGCCGCCGAGGGGTCCAGGAGCGAGAGGCCGGTGTCCCAGATCGCCATCGAGATGAAGGCCCCGAGCTGCCACCCGAGGAGGGACTTCGGAGGACGGCTGAGGAGCTTCTCCTCCGCGTGCCGGGTCATCAGGATCAGCACCCCGGCGAGAAGACCGGCCTCGCCGATGGACAGGAGCCCCGACCAGGCGCTTCCCGTCTCGGTGACGAGGTCGACGAAGACCTTGACCAGGGTGGCCCCTCCCTGGGCGGCCACGGTCCACGCGAGGGCGGTCCTCCACTTCCGGAGGGCGGTCACCCGGCTCCAGGGCATGCCGTGCGCCGGGAACCAGGGGTGGCTGACCGTTCCGGACGCCGAGGGCGATGGGAGGACGAAGTGAGACGCCATGAAGCTGTAGACGCAAGAACGCGGCCGGGGTTTGCAAGAAGACGGCAAGAAAAGGCGGGCCGCCCCACCAGGGAAACGGCCCGTGAAAGTGCACCGGAACCCGTCAGTTCAGGATTTCTTCTTCTCCGGAGCGGGCGCCGGCGCCGCCGGTTTCGCTTCCTTCCCGCTCTCGGGGACGACGACGTCGACGGTCGGAAGGCCCATCCGCTCGCGGATCTTGACCTCGATCTCGGCTGCCACGTCCTGGTTGTCGCGCAGGAACTGCTTCGCGTTCTCCCGGCCCTGTCCGATCCGGAGGTCGCCGTAGCTGAACCAGGCCCCTGACTTGTCGACGATCTTCATCTCGATCCCGATGTCGATCAGCTCGCCGACCTTGGAGATCCCCTCGCCGTAGTTGATGTCGAACTCGGCCATCTTGAACGGCGGGGCGACCTTGTTCTTGACGATCTTGACCTTCGTGCGGCTCCCGACGACTTCCTCGCCGTCCTTGATCGCGTTGATCCTCCGGATGTCGATCCGGACCGACGAATAGAACTTGAGGGCGCGCCCGCCCGTCGTCGTCTCGGGGTTCCCGAACATGACGCCGATCTTCTCCCGGATCTGGTTGATGAAGATGAGGCACGTCTTCGACTTCGAGACGACGGCGGTCAGCTTCCGGAGGGCCTGCGACATCAGCCGGGCCTGGAGGCCGACCACCGCGTCCCCCATCTCGCCTTCCAGCTCCGCCTTCGGGACGAGCGCGGCGACGGAGTCGATGACGACGACGTCGACGGCCGCGGAGCGGATGAGCGCCTCGGCGATCTCGAGGGCCTGCTCGCCGGAGTCGGGCTGGGAGACCATCAGGTTCTCGATGTCGACGCCGAGCTTCTTGGCGTACTCGGCGTCGAGGGCGTGCTCGGCGTCGATGAAGGCGGCGAGGCCGCCGCGCTTCTGCGCCTCCGCGATGATGTGGAGGGTGAGCGTGGTCTTGCCCGACGACTCGGGCCCGAACACCTCGATGACCCGTCCGCGGGGGACGCCGCCGATCCCGAGGGCGGCGTCGACCGCGATGGAGCCCGACGAGATCGCCTGGATCGCGTCCTGCGGCTTGTCGCCGAGGCGGACGAGCGCGCCCTTCCCGAACTGGCGGTCGATCTGCTGGACGGCCTGCTCCAGGGCCTTGAGCTTGTCTTTGTCGATGCTGACCATGAGTGGGCCTCGCTTTCGTTTCTGAGGGGTGCAGATTATAGGCCGCGACGGAGGGTGTCGCGCGGCGTGACGGCGAAAGAACGGCGCAAATTCGGGTCGGCTGAGAGAGAATTGAAGAGCGATCCGCACACGACCAAAATGGTCCGGCGCGGTCTCGCCAGTCAGGAAGGAACGAAGTGAATTCTGAAGCAACCGAAGCCGGGAAGCAATGGTCGGTCCGTCCGCGGCGGGACAGGCTGCGCGAGGGGCCGGTCTCCGCGGCGATCGCGACCTGGTTCGGGGTCGGTCTCCTCCCGGGGCCGACCGGGACCTGGGGAAGCGCCGCGGCGGTCGTCGTGGCCGAGCTCCTCTTTGCGCGCTGGGGGCTCGTCTCCGTGGCGGCCTTGGCCCTCGCGGCGGCCGCGGTGGGGATCCCGGCGGCGACGCGGACGGCCGAGCTCCTGGGAGTCGAGGATCCGAAGGAGGTCGTGGTGGACGAGGTGGCCGGTCAGGCCATCACGCTGCTGGGGCTTCACTGGGCGTTTCCGGGACTCACGGGAGGCATGGCCTGGGGAGGGGTCCTGGCGGCCTTCCTCCTGTTCCGTCTCCTCGACATCTGGAAGCCGGGGCCGGTCGGAGCGCTCGAGCGCCTCCCCGGGGGGACCGGCATCGTCCTCGACGACGTCGCGGCCGGGCTCCTCGGCGCCCTCGCCTTCGTCGCCCTCGGACTCGTGCTGCCCCGATGATCTCGATCGACCCGCCCGTCGAGGGCCTCGAGCTCCGCGAAGGCGAGCCTCTCGCGCCCCGGACGACCCTCCGCGTGGGGGGAAAGGCCCGGCTCTTCGCCGAGGTGAAGAAGAGGTCGGCGCTCGGGCCGTTCCTCCGGTTCGCCGCGGAGAAAGGTCTCCCGCTGCTGGCCCTGGGGAAGGGCTCGAACGTCCTGATCCCGGACGAAGGGTGGCCCGGAGCCGTCTTCGTCCTCGCGGGAGAGTTCCGGGAGTGGCGGTGCGCGGGGGACCTCGTCCAGGCCGGGGCGGGCGTCTCCCTCATGTCCCTGGCGGTGGGGGCGGCGGCGCAGGGGCTGTCGGGCCTCGAGGACCTCTCGGGCATCCCCTCCACGTTCGGCGGGGCGATCCGGATCAACGCCGGCGCCTACGGGACCGAGCTTTTCGACCTCCTCGTGGCGGTGGAGGTCGTCTCGCCGGACGGCTCCGAGGCGCGTCTCGACCCGTCCGCGGTCCGCCACGGCTACCGCTACACGGAGCTGATGGAGAAATCGGACATCGTGACGGGGGGGACGCTGCGCCTCTGGCCGCGTCCCCCGGAGGAGATCGCCGGGAGGCTCGCCATGGTCCGGAGCCGGAGACAGGCGGCCCTCCCTTCCGAGCCCAACGCCGGGTCGATCTTCAAGAACCCGCCGGGGCTCATCGCCGGGAAGCTCCTCGACGAGTGCGGCCTGAAAGGGAAGCGGTGCGGAGGCGCCGAGGTCTCGGCGAAGCACGCGAACGTGATCGTCAACACCGGCGGGGCCACCGCCCGGGACGTGAGGGAGCTGATGGCGGCGATGCAGGGCGCAGTCCACGAGCGGTTCGGCGTCACGCTCGTCCCGGAGATCGAGCTGCCCGGGAGCCGGCCGTGATGAACCCGGACCTTCGCCCGTAGAATCGAGCGCATGGTGAAAACGACGTCGACGACCCCTTCCGCCGCGGCCCTGATCCTCGCAGGCGGGAGCGGGACCCGGCTGTGGCCGCGCTCCACCGACGAGCGCCCGAAGCCCTTCCTCGCGCTGGGCGGAGGGAAGAGCCTCCTCGCCGAGACGTTCGACCGGGCCGCCGAGCTGGCAGGGCCCGACGGCGTCTTCCTCTCGGCCCGGGTCTCGCACGAGGAGCTGATCCGCCGCGAGCTCCCAGCGCTTCCGGAGGGGCGGCTCGTCCTGGAGCCGGAGCGGCGGAACACCGCGCCGGCCATCGCCCTCTCCGCCCTGGCGGTCGAGGAGGTCCGTCCGGGCGCCACGCTCGTCGTCCTGCCGTCCGACCAGGGGGTGCGCGACCCGAAGGCCTTCTCCTCGGCGCTCACGCGGGCCGTGGAGGCCGCGCGGTCGGGAGAGGTCTTCGTCACGCTCGGAGTCCCCCCCACGCGCCCGGAGACCGGCTACGGCTACCTGGAGACCGCTCCGGACGACGCCGGCGAGCCGGTCCGGCGGGTCGTCCGCTTCGTCGAGAAGCCTCCTCTCGAGGCGGCCGAGCGGTACGTCCGTTCAGGGAACTTCTACTGGAACGCCGGCATCTTCGCGTTCCGGATCCCCGTCCTCTTCTCCGCGATGGAAGAGCTCTGCCCCGAGATCCTGGCGGCGGCCCGGGACGCCCACGCCGCACGCAAGGCCGGCGACGCCGCGGGTTTCGCCGCGGCCTTCGCCCGCGCCCCGAAGCTCTCGATCGACTACGCGGTCATGGAGAAGGCCCGGGACGTGAGAACGGTCCCCGCCGACTGCGGCTGGAGCGACCTCGGCTCGTGGGAAGCCGTTCACGACTTCCGGGCCAAGGACGCCGCGGGAAACGCCTCGGAGGGGAACGCGACCCTGATCGGCAGCTCCGGCAGCCTGGTCCTGGCCTCGGGGCGCCCGGTCGTCGTGATCGGCCTCGAGGGTGTCGTCGTCGTCGATTCGCCGGCCGGTCTTCTCGTGTCGCGCAAGGGCGCGTCCGACGACCTGCGCCGGTTCGTCGAAAAGGAGATCGCGAAGGGGAAGCCGGCGTGACGGCCGAGGCCCTCGCGCCGGGGCAGCTGACGGAGGTGACGCGGCTCGTCGCCGCGGTCCGCTCGGCATTCCGGGGACCCGAGAGCGTCGTCGAGGACGCGGTGGTCTGCCTGCTTTCCCGGGGACACCTCCTCATCGAGGACGTCCCGGGAGTCGGGAAGACGACGCTCGCCCTCGCCCTCGGGAAGTCCGTCGGCCTCGTCGTCCACAGGCTCCAGTTCACTCCCGACACGCTCCCGTCGGACATCGTCGGCCTCTCGGTCTACAACCAGAGGACCCAGGCCTTCGAATTCCACCCCGGGCCCGTCTTCAGCCCCATCCTCCTCGCCGACGAGATCAACCGGGCGACCCCGAAAGCCCAGGCCGCCCTCCTGGAGGCGATGAACGACCGGTCGGTCTCGATCGACGGCCGGACCTTGCCGCTTCCCGAGCCCTTCCTCGTCCTGGCCACGCAGAACCCGGTCGAGTATCTCGGGACCTACCCGCTCCCCGAGTCCCAGCTGGACCGTTTCCTGATGAGGATCTCGCTCGGTTACCCGGAGCCCGCGGAGGAGAGGCGCCTCCTCCGGAGCGGCGGCGCCGAAAAAGCCCTGGGGGCGCTGCAGGCGGTCCTGGATCTCTCCGGTCTCCTGGAGCTGCAGCGGGCCGTGGAGGCCGTGGCGGTCGCCGAGAAGCTCCTCGACTACGTGATGGCGATCGTGGAGGCCACCCGCAGACCGTCGGAACTGCTGCTCGGCGTCTCGCCTCGGGGCGCCCAGGGGCTCTACCGCGCGGCGCAAGCGCGCGCTCTCGTGGCCGGCCGCTCGTTCGCGACCCCGGACGACGTCAAGCGGATGGCCGTCCCGATCCTGGCGCACCGCGTCCTCTCGGCCAACCCTTCGCGGGAGAGGGGAGCGGCCGGCGAAAGGGAACGGAACGCGATCCGGAAGATCCTCGACGAGGTCAGGGTCCCTCTCTGAACGGCGGACCCTGTCGCCGCTGCCGACGATGAGCCAGGACGCGCAGCGGGTCCGGGGCTTCCTCGACTGGGATCGGGGGATCATCGTCCGGGGGACGGGCTTCGGCCTGGGGTTCGTCCTGGTGACCCTCGTCGTCGCGGTCGGCGCGGCCAATACCGGGAACAACGGCCTCTACCTCCTCCTCTCGCTCTTCCTCGCGACCCTGGTCGTCTCGGGCGTCGTGTCGCGCCGGAACGTCGCGGGCCTCCGCCCGGCCCTCGAAGGCCCGGAGGAGATATTCGCCGGGGAGCCGGCCCGCTGCACGGTCACCTTGGAAAACCGCCTACCCCGGGAGCGGACCGCCGTCCTCGTCTCGGCCGAGGCGCGCGGCGGGCCCTGGCTCTTCCCTTCCGTGAGGGCCGGGCGCTCCGAGCGGCGCGACGTGGAGCTCGTCTTCCCGGCGCGCGGGAGGGCCGAGGTCGGATCGCTCCTCGTGGTCAGCTCCTACCCGATCGGCCTCTTCCGCAAGGGACGGCGGCACCCGGCCGCCTTCGAGCGGCTCGTCTTCCCCGCGCCCCGGTTCCTCCCCTTGCCGGATCCTGAAACGGGACACGACGAGCGGGCCGGCGGGCGGTCCGAACGGCGCGGCCGCGGCGCCGGGATCCGGAACCTCCGCGAGGCGCTCCCGGGCGACGACCCGCGCGACATCCACTGGCCCCAGACGGCCCGGCAGGGGAGCCCGATCGTCCGCGAACGGGACTCCGAGGAGGCTCGGAGCTCGGTCGTCGTCCTGGAGGGGGGCGAGGAGGGATTCGAGGAGGCGGTGGCCGAGGCCGCCGGCGCCGTCCTGCAACTCCTGTCGCGCGGGGACCGCGTGGGTCTCGCGGCGGGAGGGCTGTTCCTCGCCCCCGGCGCCGGGCGCCGCCAGCGGAGGGCCCTGCTCGGGGCGCTCGCCGTCGTCGAGCCCTCACCGGGGCTTCCGACGACGACGATCCCCCTGCCCGGCGAGGTCTCCCTCTACGTGGTGAAGCCGCGGTCCGCCCCCCAGGAGGGAGGGCGATGAAGCGGGGGAGCGCTCCGCCAGAGGCCCTGCCGTTCCGCCGGGAACGGGTGCTGGCCGCCGGCCTCCTGACGCTCCTCGCCCCGGTTCCCCTCGTCTTCGCGGAGTCGCTCGCGCCGGCGATCTTCGCCGTGTGGGCCCTGCTGCTGGGGCTGCACCTCCTCTTCGTCGCCAAGGGGACGATCCTCGTCCTCCCGAACTGGGTCCTCAACCTGATCGGCCTCCTGGTCTTCGTCCTCGTCTTCCGGTATCGCTTTGGCCTTCGCAGCCTCCTCCGGACCGCGGTCGTCCTCCTCCTCCTGACGACCCTGGTGAAGCTGGCGGCCGTCCGCCGCGAGAGCGACCTCGCCGTCGTCCTCTCGCTCGCGGCGTTCCTCTTCATCGGGTCGCTGGCTACCTCGTTCCACGTCTCGATCCTCCTCTTCGTCATTCCGTACGCGGCGCTCGCGTGGGCGGTCCTCGTCCGGTGGTCGCTGTGGAGGGAACTGGCCGGCGCCCAGGAAGAGTGGCGGCGCGCCGGGGCCAGGGAGATCCCGCGCCCGCGCCAGGTGGCGGCGGCGGTGGCGGCGGTCCTGGCGGCCGCGGCGCCGTTCTTCCTGCTCCTCCCGAGGGTCCGCTCGCCGTACGTGAGGGGCATCCAGGCCGACTCGCGCGAGGTATGGACGGGCTTCTCCGAGAACGTCGATCCGGGCGTGGCCGGCACCCTGAAGCTGAGCGAGCGGGTCTACCTGAGGATCGGGGGGGACCTCGCCGCCTCGAACGAACCGGGCTCGCTGCGGCTGCGGACCCTGGCCTTCTCGTCGTGGGACGGCCGCAGCTGGTCGAAGCCGAAAGGCGGGAGCAGGATGATGCCGTTCCAGGCCGGGTCCTGGGTCCGCCTCGCCTCCACGGAGGACGGAGACGGCTTGCCGGGGCGGACTCTCCTGGTCGACCTGCTGCCGCTTCACAGCAAGTACGTCCCGGTCCCCTCCGGCGCCGGGGCGATGAGGCTGGCGGGCTCCGGCCTTCGCCAGACCGGGTTCTGGCTCGAACGGGACCGTCTCTCGAACGTCCTCGTGCCGTTCACGCCGGACCGGAACCTCCAGTACGAGGTCAACGTGGGCACCGCGCCCCTTCCCGACCTCCGGGCCCCTGGGCCGGAGGACGCGTCGCGCTCTCCGGCCGGATCGGCGTCGATCCGCCGATTCGTCGAGGAGAAGGCGGGCGAACCGGGCCCCGAGCGGTCCGCCGAAGCCGTGGCCCGTGCGCTCGAGCGGGAGTTCCAGACGCGGTTCAGCTATTCGCTCGAGATCCCGCTGCGGGGAAAGTCGCCGGTGGAGGAGTTCATCTTCCAGCAGCGCCGGGGGCACTGCGAGGCGTTCGCCACCGCGATGGCCGTCGCCCTCCGGGAGGTCGGGATCCCGACGCGGCTCGTCACCGGGTTTCTCGGCGCCGAGGCGGGCCTCTTCGGAAACACCTGGGTCGTCCGCGGGAAGAACGCCCACGCCTGGGTCGAGGCCTGGTGCGGCCCGGAGCGGGGCTGGGTCGCCTTCGACCCGACGCCGCAGGCCGGGTGGCCCTCCGTCGAAAAGGCCTCGTGGCTCAGGAGCCTCCGGAACGCCGGCGAGGACGTCGAGTTCTTCTACGACCGCTGGGTCCTCTCCTTCGGCGAGTCGGACCAGGGGGAGATCGTCCGGTCGCTCCGGGACGCGTACGAGAAGGCCGGTTCGTGGCTCGCCGCGGCCGCGCGCCCGCTCGCGCGGGGGAAATGGCTCGCCGCGGCAGGCGCCGGCGTCGTCCTGGCTCTTGCCGCCGTCTGGCTAGCCGCGTGCCTCTCGGGCATGAAATTCCCGAGGCTGTCCCGGTTTCTGATCCCGTCGCGGCGTCTCGCCCCCGCCTCGTCGGCGTACCGCACCGTCCAGCGGCAGCTGCTGAAGAAGGGCCTCCGGATCACTCCCGCGACCGCCCCGGCCGAGATGCTGGCCGCCGCCGCGACGCTGGGGCCGCGCGTGGCGGCGGTCTTGTCCGAGGTCGTGACGCTCTACGTGCAGGAGTCGTTCGGAGACCGCGGTCCTTCGGGCCCGGAGAGAGAAAGGCTCGACCGTCTCGTGAGGGAGCTGAAGAGGCTCCTCCGCAAGGACCCAACGCGCGAAGAAGCTCGAACCGTTCGAGCCAAGGCGTAGGGCTCGCGAAGGCATCCCGACCGCTTGTTGCATCGCTGGTGCTGGCGAACCGCCGAGTGGGTGCGTCGCTCCGTTCCACGGCGCTTCGCGCCTGCCGGAGCTGGCTGTCGTTCAGAAGGGAAACCCTCACGCCGGGTTCCCCTTGCCGCTTCGCGGCCGACCCTTCCGGGCCGCCGTTCCCCCGGGGCGTGGAGGGTCAATGATGGCCGCCCTCGGCGGAGGCGCGAGCCGAAACCGGCCGTCATTGCCCCCCGGCCAGCAGCGCCGTGGCGGGGCCAAGGAAGCCGGACCTCGGCGCTCTCCGATCCTGATCCCCGGGGCGCGGAGAGGTAGCGGAGGGCGGAGCCCAACGCGCAGGGGAACCCGGGCCGGGGTTCCCCTGATTCAGGGCTGCAATCCCCGGTGCTGCACAAGAACGCCTATCGAGGCGCGCAGCGTCTCAGTAAGCGTTCTTGTGCAGCAGGCCGCTCCGCACCGTCAGCCACAGGATCCGCACGTCGAGACCCAGGCTCCAGTTCTCGATGTAGTAGAGGTCGTACTCGATCCTCTTCGAGAGGCTCGTGTTGCCCCGCCACCCGTGGACCTGGGCCCAGCCGGTGATCCCGGACCGCACCCGGTGCCGCAGCATGTACTGCGGGACCTTGTCCTTGAACTCCTGGACGAACTCCGGCCGTTCGGGCCGCGGCCCCACGAGCGACATGTCGCCGCGGAAGACGTTGACGATCTGCGGCAGCTCGTCGAGGGACGTCCGTCTCAGGAACGCCCCGATGCGCGTGCGCCGCGGGTCGTCCTCGCTGGCCCAGGTCGCGCCCGTCTCCGCCTCGGCGTCGACCCGCATCGACCGGAACTTCAGGATCTTGAAGATGCGCCCGTCCAGGCCCATCCGCTCCTGGGTGAAGAAGACGGGCCCCCGGTCCTCGAGGAAGATCGCCAGCGCGACGAACGGGTAGATCACCGCGAGCGCGACGAGACCGATGGAGGAGAGGATGAGGTCCATCGTCCTCTTCACCAGGGAGTTCCACCCCTCCAGCGGAACCTGGGTCAGGTTGATGACCGGCAGTCCGTCGAAGTCCTCGATCCCCGCCTTGAAGGTGACGTACTGGAAGAGGTCGGGGACGACGCGGAGGTCGATCATTTCGTCGCCGACCTCCTTGAGGATCCGCAGCATCGTCTTGTGAGCCTCCACCGGCAGGGCGAGGAACACGGTGTCGATCTGGTGCCGAGTCAGGAGCTCCTTCACCTCGGCGGTCGTGCCGAGGACCGGGAGTCCACGGAAGGCCTCGTGCGCCTTGCCCGGGTCGTCGTCCGAGAACCCGATCGGCTTCACGCCCGTGGCCGGGTGGTCCACCAGCTTGTCGGCCAGGGCGCGGCCGGCGTGCCCGGCGCCGACGATCAAGGCCCGGCGGACCCCGACTCCCTGGGCCCAGATCGTCTCCAGGTACTTCCGGATCCCGAAACGGCAGAGGGAGACGAGGAAGATGTCCAGGAACAGGAAGAGGATGAGGAGCGGCCGGTTGAACGAGAAGCCGCGCCAGAACGAGAGGACGCCGATCAGGATCAGCGTCGAGAGCGAGACCCCGACGACGATCGCGAGCGCCTCGTCGATCGTCGACCGGTCCCGGCGGAGCTGGTAGAGGCGGTGGAAGTAGAAGACGAGAGGCCAGAGGACCGCCACGACCGGCAGCAGGAGAAGGTAGTCGCCGATCGGCTGCGGCCCTTTGGGGGTCGGCCAGATCGACTCGAACCGGATGAGATACGCCGCGACGAGCGCCACCGCCGTGGCGAAGAGGTCGGCAGCGAGGAAAAAGGCCTGGAGACGTCTCGTCTGTCTGCGGATCACAATTTACCCGCGCGCATTCTAGGTTGTTTCCAGGGTTCCGGAACCGGCGAGGACCTCCCGGTAGACGGCGGCCGTCCTGCCGGCCGCCCGCGCCCACGTGAATTCCCGGGCCCGCGCCCGTCCCCGGGCCGCGAGGTCCCTCCGGAGCGCCCCGTCCTCGAGCAGCGAGCCCAGGGCTCCCGCGATGGCCTCCGGCGAAGGGTTGACGACCAGGGCCGCGTTCCCGGCCGCCTCCGGGAGGCCGCCGCGATTCGAGCAGATGACCGGTGTTCCTAGCCCCTGCGCCTCCAGGACGGGAAGCCCGAATCCCTCGTCGAGGGAAGGCAGGACCAGAGTCGAGGCCCCGGCGATCAGGGGTGGGACGTCGAGGTCGGGAACGACCCCGAGGTCGAGGACGGCCCCGCTCAGCCCCAGGTCGAGGACGGCCCGCTCCCTCGTCGCCCGGCGCTCCGCGGCCCCGCCGGCCAGGACGAGGGTGGCCTTCGCCGCCGCGCCGCCCCGGGCGCGCGCCGCTGCAAAGGCCCGCAGAAGGCCCTCCAGGTTCTTGTGGGGCTTGTCGTTGCCCAGGAAGAGGACCCAGGAGCCGGGCAGGTCGTAGCTGTTCCGCAGCTCCTCCACTCGCTGCCGGGGGATCTCGGTCAGGAAGCGCCCGTCGACTCCGTTCGGGATCACGACCGTCTTGTCCCGCGCCGCCGGGAAGCCGGCCTCGAGCTGCCTTGCGGCCGCGGAGGAGACGCAGAGGATCCGGGCGGCCGACCGGACGGCCCTCCCGATCATCGTCCTCGCATACAGGCGCTTCGCGGCCGACGCGTGCTCGGGCCGGGTCAGGTGCATCAGGTCGTGGATCGTCACCACCGTCCGATCCGGAGGGAAGAAGGGGACGACGTAGTGCGGGGCGTGGAAGAGGACGGCTCCCGAGCGGGAGAAGGCGACCCTGACGGCGGTCAGCTCTCCGAGCGTGTAGTGGTCGGACGTCGAGTGGACCTTTCGGACCGACTCCGGAAGCAGCCCGGCCGCTTCGCACGGCACCAGGGCCGTGAGGTCGAAAACGTCGAGGGCCTCCAGCCCGAAGAGGAGCCCGGTGATGTAGCGCCCGATCCCGAAATCCGCCGCTTTTCGCGCGTCCACGAAGATCCCCGGGCGGCCCGAAGAGGAGGTCATGCGAGCGCCTCCTCGAAGAGGGCGCGGGTCTCCCGGGCGGCCCGGTCCCAGGTGAAGCCGCGGGCCCTCTCGAGCCCGAGCCGCCGCGCGCGCTCGCGAAACGGCTCGTCGTCCTGGGCCCGTTCCAGCGCCGCGGCGATCTCCTGGACGTTCGTCGGGTCGGGGAGAAGGCCGGCGTCGCCGACCACCTCGGGGAGCGACGACGAGGAGGAGGCGACGACGACCGTCCCGAGCGCCATCGCCTCCAGCGCCGGGAGGCCGAAGCCCTCGTACAGGCTCGGGTAGGCGACGAGGCGGGCCCGGCGGATCAGGCGCGCCGCTTCGCCCGGGGCGACATACCCGGTCCGCCGGATCCGGGCCGCGTGCCGGGACGAGGCGATCCTCTCCGCGAACCCGGGGAGGCCCCACCCGTCGCCGCCGGCGATGACGAGGCGGGGGAAGGCCGGCCGGCGGTCCCAGATCGACTCCATCGCCTCCACCAGCCTCTCCACGTTCTTGCGCGGCTCGACGGTCCCGAGGAACAGGACGTAAGGCTGCGACGAGAGCGGGTCGTCCCCCTCGAACTCGGGGAGCGGCGTGAAGCCGTTGTGGACGACCCGGCTCTTCGCGGCGGCGAGCGGATACCGGGCCACCAGGTCGCGCCTGGTGGATTCCGAGACCGCGACGATCCTCCGGGCCCTCCGGACCGTGGACCAGAGGAGCGGCGCGAAGCCGAGACGGTTCTTCCTGGAGTGCCACGCGGGGAAGAGGATCGGCGTCAGGTCGTGGACCGTGGCGACCGCCGGGACGGACCCCACCAGCGGGACGATCCCGAGCGTTCCGAAGAAGAGGTCGGCGCCGACCCTCGCCGCCTGGAAAGGCGCGGCCGTCTGGAGCCAGAAAGTGCCGGGGAGGCCCGAGGGCCGGTAGGGGACCTCCACCTTCCCCTCGAGGTTTCCGGGGAGATCCACCGGCCGCGGCGACAGGGCCACGAGGCGGTCCCCCGGGAAGAGCTCGGTCCACTGCCCCAGGAGGCCCTCGAGATACCGCCCCACTCCCGTCCTGCCGGGCTCGAACGGACGGGCGTCGAAGCCGACTCTCATCGTGCCGATGGTACCGTGCCAGAAAGGGCTGTCCGGAGGTCCTGGACCTTCAGGAGCGCCTTCGGTGGAGCCAGGGGAGGGCGCGCGGGCCCTCACGCCCGACGGGTTCGTCTCCGCCTGCGGGGAGAGGTGCGACGGCCGCGACCCCGACGACCCCTTCCTCGCGGACACCTGCGCCGGCGGTGGCGCGTCGCGGGCCCATGCGCGAACGGACAACGCGCTGGCGCGCGACGAGGATTTCCGCGTGACGAGCCTGATGGTGAACCCGTCGATCATGGCCGACCTCGCCGAAGGGAAGCTCCTGCCGGACGACCCGCTAGCTCCCCGGTTCTTCCACTTTCCCGCCGCCGAGTCGGACCTCGCGGAAGGATCGGGCGGCGAGTAAGATTTCGATCTGGCCGATCGCTCGGGACCTTCCGAGCAGCGGGGAGTGAACATGGCAGTCCCAACCCGTGCCCAGGTCGACGCCCTCATCCAGCAGCGGCTGGAGTCGGATCCCGGCTTCCGCGGGAAGCTCGTGTCGGATCCGCGGGCCGCCGTCTCGGATGTCATCGGGATGCCGCTTCCCGAGGCGGTCAAGGTGTCGGTCCACGAGGAGAGCCTCACCGACGTCCACCTGGTGATCCCCGCCGCCCAGTCCCGGGGGCAGATCGCCGACACGGACCTCGAGCTCGTGGCGGGCGGGAACATTCGCTGGACCAACGTCTGTGGATTCCGGTAGTTCCGGTGACCGCTCCTTCGCGGCCCCCGGCCCTCGACCGGCGGCTCGTCCTCTCGGATCGGTTGAGGGTCTTCACCCACGGCGGGCACGACTATGCGCACACCTCGGCCGTGCCGCTGGCCTACCTGTCGCTGTCAGCCGGCCTTCTCGGGCTCCTGCGGCGCTTCTCCGCGCCGCGGCGGCTCCGGGACGTGGCAGACGATCCGCTCGGCGATGAGGGCGAGTCGTTCTTCGCGATGCTGCACCGGGTGGGCATTCTGCTCGACGCCGACTCTCCCGACCCGGTCCACTCGTTCCGTGGCGACCAGGGTTCGACCCGCACGCTCACCCTCTACCCGACCGGCTCCTGCAACCTGCGCTGCGTCTACTGCTACGCGGGGTCCGGGCCGTCGGCCGGGCCCCGGATGAGCGTCGAGGACTCCACCGCTGCGGTGGACGACTTCTTCGCGACGCTCGACACCGGCGCCCGAGCCGTCAAGCTGAAGTTCCACGGCGGGGGCGAGCCCACCACGAATCTCGACGTGATGGAGACGGCCTGGGAGCGCTTCCGCGGGGAGGCGCGGCGGCGCGCCCTCCCCGCCGCGGCGACCGTGATCACCAACGGCGCCTTCGGGCCATCGGCGCTTCGTCTTCTGCTGCAGCCGGGGTGGCACGTGGAGGTCTCGTACGACGGCCCTCTCCAGGGGGTCCAGCGCCCGTTGGCCTCGGGAGGGGAGAGCCGCGATCTCGTGCTGGCCAACCTCCGGGCCCTCCGGAAAGGGGGCCAGGAGCTGGGCACACGCGCGACGCTCACGCGAGAGCGCCTGGCCTCGATGCGGGCCCTGGTCGACGACGCGGCCGAGATCGGGATCCGCCACGTGCAGGTGGAGCCCGCCAGCAGCGTGGGCCGGGGCGGCGGACTGCCCGACGGGACACCCGATCCGGGCCAGTTCGCGCAGGCGTTCCTCGACGGCTTCGGCCACGCCCTGCGCCGCGGCGTCGAGCTGAGCACGGCGGCGTGGTCGCACACGCGTGTAGGCGACGGCCGGTACTGCGGGGCGATCACGGGCGCGCGGGCCCTCACGCCCGACCGGTTCGTCTCCGCCTGCACGGAGACGTGCGACGGCCGCGACCCCGACGACCCGTTCCTCGTCGGACGCCTCGACGTCGCCGAGAAGCGCCTCGAGATCGACCCGGAGCGCGAACGGAGGTTGCAGGCGAGGGTCGGCTACGACCTCCCGGGATGCCGGGAGTGCTTCCTCGTGGACACCTGCGCCGGCGGCTGCGCGTCCCGGGCCCGCGCGCGGTCGGGCGACGCTCTGGCGCGCGACGAGGACTTGTGTGCGACGAGCCTGATCGTGAACCCGTCGATCATGGCGGACCTCGCCGACGGGAAGCTCCTGCCGGACGCCGGCTGGGAGCCGGTCGAGGCGCGCCTCGACGCCTCGGATTCGTCCCTCCCCGGGGTCTCGGGACGTCTGGTGGCCCTCGTCCCTCCGTTCGCGCGGAGCCGCTGGAATGCCGATCCGTCCCGCCGGCCGTTCCTGCCGGTCGACCGGCAGGCTCCCCGGTTCTTCCACCTCCCGGCGGCCGGATGAGCGTCTCTCGCCCGGACCCCCCGCCGGCAGGCGAGTGGGGGCCCCCGGAGATTCCCCGCAACCAGCTCTCCTCGTGGGGGACGATCGCCGAGGTCTTCGCCAGCCACCGGTCGCCGCGCTACGCAGCGCTCGCGAAGGCTCTCGCCGGGGACCGCCGGATCGAGGAGGTGGGGCCTCCGCTCCTCGTCCTGGCTGCGGTCCGGCTGGCGGCCCTGGAGGGGCGCGCCACGGATCCGTGGGGCGGCGATGCCGGGGCGTTCCGCTCCGACGTCGTGGCGCTCGGCGACGAGATCGCCGGGCGTGTGCGGCGCGGCCTCGTGCAGTTCACGGAGCCGCTGCGCGTCGCAGACCTCCTGCCCGGGCTCTTCCTGGCCTCCCGGAGGTACCCCGGCCTCCCGGTGCACCTCGTCGAGGGGGGCTCGTGCGCCGGGATCCTGCTAGCTCCCGATCGGTTCGAGGTGACGTACCCGCAGGCGAGATGGCGTCCGGAAGGGGCGGCCGCGTCGCTGACCAGCGACCTCGACGTCCCGCCCGGACTGCTCGACGGTGAGCTGAAAATCGTCCGCCGGGTCGGCATCGACCTGGCGCCGGTCGATCCCGCGGACCCGGCGTCGGCTACGCTGCTCCGGTCGTTCGTCTGGGAGGGAGACCCGGCCCGCGAGCAGCGCCTCCTCGACGCGCTCAGGGCGGTCGCAGGCCAGCCCAGGGAGGTGCTCGAGGGATACGCCGAGGAGCTGTTGCCCGAGGTGGTGGGGGAGCTCGTCTCGGCAGGCAACCTCACGGTGGTGATCGACAGCGCCTTCTCGCAGTACCTCCCGCTGCAGCGTGCGCTCGCGATGGCCGCCCAGGTCAAGCGTCTGGCCGCCCGCGGACCCGTCGTGGCGATCACCCGGCGAGCCCTGGCTCCCAGGCCCGACTTCCCTTGCGCCATACAGGTCTCCGACCTCACCAGGCCCTGGAACCTGACCTTCGCGGACGGCGACATCCTCTGCGAGCGAACCCGATGGCTCGGCGGCTCCTGGTGACAAATCCGTCCCGCTCGGTTTCCGGTCCCGGATTCTCCGGTCCCTTCGGGTCGACGAATCTT
This sequence comes from uncultured Acidobacteriota bacterium, assembly GCA_903845115.1. Taxonomy (GTDB): domain Bacteria; phylum Acidobacteriota; class Thermoanaerobaculia; order UBA5066; family UBA5066; genus CAIMWE01. The sequence goes on along the minus strand of CAIMWE010000016.1, from coordinate 4,096 downwards.
GGCATGGGATCGGACGGCGAGTAGAATTTCGACCCGGCCCAACGCTCGGGACTTTCCGAGCAGCGAGGAGTGAACATGGCAGCCCCAAACCGCGCCCAGGTCGATGCCCTCATCCGGCAGCGCCTCGAGTCGGATTCCGGTTTCCGCGGGAAGCTGGTAGCGGATCCGCGGGCGGCAGTCTCCGAAGTCATCGGGATGCCGCTTCCCGAGGCAATCCAGGTCTCGGTCCACGAGGAGAGCCTCACGGATGTCCACCTCGTGATTCCCGCCGGCCGGTCCGGAGGACAGCTCGCCGACGCCGACCTCGAGCTCGTCGCCGGCGGCGAGATGTGCTGGGGAAACTGCGGAAACTGCGCACCATAGGTCCGGTCCCCCCGTTCCTGGGAACGCAGGGAAACACGGAAATCGGCTCGACCCGGCCTACCTGGGCACACCGGTGACGAACTCGCCGACCGGCGAGTCCAGGTCCGGGTCGATGCCGAGCAACCGGGCGATCTCGGCGGTGGGGCCCGAGCCCCAGGCGCACATCCCGAGCCCCACCGCCCCGGCCGCCAGGTTCAGGGCGTGCAGGATCACGCCGACGTCCTTCAGCTCGAGGGAGTAGGCGATCCCGGCGTACTTCCACGCCGTCCGGGCGTGGCGCACCGTCAGGAGGCCGAGCACCGGCGGGCGGGTACCCGTGACGGAAGCGGAGAGAAATCGGTCCAGGCGGCCCCCGCCGTCTGCGAGAGGCACTCCCACCAGCGCGTGGGCGAACGGGTCGTAACGCCAGACTCCGCGCGGCACGTTTGCGACCGACGTGCAGAGCAGCCAGAGGTCGGTGGAGTGCATCGCCCCGCCGGAAGAGACGGGCCGCAGCATCGCTTCGTACGAGTGCGGCCCGGACGGGTCGCGCGGCAGAAGGCGGACGACGCGCAAAGTGCGCCACAGGAGGGCCCCGAGGGCCTCGAGGGGGACGGGCGCCTCGGCGAACTCCCGCACCGAGCGGCGGGCCTCGCTCGCCGCCCAGAGAGTCGGTTCGTCCGGTAGCGGGCCAGTGGGGACGGGCAACGGGATCCTCTTCCCCTCGCCGTCGTCCTCGCGGGCCGCCGGTGGCGGCGGGCGGAGCGCGGTGAGTCGATACGACGCCGCGGGCGAGAGGCCGCCACGGGAGCGGGAGGCGAAATAGCGGTCGTGCGGCTCCCAGCCGAGCGCCGAGGGCTCGCCGTCGCGGTCGTCCAGCATTTCGGCCGTGGCGAGCAGCGCGAGGAAGGGCTCGGCGTCCTTCCCGAGTAACGCGAGGTCCCCGAGTCCCGCGACGCCGCGGTCCGTGAGGCGCACCTGCCACGCGCTCCGACCCGACTCCAGGAGCCACCCCGTCTCGTCGCGGCGGAGGAGGGCGAACCGGGAGAGCGGGACCGGGCCGCCGGCGGAGTCCCGCCGCGAAACGTCGGGAAGCCCGGAACCAGGAGCGAGGGGAGTCGCTTCCGCGATCCCTTCGACGCGCCAGGAGAGGAGCCCGCGCCGGTGCAGCCGGTCGAGCAACTGGCGGCGGTCGGCGCTGCCTCCAGCGCCCTCCGCCAGGTCGGCGGCGGGGATCCCGGCGGCCAGGGCCGCCACCGCCATCACGTCGGACAGCCGCGTCACGGCGTTCGCGTGCCGGAGCCCTTCGGGCACCAGCTCCACGCCCGGGGCGAACGTGAGAACGGGCATTGCGGCCTCCGTCACGCGCTCACCGGGTGGCGCTCGGCCCGTAGCGCGCGACCGCGTCGGTCGCGTAGGCCCTCACCGACTCGACGTAGGCGGCCCAGTCGAGGGAGGCCCCGTCGCCACCCGGCGCCCGGGAGACGAACGCGGCGTGCTCCTCCGGGAAGAGGTCCGCCATCAGGTCGGCGCAGTGGACGTCGTAGGCCGCCCGCAGCTCGTCTCCGTCGAACGCGGCGAAGCGGTCGAAGCGGTGGGGCGCCCGGTTGGCGTGGGAGAGGTCGGCTCGCAGCGTCGAGACCGGGACGCCGACGTGGGCGGCGATCTCCGGCAGGAGGCGGGGGATGTCGCGGGTCCTCAGTCGCATCGTCCGGGCCGGAGGGAGCGTCGCGGCCATCTCCCGGAGGTGCCCCGCCCAGGACCGCATCAGCGGGGGGAGCGCCGCGCGGTCGTCCTCGCGGTCGTCCCTGTCGACGTCGTAGGCGCCCTCGGTCCGGGAGGCGACGTACTCGATCTCCACCGGGGAGAACCCCAGCCCGAGCAGCTTCCGGCCGAGGCGCTTGCGCAGCGACATGTCGAGGAGCGAGGTCACCCAGCTCCGCACGTCCCGCACGGTGTGGAAGAAGACGGCGTGGGGGAAGGTCCGGGAGAGGAGGTCCGCGTAGAGGTGGTGCGACGTGGTGGAGTCCATCTCCAGAGACGGCGGGACGAACCGGTGCCCCGTGGACCTCAGGAACTCCTCGTCGTCGACCTCACCCCGGCGCCGGGCCATGGCCGGTCCCAGCAACTCCATCAGCTGCCACTCGTGGCCCGTCCGGTAGTTCCCGAAGAGCGTGGCCATGGAGGTCGAGCCGGTCTTCGGCAGGCCGACCACGTAGGCCTGGAATCGCAGCCATGGGGGGTGTTCCGCCATCGCTCACTCTCCTTCGCCGCCAGCCACGACGAGCGCGCGCACGCACATCGCCGTGACCACGGCCCAGGACTGGTAGTGCCAGAGGCCGGGCCGGGCCGTGTTCCCGGCCACGAAGAGGGTCTCGGCCGGCCAGGTGCCGTCCGGTCCGGCCCGCTCCACGAGCCGCTGCGCAGCCTCGTCCGGCGCGCGGCCGCCGCGGCCGGATCCGGCGGCGGCGACGGCGAGCGCCTGGGCCGTCCGGTAGGGGCTCAGGGCATCCGTCCGCAGGCGGTCGCGGGCCCTCGAGGCTGCAGTCTCGACGGCGGGCCGCAGCGCGTCCACGCCCGCCTCGACCGCGCGGGTCAGGGCGAGATGGAGGTCGAGCGGGTCGGGGTAGTACGCGGAGGAGGCCGCCTCGCGGCCGCTCTCGACGACCTCGAGCAGCCACGCGACGGCCGCGTCGGTCGCGGGCCCGGGGCCCAGGACCGCCACGACGTGGGCGTTGGGAACCGCGTCGACGACCGGGTTCCACCCCGGCTCGAACCAGGTCGGGAACCGGCCGTCGTCGAGCCGCGTGGCCGCGAGGGAGGCCGCCGTCCGGCCGTGCACCGCGGGGTGGTCCCGGCCGAGCGCGAGCGCGCACATCGCGGTGTCGTCGGTGTCGGGCGGGATGTTCTTGTAGTAGCGCCAGAGGCCCCCGGGCAGCACGGTCCGCTCGATGTGCTCCCGGGAGCGCCGGATCACTTCCGGGACTCCGGGCACGGGGAGATCGCGCAGCGCGAGGACCCCGAGCGCCGTCAGGGGGGGAGAGAGGTCCCGGTGCCCTTCCCCGGGCGCGGCGTCGGGAACGGTCCAGCCCGGCCACTGCCCTCGCGGACCCAGCCCTTCGGCCAGGCGGGCGACCGCCGTCTCGGCGGGGCCGAGTCCCGTCGCGCCCAAGCGGCGCCATCTCGCCCCCGTCAAGCCGCCGCCCCCCGGTGCTTCAGACCGACGTAGAGCTTGGAGAAGGGGAGCAGGGCGGAATCGACGGCCGAGACCTTGACGTGGGCCAGGCCCCAGAGGGGATGACCTCCCCGGTCGACGAGGCGGAGCGCTTCGGCGGCGCGGTCCGCGTCTGCCACCCCGTGGGAGACGAGGTGGTCGAGGAGCTCGGGCCAGCCCGAGAGGAGAGCCTGTTCCCAGTAGTGGGCCGGAGAGAGCTCGAGCCCCACCCGCCGCTCGGCCCCGGGCCCGACCTCGAACGCGATGGCCTGCCTCGGCGCCGGAGCCGTCCGCGCGCATTCGGCCAGCGTGTCGGCCTCGCGCAGGCGGTCCGCCGCCCGGAGGACGGCGTGGATTCCATCGGCGTCTAGTCGCCGGACGGCCACGCGGATCGACGAGCCGGCGGCGCGGCTCACCATGGCCCCGATCGCGAAGAGGTCTCCCTCCTCCGGGATGGCGGCGACGACCGCTTCCAGGGCCCTGGCGGCGGCGGGGTCGGGCCAGCCGCCGCTCAGCTCCGCGGTGGCCATGACGGTCGAG
>CAIMWE010000015.1 GCA_903845115.1 uncultured Acidobacteriota bacterium | reverse complement strand
GAGCGTCAAGAACGACGTTCTGCGAGCCGAGCCTTGACTTCAGACCAGGGGCTCTCGTCGCCCGGGGACGTCTCCATCTCGGCTATCCGCTGATCCAGGGCTCGGCGCTCCTCCTCTGTCACCGGAAACTCGCCCGGCGACAGCGTGTCCCAAAGAGCCTCGATCAGCTCGAGCCGCTCGGTCGGAGGGAGGCCCATGACTTCGGAGAGGAGATCCGGCCGCATGCCTCGATTCTAGCTTGGCGAAATTGGGGTCAGGCGAAATAGGGGTCAGAAATAGGGGTCAGGTCTCTATACTGTGATATTCAGGTTGAACGGATGAAAGCCACAGAGTAGAGACCCCGTTAGCCACGACCTATTTCTTCTCCCCGTAGGGCGCCCGGTTCTCCGCGACCTGCTGAGGCGCCAGCCTGTCGTATTCGTTCACAAGGACCGTCGTCGAGGAGATCGGGGTCATCCGAACCTTCAATTCGCACCCCACGGCCTGAGCCATACGCACCATCGTCTCGAGGGTGAAGTTCGAGTTTCCGCGGAGGATCTTCGTGACATAGGCCGGACTGGTGTCGAGCCGGCGCGCGAGCTCGGCCCTCGAGACCCCCTGGGATTCCATCAGGCGGCAGAGCTCCTCGGTGAACTCGAGGATCGCCCCTTCCACCTGGTAGGTGAGGCTCTTCTCCGCTTCTGCGTACAGGTCCCGGAAAGTCCGTTCCTTCATCTTCCTTCCTCCTCGATCACGAGCGCCCCGACCTGGCGAGCCCTCGCGACCTCCTCCCGGAGCAGCTCGGCTTTCCGGGCTTCCCCGAGCACCTGCTTCTTCTTCGGCTTCAGGACCCCATGGGAGCAGATGACAATGCAATCCCGGTCGAAAAAGTAGAACACCCTCACCGCGCCGCCCTTCAGCTCGAAGACACGGTCCGCACCCTCGATGCGGCGCGACTGCTCCTCGTTCCGGATGATCCCCTGCTCGGCCAGGTATCGGAGCCGCCGCAGGACCTTGACCCGATCACCACTTAGCTCACCCTCAAGCCCGTCCAGGAACTCCACGAGCGCGCAGCGTCCATCCTCTCCGACCGTCGTCACGACCTTCCATCTGGCCTGAATGACGACTCGCAGCATCATATTTACCTACAGGTTAACACCCTCGAGCGGGTCAAGCCAGCTCTGCCTCGCATTCGTCGTTCGCGAAGAACGCCACTCCGGCGCCCTCTTCAGCCGGATCGCACACGAGTACTTCACCATCGACCTGGATGTCGTGTGGGACATCGCCTCGAGGGACCTCCCCGTCCTCCGCGTCCAGGTGGCGAAGGTCCTCTCGGTCTCCTAGTCGCCAGCGCGCCTCGGTTTCCGCTTCGCCGGACGGCCAGGCTCCTCATCTCGTTCCTTGCGCAGCCTGGCGAGGAGCGCGCTGGCCGGCTCGTCGTTCGGGTCCTGGGGGACGAGCTTCCCCTCGAAGGCCCGCTTCAGGATCGACTGACGGAGGCGGGCGCAGCGGGCGAGGTTGGTGTCGATGGTGGACTCCAGTTCGTCGATGACTGAGAGGCGGCGGTCGACCTCGGCGACGAGGCGGTGTTGCTCAGCGAGAGGGGGCAGAGGCAACAGGATGCCCCGGAGATGATCCTGGTTGACCTTGTAAATCCCCGCGGTCGTTCTTGCGGATGCCTCGATCTGCCGCCTCACAAAGGGCGCAGCCCATATCTGGCATAGAAACCTGGGATCGACGCTTTCAAGATCTGGTCGGACCCGGATCAGCGTATCCGGAAAGGCGACCGAGCCATCCGAGCCATCCACCAGGCCCCCGCGACCTACAAGCCGAAGGGATCCGTTCCCGCGGGCGATCAGAAAGTCACCGTCGCGTACCAGGTACGGTGTCGCTTCCGCCCTGGTCCAGGCCCCCTCCTTGAAGGCCGAGAGGTCCACTCGCCCGGCCCCAAGGCAGGTAAGTCGAAGGACTGGGAAGCCGCCCTCTCGATCCGGGACCGACCGACCGTTTACTAGGGGCTCTGAGAGGAGGGGCTCCAGCGGGCTAAAGCGCCACCCTTCAGGAACCAACCCGTCATTAGTCCCCTTCAGCAAAGATTCCTTTGCTCCTCGTGTCTGTTCCGTGAGTTGGTCGGCGGTTCCGAGAGCACGCCCCTCCCGGCGGGCCAGCTCGGCCTCAGTGGAGACGAGCCGCCCCTCGCAGGCAGCCTTCAGGACCGAGGCCCGGTACCTCTTCAGGCTCGCCTGGACCCGCTTCAGTCCTGCGACCGCCGCGTCCAGCCGCGCGAACTGCTTTTCGATTTCGTCGACGATGCGGCGCTGCTCGGGGAGCGGCGCCAAGGCGACTGGCCATGCAGTCATCGCTGCAGCGCCCAGGTGATGTATCCCGACGCCCCGTGCTGCGTGCGAGAAGCGCCCGAGGGACGCATCCCCGGTGAAGTGGAGAAGGAGGTATTTCGAGAGCGCAGTTTTCGGTCGGATGCGGATGAGGGTGTTCTGAAAACAACAGTCGTCGATCTCGCCGTTCCAGAGGGCAGGCTTGCCGACCTCGCTGGCGCTACCGGATGCCTCGGCGAGCAGGATGTCGCCAGGCTGTAGCCGGTATTGCTCTACTTGGTCCGGCGGGAAGTTCATCTCGTTGACATCCCGAAGATCCAGGCCCTTCCACGTCACGTTAGCGGCTCGCAGATATGGACGCATGTGAGGCCCAGAGTGTTGGGCCGGCGACCGCTGCCGTCCGAGGCGAACCTCCGCCAGGTCCGCAAGATCGACCCAGCTCCAAGAGCGAGGGAGACTGGCCTTGCACGTGCCGGCTGAGTTCTCTGGTGGAACGCTCCCAGGGCTACGGTTCCTCACGCCGCCAGCGCCTCATTCAACTCATCCAGCAGGGTCACCAACCGCGCCCCGAACAGCTGATGCGCCCGCCCCAGGCCCCCCTTCTGCCCAAACGGGACGTACTCGAAGTCATCCGCCTCGATCCGCAGGTTCGCTGCGATGTGGTCCCGGATGTCCTCCAGCCACTGCCGCTGCTCCGCCGTGAACGCCTCCCCCCGCATCTCATGGTCCGCGATCCACTTCTCGAACCGGGCCGCCACCTTCTCGCTGAACGGCACCAGCTCCCCCTCGTCGTGCAGGGCGAACCGGACGAGCGAGACGACGTCGGTCAGGAGGCGCCGAGACGCGGCGCCCTTCACTCTGCTCTTCTCCAGCGTCTCGTAGGCCCGCCAGAGGAGGTCCGGCGTCCACGACCGGGGCGGGGCCTTCAGGGCGTCGACCAGGGCCTTCACGTCCTCGTACTTCAGCCGCTGCCGATAGGGGCGACTGTAGAGGACCTGGAGCGCCGTGATCTCGTCCTTGTTCTCCTTGAGGAACGTCTCGAACGAGGTCACCAGGTTGTGCGCCTTCTCGCGGGCCGCCTCCGAGTACCCGGCCTCCAGGATCTCGTCCTTGCTCACCTCGTCGAGGACCTGGTCCAGCGCCTTCTGGACGAGAAGGAGTGCGTTGCGGAGCGTCGGGTTGCTGGCGATCGGCTTCGCGGCCTCGGTCAGGAGGGCCTCGGCCGCCTTCTTCACCTGGACCTCGGTCGGTTCTGTCCCCGGCGGAAGGTTCTCTCGGCGCCTGGCCTCCTGGACCTGGCGGTCGGGTTCGAGGGCCTCGACCACCTCCGAGACGATCCCGGCGAGCGGCACCCCTCCGGCCACCTTCGCCAGGGCTTCCCGGTCGGGCTCGCCGATCTTCCGGTCGATCCTGGCGAGGCGGGACGCCAGGGAGGAGAGGACGTCGGGTTCGGTGTTCCCCATCGCCACTAGCTGGAGGAGCTTCTCCAGGGAGATGCTCTTCTTCTTCTCCAGGGGCGGGGAGTCGATCAGGTCGCTCTCGCAGATCCCGACGCAGTCGACCAGGACGAAGCGGTCCTTGGAGGTGGCGTCGGTCGTGACGGCCTGGAGTTCGGTCGGGCTGATCACCCGGACTCCCCTCCCCTTCATCTGCTCGAAGAAGTTCCGGCTCTTGACGGCCCGGAGGAACCAGACGATCTCCAGCGGCTTGATGTCGGTCCCGGTAGCGATCATGTCGACGGTGACGACGACGCGGGGGTTGTAGCTGTTCCGGAAGGAGGAGAGGAGGTCCTCGGGCTTCACCCCCGTCGCCTTGTAGTCGACCCGCTCGGTCTCCTTCCCGTCCGGCCCGACCCCCTTCGTCACCACGCGGGCCGTTCCGGTCCGGTAGGTGATCTTCTCGGCGAAGTCGTTCCCCTTCCCGAACTCCTCCCGGAGGATCTTGACGACGTCGTCAGCGTGGCTGTCGTCCTTGGCGAAGATCAGGGTCTTCGGCACCTCGCGGCGGCCGGGGAAGATTTCCGTGAAGAGACGGTCCCGGAATGTTCGGACCACCGTCCGGATCTGGTCGAGAGCGACGACGTCCCGGTCCAGGTCGGTCCCGGCATAGGTGACGTCCTCGTCGAGCTTCTCCCACCGGACGGCCCGCGTCTCGCGGTCGCGCTTTCCGACTGCCTCCACGCTCCCGGCCTCGATGGTGGAGCCCTGCTCGGTGATCCGGGTCCGGATCCGGTAGACGTCGTAGTCGACGTTGACGCCGTCGGCGACGGCCTGAGGGTGGCCGTACTCCATGACGAGGTTCTGGTTGAAGAAGCCGAAGGTCTGCTTGGAGGGGGTGGCGGTCAGGCCGACGACGCTGGCGTCGAAGTACTCCAGGACCTGCCGCCAGAGGGAATAGATCGACCGGTGACACTCGTCGACGAAAAGGACGTCGAACAGCTCGATCGGGAGGGCGGCGTTGTACGCGACCGGGACCGGCTCGCGGACCAGGCTCCCCCCGGTGTCGTACTGGGAGCCTTCCTCCAGGGTCGGGTCGAGGTCGGCGTCCCCCTTCAGCATCGAGTAGAGCCGCTGGATGGTGGTGATGACGACCTTGGCGACCGGGTCGATCTGGTTACAGGAAAGGAGCTGAACGTTGTACAGCTCCGTGAACTTCCGGCCGTCGTCCGGGGTCGTGTACTGCTGGAACTCCTTGTGGGCCTGCCGCCCCAGGTTGGCGCGGTCGACCAGGAAGAGGACTCGCCGGGCCCCGGCGTGCTTGATGAGGCGGTAGACCGAGGAGATGGCGGTGAAGGTCTTCCCGGAGCCCGTGGCCATCTGGATGAGGGCCCGGGGCCGGTCCTGGCCGAAGGAGGCCTCCAGGTTCCGGATCGCCTGGATCTGGGCGGGCCAGAGACCGGTGGTGACGAGCGGAGGCATGGTCCGGACGCGCCCCCGGAAGGTGGAGGGGCGGCTGGCGTCCTCGCCGACCGGGTAGAGGTCTCCCCGGGCTGGCAGGGGGTCGGCGGCCAGCCACTCCTGGAGGACGGCCGGGCGGTGGAAGTGGAAGAGGCTCCGGCTGCGGGGCTCAGGGTCGAGGTAGTTCGCGAAGCGGGTCTCGATGCCCGTCGAGAGGTAGCGGAAGGCGAGGGGCCGGAGCGGGGCCGGGACGGAGTCTCCGAGGCCGTGGGCGTACCGCTCGGCCTGAAGCTCGACACCGGCGAGCGGCGTCCCCTCCTTCTTGGCCTCGATGACGCCGACGACCTGGCCATCCACGTAGAGGACGTAGTCCGCGGTGCCGTACCCCTTGACGAGCGGGAACTCGCGCACGGCGACCCCCTGGGCGCCGTGGACGTTCATCGCCGCGACGTCCTGCACCGCCCAGCCGGCGGCGGCGAGCTGCTCGTCGATCTTCTTGCGGGCGGATTCCTCAGGTTTCAGCGACCGCCTCCGTCGAACATGGCGTTTCCGTTGATCCGCGACGAAGGATACGCGGGAGACAGACCGAGGCCATGCCCGCGGACCCTCTGCCCCGGAAGCCCTGACGCCTCCGAGGGGCGGAGGATTCGTCGGGACTCCGGCCCGAACCCCCGCGGCTAACGCAACCGAAAGGCAGTCGGCCCGAAAACAGGCGCGAAAAAGGACCCGCGTGAACGGGTCCCAAGTCGTTTGAATGGAAGATGGTGCGCCCGCCGCGATTCGAACGCGGGACCTTTAGATCCGGAGAGGATATTCGCATTTCGGGCTTCAATTTCTAAGCCCAAAGGTATTCGGATGGCGGGGGTTAACAGCCCCCGCCCTTTCTTCTTCCTGGCTCTTACCGGACGTCAGCACGGACAGAAGGCGGACAATCCGAGCTGCTCCTGACGACGGGACAGGATCAGGAATCTCCCCTGCGGGTGATCCGGTAGGTGAGCGGTTCGGCGTCATAGGTGCCCGCCGTTACCTTGGCGAAGGGATCTCTCAGAAGAGCTACGCGGGGACGCCCGGGCGTCCGTATCCAAGGCCAATTCTCCTTGCAGCAAGAAGTGGGTCCTGTAGTCTTCCGGACAGAAAGGAAGACCGATGAACGTTAGTTGCCGTACCGTTGTTGCCGTATTTGCTGCCACCGTACTTTCAGCGCTTGCCGCCTCTGCGGCACCCCCGGCGGCCTCCCCTAACCCCGCCGTCGGCAAGTGGAAGCTGAACGTCGCCAAGTCGAAATTCGAACCAGGCCCCGGTTTCAAGAGTGAAAACCGGATCTACGAGGATTGGGGCGGCGGCGTGTTGCATTCCGTCTTCGAGGCGGTGGATGCGCAGGGCAGTCCTTTCTACCGGGAACTAGCTGCGCGGTTGGACGGCAAGCCCTACCCGTGGGTCATCAAGGGTTCTCAGAGCGTCTGGACAATCGCGTTGAAGCCGAGCGGCCCGCGGGGATGGGAATTCGAGACCAAGAGAGACGGAAGCCTGTACCAGGCCGGAAGGAACACCGTGTCTGAGGACGGGAAGACCATGACGATCACGTACAAGGGGGTCGATTCAGAGGGTAAGGCGACGAGCGGCACCATGGTGTTCGACAGGCAGTAATAACGCCATGGCGGCCGGGTCCCAGGGAAGCCGGCACTCGAATGCCGAAACCCTGGCGCCGCCCAAGGGGACGGGTACGCTTACCGAGTGCCACCCACCGGCCCCGCTACGACCACTGGCACGGAGGCCGATTTCGGGCAAGAAAAAAGACCCGCCGAAACGAGTCCTAAGTCTTTTAGATAGAAGATGGTGCGCCCGCCGCGATTCGAACGCGGGACCTTTAGATCCGGAGTCTAACGCTCTATCCGGGCTGAGCTACGGGCGCTCCTGACTTTCCAAAGAGCCGTTCCGACCGGTGAAATGGGGTGAGAGACGGGGTTCGAACCCGCGACCATCGGAGCCACAGTCCGATGCTCTACCGACTGAGCTACTCCCACCGTGCCCGATCGGACCGCGGAGAATAGCAGACTCCCGGCCGCCCGAGTCAAGACGGCTGGAACGCCGGGGGAGGAAGAGGCTCCCGGTCCGCAGGACGTCAGCGGGAAGGCGGTCTGATATCGTGCCGGCTCGACGGAGGGGATCGTGTTCCGATTGTTTCCGAAAGAGGAGAATTTCCTGCCCCAGTTCAACCTGAGCGCGCAGGTGATCGTGGATGCCGCCAAGGCCCTCGACGCCCTCGCGACGGACTTCCGGGACATCGAGCTGAAGGTCGCGAGGATCAAGCAGCTCGAGCACCAGGGAGACCAGATCGCGCACCAGACCTACGACCTCCTGAACCGGACGTGGATCACCCCCATCGACCGGGAGGACATCCACGTGCTGGTGGCGGCGCTCGACGACGTCCTCGACTTCATCGACGCGACCGCGGCCCGGCTGATGCTCTACAAGGTCGCCGCCCCGACCTCCGAGCTGAAGGCGGCCACCTCCCTGATCGTCCAGTCGACCGAGGCCGTACAGCGGGCCATCGTCCTCCTCGGCGACCTGAAGAACTCCAAGCAGATCCTCGACGCCTGCGTCGAGATCAACCGGCTGGAGAACGAGGCCGACACGGTCAACCGGATCGCCATCGGGAAGCTCTTCGAGACCTCCACGGACCCGATCCACATCATGAAGTGGAAGGAGATCTACGAGTACGTCGAGGAAGCGACCGATCGCTGCGAGGACGTCGCGAACGTCATCGAGACGATCGTCATGAAGGCGTCCTAGCCGCTTGCTGGCCGTGCCGTGACCCTCGTCTTCTTCATCATCTTCCTGGCCCTCGCGTTCGACTTCATCAACGGCTTCCACGACGCGGCGAACTCCATCGCCACGGTCGTCGGGACGCGGGTGCTGTCGCCCCGGGCCGCGGTCGTCTGGGCCGCCTTCTTCAACTTCGTGGCGGCGTTCGCGTTCGGGACCCACGTCGCGAAGACCATCGGGAAGGGGATCGTGGACCCGAGGATCGTCGAGCCGAAACTGATCCTGGCGGCTCTCGTGGGCGCCACGATCTGGAATCTCCTGACCTGGTGGTGGGGGCTCCCCTCGTCCTCGTCCCACGCCCTGATCGGGGGACTCGCGGGCGCCGCGATGGCCAAAGCGGGGGCCGGCAGCCTGGTCGTCGCGGGCCTCGCCAAGACGGCCGTCTTCATCATCGTCTCGCCGCTCCTCGGGATGGCGCTGGGGTTCGGGTTCTATCTCTCGGTCTCGTGGCTCTGCCACCGCTGGAGACCCGACAAGGTCGACCGGGTCTTCCGGAAGGTCCAGCTCGTCTCCGCGGCCGCGTTCTCGCTCGGCCACGGAGGGAACGACGCCCAGAAGACGATGGGGATCATCTTCGCCCTCCTCGTCTCGGTGGGACAGCTCAAGGGCGAGCACATCCCGTTCTGGATCATCCTGATCTGTCACGCCGCGATAGGACTCGGGACCCTCTCGGGAGGCTGGCGGATCGTCCGGACGATGTCGATGCGGATCACGCCCCTAAAGCCCGTGGGCGGCTCGAGCGCGGAATTCGCCGGAGCCCTCACCCTCTTCGGGGCGACGTGGGCCGGGATCCCGGTCTCCACGACCCACACGATCACCGGGGCCATCATGGGCGTGGGTGCGACGCACGGCCTCTCCGCCGTCCGGTGGGGCGTGGCCCGCAACATCGTCGTCGCGTGGATCGTCACCATCCCGGCGTCCGCTGCGATGGCCTGGGGGACCTGGGCCCTCATCGGGCTCTTCAGGTAGGGCGGGCGGGGCCGGACCGTCTCGACCGGCCCCGGGATCAGCCGGAGCCGGCCCCGAGCTCCGACAGGTCGGAGACGACCCCCTCCGCCACCCGGTCGGCCAGGGCCATGATCGTCAGGTACGGGTTGATCTCGAGCGAGTCGGGGAAGAGGCTCGAATCGGCCACCCGGAGCCACGGGAGGCCGTGGACGCGGCCGAACGAGTCGGTCACGGAGTCCTCCGGCCCCCGCCCCATCCCGCAGCCGCCCATCAGGTGAGCGGCCGAGACCGAGATCTTCCCCGGCAGGAAGTGCCGCTCCGAGATCCGCTCGTCCAGCCGCGCGGAGTCCCCCGGCTCGACGAGCGGCGGGTCGGCCGACGGGGCGTGGACCCGGATGGCCCCCGCCGCGAAGAAGATCCGGGCCGACGCGCGGGTCGCCCGGACCAGCGCCGCCACGGTCTCCCTCGTGAAGCGGTAGTGGACGACCGGCTTCCCCGCCCGGTCGACGGAGACCCTGTTCCCCGGAACGGCCTTGTCGCAGGCGAGGACCAGGATCATCTGGAGCCGCCGGAAGGCGCGCATGAGCGTCGAGTGCGGCGCCCCGAAGCCGGCCAGGTTCTTCGCCGTCGTGAACGGGAAATACATGCAGGTCTCGAGGACGAATCCTTCCCGGGCGGCGCGGTCGAGGAAGAAGCTCTTCGGGTGCCCGACGTCGTTCGTGATCTCCCGCGGGTGCTCCCCTACCAGGATGTGGGCGGGATGGCAGGTGAGACCCTCCCCGACCCGCCCGGACAGGCCCGGCAGCCGGGACCGGAGGAGGAGGGCGGGGCTGCCGACGGCGCCTCCCGCGAGGACCACGACGCCGGCCGCGACCCGGTAGTCCCCCGGAGCCCACTCCGACGGGAGGCCTTTCCCCCCCTCCGGCCTGGCCGAGACCCGGAGGACGACGACCCGCTCCTCCAGCCGGAGCGCCTCGGCGCGCGTGACGACCTCGACGCCGGCCCGCTCGGCGGCCGGCAGCTGGACCTGATGGGTCCCCTGCTTGGCGCCGTTGGGGCAGCCGAGGTTGCAGAGGCTCGACCCCTTGCACCCCTTCACGTTGATCGGGAACTGCTCGGCGCGATAGCCCGCCTTCCGGCACCCCTCGACGAAGAGCCGGTTGTTCTCGTTGAGCAGCCCCTCGTCGAGGAGGTGGACGTTGTTGTCGCCGGCGAACCGCCGCGCCCTCCGGTCGAGGTCGGAGTGATCCAGTCCCGGGACGCCCCATCCCCGGACGACCCGCTCCGGCGGCTGCATCGAGGTCCCGGTGTAGACGACGGTGGAGCCGCCGTAAGCCCGCCCGAAGGCGAGTGTCATCGTCCCGTCGGCGGTCAGGAATCCGCCGTCGTCCTCGTAGAGGGCCGGCGCCATTTCCAGCTCGCGCCCGCTGAGCTCCTCGAGACGGAGCCGGGGCCCCTGCTCGACGACGAGGACCTTCTTGCCCTGCCGGACGAGCGGGGCCAGCGCCTCCGCCACGGTGCCGCCCCCGGCGCCGGACCCGACGACCACCACGTCGTAGCGCTTCTCGTTCACCGCCGTCCCTCCCAGCCCCGCGCGTCGGCCCGGTAGCCGATCGCGTCGCGAGCCTCCTGGCGGCTGTAGTAGCCCATGTAGACGAGCGTCCTGATCCCCCAGAAGCCCCGTCTCACGAGGAGGACCGGCGCGTCCTGGACCCCCAGGAGAAAGGCGGTCCGCCGGGAGGGGTCGAGCGAGCGGAACGTCTTCCCGAAGCGGAGGACCGGGAGGAGGTCGAGGAGGCGGACGAAGAGCCGCAGCTGCCTCCGGATGGCTGCGGGGCGGGCGGCGAGCCCATCCTCGACGATCCGCTCCACCTCGTCCCAGGCGTCCGCGTCGAGCGAGACGGCCTCGGGAACGATCGTCGCCGCGAGGGCCCGGAAGCTCTCCCGCACCGGACCGAAGGTACTCTCGACCATCTCGGTCATCGCGTCAGCTCCCCGGCCTCGCCGCGGGGGGTGGCTCCGCGCCCGCCGATCCGCGGATCCAGGCCCGGACCCTGGCCTCCATGTACGGGAAGAAGGGGTTCCAGGTGAGGCGCATGAACTGCTCGATCGGGACCGAGAGGAGCGACTTCTCGCCGCGCGGTCCGACGAGGCCCAGGCGGAGGCCGTAGCTCTCGCTCTCGTCGGGACGTCCCCCGAAGAGCGGGTCGGTCTCCGGGAAGGGGATCGCGACATGGGACAGGGAGAAGACCTCCCTCGGCCAGGAGAGGCCGAGGGGCTCCTCGCGGGCCGGGGCGCGACCGCTCGGGAACTTCCGCTCCACGACGTCCAGCCGGTCCGGCCGGGAATTCGTGACGAGGGAGAAATCGTAGGGGCGGGTCGGGCGGGAGGCGAGGTCCTCCAGGAGGGCGTTCCCCCCGTCCTTCAGGAACGCCGCCAGGGCGTTGACCCGGTTCAGGTCGAACACCACCAGGTCGCTGCCGTTCGGCTGGAGCCGGTCGAAGAGGCCGTGGACGGTCGCGCCCGAAATCACCGTCGCGTCGACGAGGGAAATGAAGGCCAGGGCCGGCGGGAGGTCCCGGATCCGCCCGCGCGAGGCGGCGCTCCCGAGCTTCTCGTCCAGGACGTTGGTCAGCTCGTACGTCTGGGCCGCGGCGTTCGCCGGGAACGAGTTGTACTTGAACGGGACGTACTCGGGCATGACGTCGAGCCAGCGGGTCTGCTCGAAGTAGGGAAAAGCGCCGAGGAGGCCGATCCACCGGGCAAACCCCGCGAACGGGGTCACGCCGATCATCGGCGAGAGGAGGAGCAGCCGGTCCGGCCGCGGGAGGGCCGGGTCGTCCAGCGTCTCCAGGGCGTAGTTCACCGCGAGCGCGCCGCCGTTCGAGTAGCCAACCAGGTGGACCGGCTGGCCGGCTCCGGCCTTTTCCCGGACGTGCCGCATCCCCATCCGCACCGCCGCCACCCAGTCCGGCCACGAGGTCCGCGTCAGGCTCCCGGGGACCGTGCCGTGGCCGGGGAGCCGCAGCGCGAGGGCGTAGAACCCCTCGGAACGGTAGATCTCGGCGAGCGGCCGCATGCTGTAGGGGGCGTCCGTGAGGCCGTGGAGGAGGAGCGCGCCTCCGCGGATCTCTGAGGGCGCCAGCTCGAAGGTCCGATTCCAGTCCCTCGGGTGCCTTCCGGCGGCGAGCGGGCTCCCGTCCCAGTACCGATTCGCGGCGGTCCGGTCGAGGGCGGGGACGCGGTCCCTGACCCTCTGCTGCACCTCGCGGAAGACGGCGTCCTCCCGCCGCAGGTAGTCCGCGAGCGTCGAGAGGGCGCCGAGGTCCGCCGCGCGAACCTCCGCGCTTGGCGCGACCGTATGCCAGGGCCGCATCTCGCCCCGTTTCCGGGCGTCGAGGCCGCGAACGAGGACGATCGTCAGGAAGAGGACCGCGGCCGCGGCCGCGGCGCGGAGGGGCCAGCGCAGGAAGCGCTTCACTCGGGCGCCCCCGGCCGCAGGCTGTCCGCCGGCGGGTCGGCGAGAGGATCGGTCACGGCTTCGCCTCTTCCACGTGGGCCGCCGTCACGGGGCTCTCGGCGCGTTCGAGGGCGCGCCGGACCCGCCGCGCGATCCGGTAGACCTCCGGCCGGCTCACCTTCGACCCGGGGCCCGACGCCTCGATCCGGTCGAGGGCGGCCCAGGCCAGCTCGGCAGGGAGCGCCGTGAACTCGACGATGCCGCGGGGCGCGCCGGCGCGCTGGAGAGCGACGACGTATTCGCCGGCGACGACGAGGTCCCGGCGGGCGAGCGCGAAGACGGCGCTCCGGGGAACTCCCTCGGGGAGGTAGCGCCTCCCCTCGGCGGCGTCGGAGGCGGCGTCCTTGAGGATGTTGACGAGCTGGAGCGCCTCCCCGAAGGAGGCGGCCCGCTCCCGGAGGAACGGGGCCACGCCGGCGAGGGCCGGCCGGTCGATCAGGAAGAGGTCGGTGAGCAGCTCGCCGACGACTCCCGCGACGACGTAACAGTAGTCCTTCAGCTCGTCGATCGACGTCAGGGAGAGGCGGTTCCCCTCGGTCCGGGCGACGAAGCGCGCCATGCCGCGGGCGGAGGCGACGACGTGGCGGCGGATCGAGTCGACGGCCGGGCCGCGCAGGCAACTGAACTCCGAGAGGACGGCGGGAGTGCAGGCCACGAGCTCCGCATAGCCGGGATGGGGGGACGCGCCCGCCGCGGTCCAGCCCTCCGCGCTCCGGGAGGCCTCGACGGGTGAGAGCGACCCGAGGAGGCCCTCGAGCTCCGAGAGCGCCGCGATCCTCCGGGCCGGGGCCCAGTGCGCCGCGTCCTCGAACGTGTCGGCGATGCGGAAGAGGAGGTAGGCGAGCGTCACCTCGCGCCGGGTCGGCTCCGGCAGCGCCGGGATCGCCAGCGCGAAGGTGCGGCTCGTCCGCTCGAGGAGGCGCTCCAGGTCGGGCATCGGAAGCCGAGAGTATCGCTCCGGACCGCTTTCCCGGCACCAGGCCGCGGCTAGACTCCGGCCAGGAGCCGATTCATGAACAGGTCTTTTCCGTCGACGTGGCGGAGGATGGTCCTCCCGCTCGCCCTCCTGGCGCTCGTGGGCAGCGGACCCTTCGCCGGGAATGTCTTCGCCGGACCGCCGGTCCCGCCGAAGCCCGACCGGTACGTCACCGACCTGGCGAACGTCCTGCCCGGCGATCGGGCCGCGGCCCTCAACGAGAAGCTGGCCGCCTTCGAGAGGGAGACCTCCGCTCAGCTCCTCGTCTACATTGCGCCCAGGGTCCCCGAGGGGACGACTCTCGAGGAGCTGGGCGCGGCGGCGATCCGGGCCTGGGGCGTGGGGCAGAAGGGGAAGAGCAACGGCCTCGTCTTCTTCGTCTTCCCGGCGGAGCGGAAGATGCGGATCGCCACGGGCTACGGGCTCGAGGGGGCGGTGCCCGACGCGGTGGCGAAGCGGATCCAGGGAGACGTCGTGAAGCCCTTCTTCCTGAAAGGGGACTTCGCCGGAGGGATCGAGGCGGGCGTCGACGCGCTCCTCTCGGCGGTGCGGGGCTCTGCTCGTTCGTCTTCCGGTCGTTCGGCGGGGTGGTGATCGCGGCCGTCCGCCAGAGCGGCGGGTGGCGGCCGGTGCTCGAGCGGAGCGGCGGGAGGGGGCGGCGACAGCGGCGGAGGCGGCTCGAGCGACAGCTGGTGACCGGGAGGGAGGGCGCCGTCAGAGCGCCTTGACGACGAGGACGGTCACGTCGTCCCGCAATCGCGAGCCGGCCGAGAAGCGCCTCACCTCCGCGATGAGGGCGTCGCGGATCCCCGCGGCCGAGAGGCGCCCGGTCTCGAGACCCCGGACGAACGAGAGGAGAGCGTCGTACCCGTACTGCGCCCCCTCGCGGTCGAACGCCTCGGCCACGCCGTCCGTCGTGAAGACGACGACGTCCCCGGCCGCGAGCCGAACCGTCGCGCTCGCGTAGGCCGTCTCCGGGAACGACCCGAGGGGGAAGGCGGGCGGCGGCGAGGGAAGGAAGGAAGCGGTCCCGCCGGAGCGCAGGACCGGCTCGCAGAGGCCGGCGTTCGCGAACGTCAGGGTCCGCGTCCGGCGGTCGATCGAGGCCAGGCACATCGCGGTGAACATGCGCCGCTCGATCTTGTGGGAGATCGACCGGTTCACGCTCGTCAGCACCTCGGAGAGAGGGCTGCCGCCGGCCGAGCGGGCGTGGACCATCCCGCTCGACATGGCGGCGGCCATCGCGGCCCTCGTCCCCTTCCCCGAGACGTCGCCCACGACGAGGCGGAGCTCCGCGTCGTCTCCGTCGACGGGGAACGCGTCGAAGAAGTCGCCGCCGACCTCGCTCGCCGGCAGGCAGACCCCGGAGATTTCGAACCCCTCGAACACGGGGTCGGAGCGCGGGAGGAGAGCCATCTGCGCGTCGTGCGCCGCCCCGAGCTCCGCGGCCAGCCGGACGTTGGCGACGCGGCGGCGGACGGCCAGGAAGGCCAGGCCCCCCGCCCCGAGCGTCCCGGCGATGCGAAACCACCAGGTCGCCCAGAACGGCGGAAGGACCGTGATCCGGAGGGAGGCGCCCGCCTCGTTCCAGACGCCGTCGGGATTCGCCCCCTTCACCTGGAAGACGTACCGCCCCGGGGCCAGGCCCGTGAAGGTCGCCGAGCGCCGGTCGGCCCTCGCGGAGATCCACGCGTCGTCGAAGCCCTCCAGGCGGTAGGCGTAGCGGTTCTTCTCGGGCGCGGCGAAGTGGAGCGCCGCGAACTCGAACGTGACGACGTTCTCCTTCCAGGAGAGCTCGATCTCCTCGGTGGCCTCGATGGGCCGGGTCAGGAGCGGCCCTCGGCGCCTCGCCTCCCCGACGCGGACGGACCTGTTGAAGAGCTGGACGTCGGTGATGACGACGGGCGGGACGCGCGGGTTGGCGCCGATCTCGGCGGGGAAGAAGGCGTTGAAGCCGCCGATGCCGCCGAAGAAGAGCTCCCCCTTCGCGGAGCGGAAGAACGAGCCGCCGTTGAACTCGTTGCTCTGGAGCCCGTCGCGGGCGTCGTAGTTGTGGATGCCGAGCGACCGGGGGTCGAAGCAGGAGAGCCCCCGCGTGGAGCTGATCCAGAGGAGCCCCCGCTCGTCCTCGAGGAACCCGTAGAGCGAGTCGCTGGCGAGCCCGTCGGTCTCGGTGAACCGGCGGAACGTCCCGGCCTGCCGGTCGAACCGGTTCAGTCCCCCCCCGAACGTGGCGACCCAGAGAGCGCCGGAGCGGTCCTCGCCGACCGCCATGACGTAGTCGTTGCTGAGGCTGGCCGGGTCGGCCGGGTCGTTCCGGTACGCGGTGAAGCGGCCCGTCGCCCGGTCGAGGCGGTTCAGCCCCCCGCCGTGGGTCCCGACCCAGAAGTTGCCCTGCGAATCCTCGTAGACGCTCCTCACGAAGTCGCTCCCGAGGCTTCCGGGATCCCCCTCCCGGTGCCGATGGTGGACGAACCGGCCGGTGGGCCGATCCCACCGGTCGAGTCCGCCCCCGTAGGTCCCGATCCAGAGCTCTCCGGCCCGGTCCTCGTAGATCGTCCGGATCTCGTCGTGGCCGAGCGACGCGGGGTCCGACGGATCGTGCCGGTGATGCGCGAAGCGCCAGGGCTTGCCGTCGATCCGGTCGAGCCGGTCGAGGCCACCCCCGTTCGTCCCGATCCAGAGCCCTCCCGAACGATCCTCGAAGACGACGCGGACGGCGTCGTGGGCGAGGCTGGAGGGGTCGGCCGGGTCGTGACGGAAATGACGGACCCGGCCGGTCTGCCGTTCGAAGAGGTTCAGGCCGCCGCTGTCCGTCCCGACCCAGAGGTTGCCGTCTCCGTCCTCGCGGATCGCCCAGACGATGTTCTGGGAAAGCGAATCGGGGTTCCCCGGCTCGTTCCTGAACAGGCGGAACCGCTTCCGCCCGACGTCGAGCTTGTTCAGTCCGCCGCCGTACGTGCCGACCCAGAGGACGTTGGAGCGGTCCTCGAGGACCGACCAGACGCGGTCCGCGCTGATGCTGAGCGGATCGACCGGCTCGTTCCGGTACGTCGTGAAGGTCCCGGCGGTCCGGTCGAACGCGGCCAGCCCGCCGCCGTCCGTCGCGACCCAGAGCGTGCCGGCGTGGTCCGTGGCGAGGGCCATGACCCGGTCGCTCCGGAGCGCTCCGGGGAGGGTGGCGCTCGCCCGGGTGCGGACGAAGCCGCCGGTGGAGGGGTCGAAGGCGTTCAGGCCCCCGCCGAAGGTGCCGACCCAGAGGGTTCCGGAGGGGTCCTCGTCGATGCAGGTCACGACGTCGTGGCTCAGGCTGCGGGGGTCGGAGGGATCGGCGCGGAAGCGGGTGAACGTCCGCGTCCCGGGATCGAGACGGTTCAGCCCTCCGCCGCGGGTCCCCACCCAGAGGATTCCCGAGCGGTCCTCGTGGATCGCACGGACGTCGTCGTGGCTCAGGCTCGCCGGGTTTCCCGGCTCGGGGCGGAGGTGGGTGAAGGAGCCCGTGCGCGGGTCCATCCGGTCGAGCCCGCCCCCCTGCGTCCCGACCCAGAGCGCCCCCGACCGGTCCTCGCGGATGCAGCGGACGATGTCGGAGCCGAGGCTCGCCGGATCCCGTGGGTCGTGGCGGTACCGGGTGAACTTCCCGGTGGCCGGGTCGAAGCGGTCGAGGCCCCCGCCGAAGGTGCCGGCCCAGATCGAGCCCGCGCGGTCCTCGAAGAGCGCCTTCACCTCGTTGTGGCTCAGGCTCCCGGTGTCGCCGGCGACCTGACGGAACACGCGGAACCGGTAGCCGTCGTACCGATTCAGGCCGTCCTCGGTGGCGAACCAGAGGAACCCCTTCCGGTCCTGGAGAATTCCCTCGATGATGCTCTGGGAGAGCCCGTGCTGGAGCGAGATCCGCTCGAAGGTGGTGACGGCCGCTGCATGGCCTGGCCCCGGGCCGACTGCGGTCGCCGCACCGGCGAGCAGAAAAAGCCACGTCCTGGCGCTGACGGCTCTCACCGCTCCCCGACCGTCACGTTCACGAGGGTCTCCTTCCCGTCCCGCTGATAGACCACCGGAACGAGCTCGCCGGCCTTCAGCGCCTTCAAGGCCTCGGACAGGCCCCGGAGGTCGTTGACCGGAGAGGTCCCGACCTTCAGGACGACGTCCCCCTTCACGAGGCCGGCCTTCTCGGCGGCCGAGCCGGGGACCGTCCCCTCCAGCTTCACCCCGGGCCCGCCGAACGAGAAATCGGGGACGGTCCCGAGGCTGACCCGCCTGACGCCGCCGGCGGCGGGCGGACGCCCCGCCGGGCTCCCTTCGGCGGGCTGGGGACCCGAGGCGATCGTCACGGTCATCGGCTCCTTCCTCTCGGCGAGATAGGCCACCGCCTCGCGGGTGAGCGCGGCCACCTTCACCATCCCGGGAACGTCGATCCTGTCGGCCGTGTCGGAAGGCCGATGGTAGTCGGCGTGCGGTCCCGAGAAGATCTGGACGGCCGGCCGTCCCTTCTCGATGAAGGTGGCCTGGTCCGAGGCCTCCCAGCCGGCCGGAGGGTACTGCCCCTCGACTCCCGTGACGAAGCCGGCGCCGCGGAAGATGTGGGGCCATTCGGCGGCCGTGGTCGTTCCGAGGACGGTCACCTTCCGGTCCCCGAGCCGTCCGACCGTGTCGAGGTTGATCACGCCGATCGTCTCGGCCAGCGGGTACCTCGGCGGCCTGGCCGCGTAGGCCTTCGAGCCGAGGCGGCCCGCCTCCTCGCCCGAGAAGAGGGCGAAGACGATCGACCGCTGGGGCTTCTCGCCGGACGCCATCGCCCTCGCCAGCTCGAGGAGGACCGCCACGCCGCTCGCGTTGTCGTCGGCGCCGGGGTGGAGCTTCCCGGCATCGCCCGCGTGCGCGTCGGGCCAGCCGAACCCCAGGTGGTCGTAGTGGGCGGTGACGAGGACGGCCTGGTCTCTCCATTCCGGCTTCGTGCCGGGCAGGACCCCGATCAGGTTCACCAGCTGGACGGCCTTTCCTTCCGGGCCCCTGTCGGCCGTGAAGCCCTGCCGGTAGGTGCCGGCCTCGCCGCCCGGCGCCAGCCCGATCGCCTTCAGCTCCTTCTCCAGCCGGTCCGCGGCCGCGGAGAGGCCCGCGCTGCCGGGCCCGCGCCCTTCCCGTTCGGCCGCCGCGAGGAAGGCGACGATCTCCTTCATCTTCTCGGCCGAGAAGACGGGCGGCAGCTCGGCGAGGGCCCTCGGGGCCGGGAGCGCGAGCGGGGGGAGAGCGGCGGAACGCTCCGCCGCGGGACGGAGGTCGAGGACGAGCGGCGAGTCCGACCCCTTCCACGATCCCTTCAGGACGTTGACCGGCTCGGTTCCCTCGAAGCCGAGATACGAGTACTTCCCGTAGTGGGGCAGCTTCCGGCCGAGCCCCGCGAGCGCCGCCTCGGGCTCGGCGAAGAGCCAGCCGACCGCCTTGTCGGCGCGGGCCGGATTCCGGACGACGACGACGGCGGAATGCTTCGCCACGCTCATCGTCTCCCCGTCGACGCTCAGGGAGCCTTCCGCGACGGCCGCCCTCTTGCCCAGCAGGGCCGGGGCGTGCCGGTTTCCCGTCCCGAGGAGCCAGACGGCTCGGTCGGACGGCAGCGTCGCGACGTCGCGGTCGAGCTTCACCTCCACGGCGTGGCTGTCGCTCTGCCAGGAGAGGACGAGCTTCCGGTAGGCGGCCTGCTCTTCCGGAGAGGCGCCCGACGGGAGGAGGGCCAGGACCTTCGGCTCGCCGAAGATCTGCCCCAGCGAGGGGGGAGTCTCGCGCGGGTCGAGCCGGCGGAAGAGGTCGAAGAGCGGGTCGGCCGCGAGCGACACCGGCGGCGCCGGGCACCTCACGCTGAAGCGGGCCTCGGGTCCCTCGAGGAGGACCTCCTCGGAGACGACCCCCTTCGCGGTCTGGACCGCGATCGGAACCGAGAGGCGGAAGGGCCCGCCAGCCTGGGTCTGCTTCAGGACCCCGTCCACGAACCACGCCGCGCCCTCCGGCCGGACCTTCACGGAAGAGAGCGCCAGCTCGGCGGCGCCGGGGCGCGTCACCCACCCGTCGAAGAGCGGCCGCAGGTCCTTCCCGGTGACCGCCTCCGCGGTCTTCCGGAAGTCGTCGAACGTGGCCCTCTGCCCGCGCTGCTCCTGGCAGAAGCGGCGGAGGATCTTCCGGAAGGTCTCGTCGCCGAGGCTCCGCCGGACCATGTGGAAGCCCATCAGCGCCTTTCCGTAGCCGACCGCCTCGGTGGCCGCGCTGTGGCGCGACCTGAACTCGGTCAGGGGGAAGTCCCGGCCGTCCTTCACGTAGTCGCGATAGCGCTGCAGCGTCGACCGGCGGTATTCGTCCCCTTTCCCGCGCTGCTCCTGGATCAGGTGATCGGCCAGGTAAGCGGTCAGCCCCTCGCACCAGTTCCCGCGGCCGTAGTCGACGAAGACGGAGTTGCCCCACCAGTTGTGGAGGATCTCGTGCGGGTAGGACGAATTGAGGATGAAGGGGAAGCGGATCACCTGGGGTCCGAGGAGGGTGAACGACGCCATCCCGTAGCCGGTCTCCCAGAAGTTCTCGACGAGCGCGAACTTGCCGTAGGGATAGGGGCCGATGAGCCCGCGGTACATCTCGACGTACTGCGCCGTGGCGGCGAGGTACTTCGCGGCGAGCGCGTCGTCCTTCTCGCGGAGGAAGGCCAGCGCTTCGACCTTTCCGGCGGCGTCGCGGTAGCGGTGGAGCGGCCCGCCGACCAGGTAGACCTCGTCCACCGGGCCCGCGGAGTCCCAGCGCGCGCGGCCGTCCTCTCCCCGCGATGTCCCGTTCCCCTGGCTGATCAGGTGCCAGCCCGGGGGCGCCTCGGCCTCGAGCCTGAAGGCCGTGAGCCCGCCGTCCACGACCGGCACCCAGAAGGTGCTGCCGGCCAGGTAGACCCCTTCCGGTCCGACGAGGCCCGAGGTCTCGCGGAAGCCGCGCGTGTACTGCTCCTTCGGGTCCGAGAGAGGGTCATGGACGGCCCCCTCGAACGAGAGGGAGAGCGTGGCCGCGCCGGCCGGGACGCTGACCCGGTACCGCTTCAGGGTCACGCTCTTCCCCGGCTCGGCGGCTCCGTTGTTCCCGAAGAAGGGGGAGACGTCCCCGACCGGGACCTCCCGGACGGAGGGAACGGACCGGGTGATGCGGAAGACGGCATTGAGCAGGAAGTCGACGTCGCGGGCCGGACCCGGGGGGAGCGCGAGCTCGTCGCGGACGGAGACGCGGTGCGTGGCCGGGTCGAGGGCCACCGTCAGCGCGTGGAGGGGGACCGCCTCGCTTCCTGAAGCAGCGGATCCGGAAACGGCGAAGACGAGGAGTACCGACAGAAGAGCGAACGCACCGGACCGTCTCATCGAGCCCTCTTTCCGCCGGGCCTTTGCGGCCGGGCAGGACGCGCCGATTATTGAACGGCCCGGGTCCGGGAGCCCGTCCTTCGCGGATCGGGCTCCCGGCGGAGGGTCACTTGGTGAAGGTCCCGTCCTCGATGATCGCCGGGAACTCGTAGCCGGCTCCGACATCCTTGTCCGTCTGGAGGTTCCCGCGGACGAGGACGACGTCTCCCACCGCGACCTTCTGCTTCGTCGTGATCGTCAGGTCGTTGTCCTTGGCCTTGGCGGACCCCGAGCCGTCCCGGAGGTGGACCCAGTTCTTCCCCATGATGTCGGGGAGGAACTTCACGACCTTGCCGCGCACCGCGACCGGCTTCCCCTTGAGGGCCGCTCTGCTCGAGAAGAGCTCGGCGACCGTCTTCCCCTCGGGGCCGGCGGCCCGGTCGACCTTGATCGGGGTTTCGTCGACCGGCTTGGCCATCGCTCCGTGGCCCGGGGGCATGGCCGGCTTGGCCTTGTCGTCGGCCGGCGCGCTGGCGGGAGCGCTGCCGGAGAGATCGGCCCCGGCGGAGGGGGGGAGCGAGCCGAAGTAGATCCGGTCGAACTTCCGCTTCAGAGTCGGGCTCTCGAAGCCGTCCATCTGCATCGACCCGATCACGGTGATCTGGTCTCCGACCTTCACGGGGGTCTGGTTCACCGCCGCCCAGATCTCGCCGGTGGGGGACTTCAGCTTCAGGTAGGTGTAGCCCCCCGCGTCCATCGTCTCCACGATCGTCCCCGACAGGTCGACCGCGGCCTGGGGCTTCTGGTCTCCGTGGGGGGACGCCGCGGACGCGGAGGAGGCGGCGGCGGGCCCGCTCTTCGGGGTCTCTTCGGCCTTGGGCGCGCTCTTCGCGCATCCGGCGAGGGAGGCGGAGAGGGCCAGGATCGAGAGGGCGGTGGTCATCTTTGGGCGCATCGGCATATTTCCTCGTCTGGGGAGGTCTCCGGCGAGGGGCTCCTCGCCGCGGTGGGAGATCCTAGCAGGCAAGCCCGGATCGAGAATCCGTCAGGGTTTCGGCTTCCCCTCGGCCGGGCTCGGCGCCGGCTTCGGGTCCGGGTCGAGGGTCCGGCGGAAATAGGCGGTCAAGGAGATCGTCTCTTCCCCACGCCGGACCTTGAAGAGCGCGGCGTCGGCCCAGCGCTTCTCCGACATCCGGAGCGCCATCGCCTCCTTCGTCGGGACGGCGCCGCCGTCCATCGTCACGATCTCGTCCCCGGTCCGGAGGCCGGCCCCGGAGCCGACCCCTTCCTTCTCGACGGCGATGATCACGAGCCTCTCGGGGTCCTTCGCCTCCCGGGTGGAGATTCCGAGGACCGGGTAGACCGGGTCGGTCGGCCTCGGGACCCCCCAGACGAAGTCGGCGATGGAGGCGCGCACCGCGACGGGCTTTCCCTTCTCGTCCTGGACCGGCACCGGAACCAGCGTCGCGGTCTTTCCGCCGAACCAGCTCTTCGCCTGCCGTTCCGCCCCGAGCCCGTAGACGACGTGCCCGGACCCGATCAGGACCACCATGATCGCTGCCGGGTCGGGGTCGGCCTCGAGCGCCTGCACGGCGTTGAAGGCCATCGTGGCGTCCCAGGTGCACTGGGCGCGGTACATCCCCTCGAGCTGCTCCGCGGTCATCGACCCGTGCATCGAATCCTCGGGGCCGAAGTTGGCGGCGAAGAGCTTCTTCCCCTCGGCGCTCTCGGTGTCGATCCGGGCCGGGATGTGGGCGGCCTCCTCCGGAGACAGGTCCTTGAAGCCCTTCTTGCGGACCGCCGCCACGATCTCCCGCGGCGTGTTGACGCCGTGGAGCGGGACGCCGTTCGCCTTCGCGAACAGGAAGATCTCCCGGTAGTAGTCCCAGTGATAGCCCCAGCTCTTGTACCAGCGGGACTTCTTCACGAACGCCTCTTCCGAGAGGCCGCCCGCGGTCCACTCGTCGAGGAACCCCTGGTCGGTATAGGGGTACATCTCGAGGCCGACGTGGACCCGGCGTCCCGCCCTCTTCAGCTCCTGGAGGAGGCGGAGCTGCAGCCGGTGGATCTCCATCTCGGTGTGGCTCTCCCCGACGAACAGCAGGCGGACTCCCTTGAGCCGGTCGGCCAGGCCGGCCGGCGTCAGCGAGTCGCCGGCCCGGAGGTCGAGGACGGTGTCGAGGAGCGGAGGAAGGCTCCGCTCCTTCCGGGCCGGGTCGCCGATCGCGAGATTCCAGGTCCCGTCGGCTGTCCACGCCGGACGCGAGGAGGCCACGGAGAGGACGGCGGCGAAGGCGAACAGGCCGGAGGACCGCGCGAGACGCTGCATGGGTCGATGATATCCGCGCCGGAGGCCATAATCGGCCCCTCGCATGGCTCTCGAGCCCGGCCTCAAGCTCGGCCCGTACGTCGTCCTGTCGCTCGTCGGAACAGGAGGGATGGGGGAGGTGTGGCTCGCCCGCGACACCCGGCTCGGGCGGCAGGTTGCGATCAAGGTGCTCCCCGGCGCGTTCGCAGAGAGCGCGGCGCGCGTCCAGCAGTTCCGCCGGGAGGCGCAGCTTCTCGCCGCCTTCAACCACCCGAACATCGCGTCGATCTACAGCTTCGACTCGATCGACTCCATTCCGGTCCTCGCCATGGAGATGGTGCCGGGGAAGACCGTCGCGGAGCTCCAGGCGGCCGGACCGATCCCCCTCCCCCGGGTCCTCGACATCGCGCGCCGCGTGGCCGACGCCCTCGGCGCCGCGCACGGCAAGGGGATCCTGCACCGCGACCTGAAGCCGGCCAACGTGAAGGTGACTCCCGAGGGGACGGTCAAGCTCCTCGATTTCGGGCTGGCGAAGGCGTACGCGGTCGGCACCGCCGGGCCCGACGGCGACCGCCCGACGATCGACAGCGGGGAGACCCGGGACGGGGTCGTCGTCGGGACGGCGTCGTACATGAGCCCCGAGCAGGCTCGCGGCCAGACCCTCGACCCGCGGAGCGACATCTGGTCGTTCGGCTGCCTCCTCTACGAGATGCTGGCAGAGCAAAAGGCCTTCGCGGGGGAGACCGTGTCGGACACCCTCGTGGCGGTCCTCGACCGGGAACCTGATTTCTCGGCGCTTCCCGGGACGCTCCCCCCGTCCCTCGTCGCCCTCGTGAAGGCCTGCCTCGTCAAGTCGGCCGCGGGGAGGGTGGCGGACATCGCGGCGGTCCGGGCGTGGCTCGACCGCGAGCCGGAGGCGGAAACGCAGGCCCTGACCCGGCCGGTTCCCCGGCGGCGGCTCGGGCGGCCCGCGGGGCTGGCGGCCGGAGGGGTCCTGGCCGTCGCGGCCGTCGTCCTCGTCTGGGTGTCGCTGGCCGGGCGGGACGGCCGGAGCCTCCCCCAGACGAAGCTCCTCGCCATCCTCCCCGCGGCGGACTTCACGGGCCGCCCGGACGGCCGGGCGTTCTGCGACGGCCTCTCCGCCAGCCTCAGGGTGAAGCTCCAGCGGATGCCGGGGCTCCAGATCATGGCCCCTTCGAGCCCCTCGTTGGCGGCGGAGGCCGACCCGGCGAAGTGGGCGCGCGACACGGGGGCGAACCTCCTCGTCCAGCCCCTCGTCCGTCAGAACGGCGAGCGGATGCAGATGGCGTTCTTCGTCACCCTGGCCGGGTCGCCGGTCCAGGTCGCGGCCGGCGAGGTGACGGGCCAGGCGTCGGAACCATTCGGCCTCGAGGAGGAGCTGACCGGGAAGCTCCTCGCCTCGCTCGCGGTCCAGGCGCCGGCGGGCGGCGGGCCGAAGACGGAGCCGATCCCCGCGGGGAGGTCGCAGGTCGACTACGTCCTCGCCCTCGGGTATCTCGAGCGGTGGGACGATCCCCTGTCGATCGCGAAGGCGATCGACCTCCTGGCGGCGATCCCGGGGGCGGACCGGTCGGCGCTCGTCCAGGCGGCGCTCGGGCGGGCTTCGCTCCGCGCCTACGAGCTGTCCAAGAAGACGGCCCGGGCCGCCGAGGCGCGTGCGGCGGCCGAGCGGGCGATCGCTCTCGACCCGGACCTTCCGGAGGCGCTCGTCACGCTCGGAAGGCTCCTCACGGCGGTCGGAAAGCCGGCCGACGCTCTCGTCCCGGTGCGCAAGGCGCTCGACCGGCGGCCCGACGACGCCGAGGCGCTTCTCGCTCTCGGCTGGGCGCTCGACGCCTCCGGGGACGCCGCCGGCGCCGAGAAGGCCTTCCGGCAGGCGACGGTGGCGCGGCCGACCTCCTGGGTCGTCCTGGACAACCTGGCGGCGTTCCTCTCGGCCCACGACCGGAACGCCGAGGCCGCCGAGGCGTTCCGCAAAGCCGCGGCACTCAACCCCGACGCGCCGATCGTCCAGCTCAACCTCGGCGGCGTCCTCTTCCGGCTGG
Source organism: uncultured Acidobacteriota bacterium (assembly GCA_903845115.1). GTDB lineage: Bacteria > Acidobacteriota > Thermoanaerobaculia > UBA5066 > UBA5066 > CAIMWE01. The sequence goes on along the minus strand of CAIMWE010000015.1, from coordinate 28,608 downwards.
GCCGGTTCGCCGAGGCCGAAACGGCGATCCGGGCCTCCCTGGCGATCCGGCCCACGGCGGCCGCCTGGTCGAACCTCGGGACCGTCCTCTATTACGCCGCCCGGTACCCGGATGCCGTGGAGGCCTTCCAGAAGGCGACCGGAATGTCGCCGGACGACGCGCTCTTCTGGCTGAACCTCGGGGACGGCCTCTCCCGCGTCTCCGGCCGCTCCTCCGAGGCGAGGAGAGCCTACGAGGCGGCGATCCGGACGGCCCGGCAGGGGCTCGCGGTCAACCCGCGCTCGGCCGGGGGGAGGGCAGTCGTCGCGGCCGGCCTCGCCCGGACCGGCCAGGCCCGGGAGGCCCGGGCCGAGGCGGCGCGCGCGCTGGCGCTCGAGCCGGCGAATCCCGACGTCCTCTTCCTCGCCGCGGTCGTCTCGGTGCTCGGCGGGCGAACCGACGAGGCCGCTTCCCGGCTGGAGCTGGGGCTCCGGCACGGCCTCGGCGTGGCCGAGGTCGAGACCGAGCCCGACTTCTCGGGCCTGACGAAGGACCCCCGGTTTCGAGCCATCCTGGACGCTCACCGGTCCAGCAAGGAGAAGAGATGAAGAAGCCGTATCTGTTCGTTTCCGCCGCCGTCGCCCTGGCGGTCCTGGCCATGTCCGCCCGGGGAGCGGATCCCGCTCCCGCTCCCGCCCAGGCCGCCGACCCGTCCGTCGAGAAGGTGGTGACGGTGAAGCTCAAGCTCAGCGCGGAAAAGCCGGGCCTGGCGGTCGGGATCGAGTCGGTCACTCCCGACCCGGTCGAGCTGAGCCGCAGCAAGAAGAACGTCGCCCACTGGGTCCTTTCGCCCGCGGACTCGGGCACCCTGAAGATCACGATGGAGGACAAGGGCGGGAAGCCGTTCAAGAAGAACCCGGCCAGCCGAGGGAAGAGGGACCACGTCTACTCCGACCCGGCGGAACTCGGCGCGGACGGCTCGAAGCACAAGTACACGGTCACGGTCCGGGCCGACGGGCAGGGCAAGGACTTCGTCCTCGACCCCCTCATCATCATCAGGCCCTGAATCGGTCGATCGGTCGGATCCTCTGGAGGAGCGGGGCGCCGGGGGCCTCGGCGCGAGGGAAGCCCCCGGAGGGGCGGGTCCGTCCCGATCCTGAGAAGGGTTCCGGATATGGGTTCTCCGGCACGCGAGGAGAGCCGGGCCATTCCTGCCGGGGCCGTTCCCCGGTATAGTCCCGCCTCCAAAAGTAACGGGGGAAAGCATGTACCAGATCGTCAAGCGCGAGCAGTTTTCCGATGTCACCTTCCTCTGGGACGTCCACGCGCCCGACGTGGCGAAGGCGGCCAAGCCGGGCCACTTCGTCATGGTCCGGCTCAAGGAAGGGGGCGAGCGGATTCCCCTGACCGTCGCGGACTACGATCCCGACTGGGGCACCATCACCATCGTCGTCCAGGCCCTCGGAAAGACGACGCAGGAGATGATGCGGGACTTCAAGGAGGGAGACTCCTTCCCCGACTTCGTGGGGCCTCTGGGCCTCGAGAGCCACATCGGGAAAGTGGGGCACGTCGTCCTCGTCGGCGGCGGCCTCGGCGTCGCGCCGGTCTTCCCCCAGCTCCGCGCCTTCAAGGAAGCCGGGAACCGGGTCACCGGAATCATCGGCTTCAGAAACAAGGACCTGGTCTTCTGGGAAGACCGCTTCAAGCGCTACTGCGACGACCTGATCGTCTGCACCGACGACGGGAGCTACGGCAAGCCGGGCTTCGTGACGGGCGCGCTCAAGGAAGTCCTCGAGAACGACAAGCCCGACCTCGTCATCGCGATCGGTCCCCTCCCGATGATGCGGGCCTCGGCCGAGACGTCGCGCCCCTTCGGCGTGAAGACGATGGTCTCGCTCAACGCGATCATGGTCGACGGGACCGGGATGTGCGGCTCCTGCCGCGTGACGGTCGGCAAGGAGACGAAGTTCGCCTGCGTCGACGGGCCCGACTTCGACGGCCACCTCGTCGACTTCCCCGAGCTGCAGCTCCGGCAGGAGCGGTTCAAGTCCCAGGAGGCCACGGCCAAGGACGACTTCAACAAGGTCTGCACCATCGAGGAGCAGCTGTTCGAGCTGAACAAGCGGAACTACAAGAAGTTCAAGGAGCTGCCGGAGCACGCCATGAAGATGCCCGAGCGCGACGCGAAGGAGCGCTCGAGGAACTTCGAGGAGGTCAACCTCGGCTACACGATGGCCGACGCCCTCGTGGAGGCCGAGCGGTGCATCCAGTGCGCCCGGCCCACCTGCATCGCCGGCTGCCCGGTCGCCATCGACATCCCTCGCTTCATCCGGCACCTCCTCGTCCGCGACCTCCCGGGCGCCCTCTCCGTCATCCAGGAGTCGAACCTCTTCCCGTCGATCTGCGGCCGCGTCTGCCCGCAGGAGTCGCAGTGCGAGATCCAGTGCATCCTGGAGAAGAAGATGGAGCCGGTCGCCATCGGGCGGCTCGAGCGCTACGTGGGCGACCACGCCCCGCTCCCGGACGTCCACCCGCCGGCCAACGCCGGCCAGCTCGGGAAGGTGGCGGTCGTCGGCGGCGGCCCGGCCGGGCTCGCCTGCGCGGGAGACCTGGCCCGGAAGGGGGCGGACGTCACCGTCTACGAGGCGCTCCACGTCATCGGAGGGGTCCTCAAGTACGGGATCCCGTCGTTCCGCCTCCCCAGGACCACGATCGACCGCGAGGTGAGCGCCCTCGTGAAGCTCGGCGTGAAATTCGAGACGAACAAGGTGATCGGCAAGACCTTCACGATCCAGCAGCTCCAGGGGGAGATGGGCTACGACGCGGTCTTCATCGGGACCGGAGCCGGCTTCCCGTCGTTCCTCGGCATCCCGGGCGAGCAGGCCAAGCAGGTCTACAGCGCCAACGAGTTCCTCACCCGCATCAACCTGATGGGGGGCGACCACTTCCCGTTCGAGGACACCCCGGTCGCCCTCGGGAAGAAGGTCGTCGTCCTCGGCGCCGGCAACACGGCCATGGACTGCCTCCGCGTCTCGCGCCGCCTGGGCGCCGAGGAGGTCCACTGCGTCTACCGGCGGACCGAGTCCGAGGCCCCCTGCCGGATCGAGGAGCTCCGCCACGCCAAGGAGGAGGGGATCCACTTCAACTGGCTGATGAGCCCCACCGAGATCAAGGTCGACGACAAGGGGAACGTCCAGGCGATCGTCGTCCAGAAGATGGAGCTGGGGGAGCCCGACAAGTCGGGCCGCCGGCGCCCCGTCCCGATCAAGGACGCCTTCGAGACGTTCGAGTGCGAGACCGTGATCTACGCGCTCGGCACGCGCGCCAACCCGGTCATCTCCCGCTCGGCGCCCCACCTCTCCGTCCGCGGCGAGGGGTACATCAACGCAGACCCGAAGACGCAGGCCGCGAACGTCAGGGGGATCTTCGCCGGCGGCGACATCGTCACGGGCGGGGCGACCGTCATCCTGGCGCTCGGCGCCGGACGGCGTGCGGCGCGCGCCATCGAGAAGTACCTCCAGACGAAGGAGTGGCCGGTGGTCCTCGAGGACGAGGCGGTCGCCGCCGGAGCCCCGGCCCCCGTCGCCGCGGCCGCCGCCTGCTCCAAGTGCCACCGCCCCTTCGAGGCGGGCGACGACGAGCACATCTGCTGCGCCGGCGAGCTGCTCACCTGGACCTGCGGCTCGTGCCACAAGGTCTCGGAAGGGTTCGCGTTCCCCTACGGCCTCTGTCCGGCGTGCGGCGGCGAGCTGACTCACGGCCACGACACGAGCCTCGAGTCCGAGGCCGCCGTCCAGGCGATCCGCCAGGCGTTCGAGATCGAGCTGGGCGGCCTCTCGTTCTACGAGCGGGGGGCACAGGAGGTCGAGGGGAAGGACCCGGACCTCGCCCACCTCTTCCGCGAGCTGTCGGGGATGGAGAAGGGCCACATGGAGATCCTGGCTCGGCGTTACCACATCGACGTGCCCCAGGGCCTCGCGCACAACCTCTCCCCGTCGCAGGTCGCCGTCTTCGCAGGAGCCGAGCTGAAGGACCTCTCCGGCGCGGCGCTCCTCCGGCTGGCCGTCCACCTCGAGAAGCGGGCCCGGGCCTTCTTCCTCGACGCCGGCAAGTCCTTCCCGACCGGGTCGCCCGAGTGGAAGCTCTACCGGGAGCTCGAGGCCGAGGAGCGCGAGCACGTCGACATGCTGTCGACGGTCCTCTCTCGGATCGTCGCCGAGAAGCCCGTCGTGATGTAGGCCTGCGGCCGCCGGGACTGTTAACGCACGCGCCGCCAGGGCGCCTCGACCGCCCGACTCTCCTCGTGGGGGCCGGGCGGTTTCCTTTCCCCCCCGCGACCGGGCCCGGTTCGGGGGACGGCCGGACCCCCCCCGGAATGATCCAGGCTAGCATTGGAGCCGAATGAAGGTCCCCACGTGAAGCTCGCGCTCCTGGCCGACGTCCACGCGAACCGCGAGGCGCTGGAGGCGGTCCTGGGGCACGCGCGTGAACGCGGGTCCGATCGGTTCCTCTTCCTGGGGGACTACGTCGGGTACGGAGCCGACCCGGAGTGGGTCGTCGAGACCCTGATGGAGATGGTCGGAAACGGCGCGGTCGCCATCCTCGGGAACCACGACGCGGCGGTGAAGACCGGCGGCGACGCGATGGAGTCGCCGGCCAGGACCGTCATCGAGTGGACCCGGGGCCAGCTGGGCGCCGAACAACGGGCCTTCCTGGCGGCCCTCCCGCTCACCTGGGAAGAGGAAGGGCGCCTCTTCCTGCACGCCGAGGCGGTGGCGCCGCGGAAGTGGAGCTACGTCGCCGACGGGCAGGCTGCCGGAAGGAGCATCCGGTCGACCAGCTGCCGGGTCACGTTCTGCGGCCACGTCCATAAGCCGGCCCTCTACAGCATGACCGAGATGTGGGGCAGCGTCTCCGAGATGTGGAAGACGACCGTCTTCCGTCCGGTGGCCGGCATCCCCGTGCCCCTCATGCCGCAGCGGCGCTGGCTCGCGGTGATCGGCTCGGTCGGTCAGCCTCGGGACGGAGACCCATCGGCGTCGTACGCGATCCTCGATTCGACCCGGAACGAGCTGACTCATCACCGCGTTCCGTACGACTTCGACGTCACCGGGGAGAAGATTCGCGCGGCCGGCCTTCCGTGGATGCTCGCGGAACGCCTCCGGAAGGGGCTGTGACCATGATGCACGGACGGGTCCAGGCGGGCCAGACGGTCGACGGGTTCCTGATCGGGGAGCTGATCCACCAGGGGGGGATGTCCACGCTCCGGAAGGTGACGCGTCCCGACATCGACCGCCCCATCCTGATGAAGGTGCCGAAGATCCAGGAGGGGATGGACGCGGCGGCCATCGTCAGCTTCGAGATGGAGCAGATGATCCTCCCGCGTGTGACCGGGGTCCACGTCCCGAAATTCTTCGCGGCGGGCGACTTCAGCGTCCAGCCCTACATCGTGATGGAGAGCATCGGCGGGAATACGCTGCTCCACAAGCTGGACCAGCTCCCGCTCCCGTACGAGGAGGTCGCGGCGATCGGCGCGAAGGTGGCGACCGCGATCCGCGACCTCCACCGGCAGCACGTCATCCACTTCGACGTGAAGCCGTCGAACATCATGTTCCGTCCCACGGGCGAGGCGGTCCTCATCGACTTCGGCCTCTCGCGGCACGACCAGCTCCCGGACCTGATGGCCGAGGAGTTCCGGATCCCGTACGGAACGGGGCCGTACCTGGCGCCCGAGCAGATCCTGGGCGTGAGGAAGGACCCGAGGAGCGACCTCTTCGCGCTCGGTGTCCTCCTCTACTTCTTCTCGACCGGCATCCGTCCGTTCGGCGACCCGAAGGGAAAAGGGCAGCTCCACAAGCGGCTCTGGCGCGACCCCGTGCCGCCCCGGAAGCTCCGCGCCGACTACCCCCCCTGGCTCCAGGAGATCGTCCTGCGCTGCCTGGAGGTCGACCCGTCCCGGCGCCACCCTTCCGGCGGGCAGCTGTCGTTCGACCTGTCGCACCCGGATCAGGTGAAGCTGACCGCGCGCTCCGAACGGCTCCGGCGCGACCCGTGGACCACCGCCATCAAGCGGCGGTTCAACCCTCACACCGAGGAGCCGGTCGTCAGGAACGCGGCGTCGGCGATGCAGGTCTCGACCGCGCCGATCGTGGCCGTCGCCGTCGACCTGTCCGGGGGGTCGGAGGCGCTGGCGGAGGCCCTCCGGGAGACGGTCCAGAGGGGCCTGGAGCGGCTCCCCGATGCCCGGTTCGCCATCGTGAACGTCCTGAAGCAGCACCGGATCGCGCTGGACCAGAAGCTGGACGAGGACGGCCAGAACAAGCACCTGATGCGGCTGGTGGAGCTGCGCCACTGGGCCCAGAAGCTGGACGTGGCGGCCCACCGGATCAGCTTCCACGTCCTCGAGTCGCCGGACCCGGCGGCGGCGATCCTCGACTACGCCGAGACGAACGACGTGGACCAGATCGTCCTCGGAGCCCGCACGAACTCGATGCTCCGGACGATCCTGGGAAGCGTCTCGGCCGAGGTGGCGGCCAGGGCCCCCTGTACCGTCACCGTCGTCCGCCCGCGGCGCCAGCTGGCAGGGACCGAGACGGCCGCGCCCGGGGACGCCTGACCGCGTCTACCCGGTCAGCTTCCGGACGAGCGCCCTTCCTACGAACCGGACCTTGTCCCCCAGCGGAAACCTCTTGAGGACCGTCTCCACGACGCCCGCGGTGAACCGCGTCCGCTTCGAGTAGTCGATCGCCACGTCGACCACGACGGGCCCCCCCGCCGCCGCGAGGGCCAGCGCCTCGCGAATGCCGGACGAGATCCCGGCGTCCGACGCAATCGACAGGAACCGGGCCCCGGTGGCCAGTGCGATCCCTTCGAGGCGGATCTCCCCGAGGACGGTGCAGGTCTTCCTGTTGTAGGGGATCTCCTGGCCCTGCGAGATCTGCGACAGCTCGCCGTCGTGAAACACGAAGACCGGCACGCCGGCGCCCTCGACCGAGGCGGTCAGGAGCTCGAGGCCGGTCATCAGGAAGGCCCCGTCGCCGGCGATCCCGGCCACCTGCCGGCCGGGGCTCGCCAGTTTCGCCCCGATCGCGGCCGGGACGCAGTACCCCATGCAGTTGAAGTCGGTCGGCGAGACGAACGTCCGCGGGCCGCGGGTCTCCCACAGCTCGGCGGCGAGGAAGGTGTGGTTCCCGTCGTCCACCACGAGGACCGCGTCGTCCGCGAGCTGGGCGCGCAGCTCGTCGAAGAAGGCCGCCGGGTTCACGCGGGAGGTCCGGTGCGCCCGCCACTCGGCGCGGTAGGCGGCTCGGTCGGCGGCGATGCGAGCGGCGACGGCGGAAGCGCGATCGGGCCGGGTCACGCCCCTCGCCTCGAGGCCCGAGAGGAGGGCGGAGAGGACGGCCCGGGCATCTCCCTCGATCGCCTCCCTCGCCGGGTAGTTCCGTCCGAAGACGGCCGGGTCGATGTCGACGTGGATCAGGTTCGCGGGGACGTTCGCCCCGAAGCTGCCGGTGGGGATCTCGCCGAAGCGCGTCCCGACCGCGAGGAGACAGTCGCAGGAACGGAAGGCGTTCTCGGCGGCGGCGACGGCGGCCCGGGAGAACCCCATCCCGGCGAAGAGGGGGTGATTTCCTGGAAACGAGCTGAAGCCCTGGAGCGTCGTCGAGACCGGGGCCCCGAGCCGTTCCGCGAGGTGGACCGTCAGCGGGAGGGCGTCGACGGCGCCCCACCCGACGAAGAGGCCCGGAGAGGAGGCGGCGGCGAGGAGCTCCACCGCCCGGCCGATGGCCTCGGCCGGCGGGGCGGGAGGGGCCGGCGGGGGCTCGAACCGCGGGAGCTCGCCGCACTCCCCGCGGAAGAGCTGGACGTTCGCCGGAATCTCGACGAAGACGGGCCCCGGGCACCCGGTGACCGCCGTCCGGTAGGCCTCGAAGATCGTCGGCACGATCCCCGAGTGCTCCGCCACCTTCCACGACCTCTTCGTCAGGCCGGCCACGATCCGGTGCTGGTCCAGCTCGTGGAGCTGGTAGGAGTACGGCAGGTCGGTCCGGGTCCCGCCGGAGATGACGAGCATCGGGATCCCGTCGAGGAAGGCCTCCCCGATCCCGCTCATCGCGTGGGTCAGCCCGGCGGCGGGGACGATCACGAGGACGCCGATCCCTCCCCCGGAGGTCCGGCTGACCGCGTCGGCCATGAACGCGGCACCCGCCTCGTGCGTCACCAGGACCGGGTGGATCCGTTCCGACCGGCTCAGCTCGTCGTAGATCTCCGTGTTGTGGACGCCGGGAATCCCGAACGTGAACGAGACCGGAAGCTGCTCGAGGGCGTACCGGACGAGCCACGCGCCGGACCTCTTCCCGCTCACCGGCCGATGCTCCGGTCCCGTCCGCAAGGCGATGCCGGCCGCTGGCTCATGAGAAGGGGATTCTAGGGGCCGACCCGGGAAAGCGGGACAATCGTCTCTCGAGATGATCCAGGCCGACGCCGGCGGACCGGCGCCGAAACCGGAAGGAACGGCCCCCGGGCCAGGGTCTGGACAGTAAGCTACCCGTATCCGCCGCGGAGCGGAAGCGAACATGAACGAAACGTCCCGACCCCGACGCTCGAGGAGGCGCCTCGGCTGGAAGGCGTCCGCGGCCGTCGCCCTCGTCCTCGCGGCGCTCGCGGTCCTCCTCGTCGGGCTCCTCCACCTGCCGCCGCTCCAGAAGGTCGCGGCAGGAGCCGGTATCCGCGCGGCGGGCCGGGCCCTCGGAGCCTCGGTGGAGGCAGGGTCGATCCGGTGGAGCTTCTTCCCGGGAACCCTCGAGGTGCGCGATCTGGCGATCCGGGGAGAGGGCGAGCGGGCCGGGACCGAGATCTCCGTCGGGCGTCTGTCCGCGGGATTCTCCGTGACGGCGCTCCTACAAGGCCGCGTCGTCGTCGAGCGAGCCCTCGTGGAGCGGCCGACGGTCCGGCTCGCCGTCACTCCCGGGGGCGACCTCCTCCTTCCTTTCCGGCTCCCCCCGTCGAAGCGCGATCGCGACAGGGAGAGGCCCGCCGTCGAGGTCCGGGAGCTGCGCCTGACCGGGGGCCTGTTCGAGCTGGCCGACCGGGGGAAGGCCGCCCGGCGCCTCGACGTGGCGGAGGTGGCCCTCGAAGGGAGCGTCCGCCTCCGCGATCTCGCCTCGACCGGCACCCTCACGCTAGGGCGGATCGACCTCTCCGGGTCGGGGCGCGAGCCGCTCCGGGGCTCGTCCCTCACCGCCGGCTGGGAGACGCGCGGAGAGTCAGGCTCCATGAAGGCCCGGCTCGTCGCGACGGAGGCCGGCCTGGCGGCGGGACTCGATGCCGAGGTCCGGGAGCTGACCGGGACGCCCCGGTACGAGGCGGCAATCACGGTCTCGGGGGCGCTTGGCCCGCTCGCCGCCCGTCTCGCGAGCGACCTCGGCCTCGAAGGGAAGGTCGAGGGGAGGATCGAGGCCTCGGGAGAGGGCGCGCACCTCGCGTCGGCGAAAGGGACCTTCAAGGCGGAAGCGCTGACCCTCCTCGGCCGCACGTTCGACCGGGTCGAGGTCTCCGCGGACCTCGCCGGAGGGCTCCTCCGCCGGGCGACCGCGGAGGTCGCCGTCGGGAGCGGCCGTCTCCGGATGGAGGCGTCGGGCACGGTTCACCCGGCGCTGAAGGACCTCCGCTTCTCGCTGCGGGCCGAGCGGGTCGACGTCGCGCGCCTCCTCACCCTCCCGTCCGGAGGGACGAAGGTCGCGGGGACGCTCGACGGCACCGTCCAGGGGACGCTCTCGACGCCCTCGCTCTCGGGGCTCTCGGCCGCCGCGGAGCTGACGGTGAGCGGCGGGAGGCCCGATTTGCGGACGGTGGCCCCGGAGGTCCGCGCCCGGCTCCGCCTCGCGAAAGGCGTCGTGACGGTCGAGAGCGCGGACCTCGCGGAGCGGAGCACGACGGCCAGCGTCCGGGGGGAGTACGACCATCTCCGCCGCGCCTTCGAGGGGAGCCTGGACGCCGAGTCCGCGAACATCGGCCCCTATCTCGCGCTCTTCGGTCTCGAAGGGAAGGGAGAGCTGAGCGCCCACGTCCGAGGGGGCGGACCCGTGACGCGGCCCGTCCTGGAGGGCAGGCTCCGGGCCCGCGCCCTCGCGGTGGGCGGCGTGCGCGCCGATTGCCTCGAGCTCGACGCGAGGGCGGAGGGGGAGCGATTCTCCCTGTCGAACGGGGCCTTCTCGGCGTACGGCCTCTCGGGCGGAGCGGACGCCGGCGGGAGCCTCCCCCTTCCCGGCGTCAAGGCTCCCACTCTCGACCTCCGTCTCGTCGGCGTGAAGTTCCGCGGCCGGTCCCTCTCCGACGTCACGGCGCACGCGACGCTCGGAACGCCCTCCGGAGCCCCCGTCGACGTCCGGGCCGAGAGCTCCGACGGGGGCTTCTCGGCCCACGCCACGCTCCCCCCCGGAGGGGGCTTTCGTGCGGAGGCGGTGTTCGATCGGTTCGACCTGACGGCCCTGGGCGCCTTCCTCCCCGAGCGCCTCGCCGACTTCCGCGGCGAGGTGACGGGCCGCCTCGACGCATCGAGGTCCGGCTCCGGGCCGCTCGAGGCGAGCGTCAGGGTCGGGGACCTCGCCGTCGCGGCGGCCGGTCTCCGGTTCCGGGCGGCGGGAGCCGAGGCGCAGGTCCGCGGGGAGACCTTCGACCTCCGAGGGATCGAGCTGAAGGGGGACGACGGAAGCTTCCTGAAGGTCTCCGGCCACGCCAGCCTGGACGGGAGCGCCATCAGCGCCCTGGTCCGGGTCGAGCTGCCCGACCTCTCGATCTTCGCGCCGCTCCTCCGGGACGCGCCGGAGACCGGTCCCCCGCCCCTCGTCGGGGGAAGCGTCTCGGCCGACCTGCGGATCGGCGGGAGCCGCGGGCGGCCCGAGGCGGCCGGGTCGGTCCGCGCGCGAAACGTCTCCGCCTTCGGGGCCACGCTCGCCAGCCTGGACGCGACCCTGAAGCCGGCCGGAGAGGGCCGGCTCGCCGGCAGCGTCGCCCTCGCCGGGCTCGGATACGGCGACCATCGGCTCGAGGAGGCGCACCTCGACGTCAACCTGGAGGGAGACGAGCTGAGCGCGGAGGGGGAGGCTCTCGGCGGCCGGCTCCGCGTGAAGGGGACCGGGTCGCTCGCGGGCGCCCGGCCGTTCGACGCCACCGCGGCGCTGGCCGCGCTCGACGTCGCCCCCTTCCTCCGGGTTCGGGACGCCGCGAAGGTCCGGGACCTCGCCCTGAGAGTGACCGGACGGGTCCGGGCGCGCGGCGCGCTGGCCGACCTCCGCGGCGTCTCGGTCGACGCCGACCTCGACGCGGTCGAGGCGACGCACCCGAAGTGGAACGTCCACGCGGCCGAGCCGGTGAAGGTCGCGATCGGGCGCGGGATGCTCGAGGTCCGCTCGCTCCGCCTCTCGGGGACCGGACTCTCCCTCGAGGCGTCGGGGCGCCTTCCCTTCGAGGACGGGGGGAACGACAGGATCTCGGTCGCCTCGTCGCTCGATCTCGCTCTCCTCCTCCCGTTCGTGGACGCGCTCGACCGGGCCTCCGGGCGGGTCGAGGCGCGGCTCGAGGTCGGGGGGAGCCTGTCGCGGCCCGTTCCCGCCGGCTCCCTCCGCGTGGAGGGGGCGCTCCTCGACGGCCCCTCCTTCCCGGCGCCGATCGAGAAGCTGACCGGGACGGTCGCGCTGAAGCCCGGAGAGATCCGGACGGAGTCCCTCTCGGCCCAGATCGGAGGCGGCTCGGTGGCCCTGACGGGGGCCCTCGCCCTCGCCCACGGCAGGCCGGCGCACCTCGACGCTTCCCTGCGGGTCCGCGACCTCGAGATCGAGCCGATGAAGGACGTCGAGGTCCGGGCCGGCGCCGACCTGACGGCGAAGGGGGACTGGCGCTCCCTCGGCGTGGCCGGCGAGGTCCGGCTCGAAGATGTCGTTTACGTCCCGGTCTTCGACACGGCCGGGTTCCTGAAGGAGTTCGGGGCGCGCCTCCGGCGGACGGCCCCCTCCAGGAAGGGAGAGACCGCCTCCCGGCCCGGACCGTCCCCCTTCGTCCCGGGCGTCTCGTTCGACGTGGCGGTCCTCGCGAGGGACGCGATCCACCTCGAGGGGGGGATGGGAGACGCCGAGCTGGGAGGGAGCCTCCGGCTGAAGGGAACCCTTCAGGAGCCCGTCCTCCTCGGGTCGATCTCGTCGACCCGGGGGACCCTGAACCTCTTCGGTTCGATCTTCGACCTCTCCCGGTGCCAGGTCGACTTCTCGGACCCTCTCGCGATCGACCCCGACCTGGACGTCGTCGCCACGACGACGAAGAACGACGAGGAGATCACCCTCCGGATCCGCGGCAAGGCCTCCAAGGCCCAGCTCCTCCTCTCCTCGTCGAAGGGGAAGAGCCAGGCCGAGATCGTCCAGACCCTCTTCGGCGGCCCGGGGGGGAGCGGCTCGGCCCTCACCGCCGCCGCGACGAAGATGGCCCTGCGCGGGGCCGCCACCCCCTTCCTGGGAGCGCTCGGCGCCCAGGCCGACGTGCACATCGTTCCCCTCCCGACGACGCCCGAGGGCGAGTCGTTCCTCTTCTCCATCGGCAAGGAGCTCGGGGGTGGGCTCTCCGCGACGTACTTCAAGGGCGCGAGCGGAGAGACGACCGACGCCTTCGAGCTGAAGTGGAAGATCAGCCCCCTCGTCGGCGGGCGCCTCCGGCAGAACCAGGACGGCTCGCTCTCGGGTGGCTTCCGGATCAAGCGTGAGCTGGACTAGGGTCCGCGCCGCCGCGGCGCTCACCGTCCTCGCGCTCGGGCTCCGGGCTGCCGCCGCGGAGCCCCCCTCGATGCCGTGGGTGAGGAAGATCATCCTGAACGGGGCCCACCAGCTCTCGCGGAGCGCGCTGCTCGGCCGGATCGACCTCAAGGCCTGGCGCCCGCTTCCGGAGGAGGCCGCGGTGAAGGTCCCGGGTCAGGTCGTGGAGGCCTACGCCCGGTCCGGGCTCCCTCCCCCCGGGGTCCAGGTCACGGTCGGCGTGCCGGACGGCAAGGGAGCGACCCACGTGACGATCGACCTCGTCGAGACGCCCCTCCCGCGCCTCGACGCCTTCCGGTCCGACCTCGGCGGTCTCCCGTGGGCGACCGCCCTCCCGACGCGCGCGAAGCTCCTCTACCTGAAGCTCGACGGAAAGCTCACGCGCTTCAACCGCAAGGTCCTCGACGACGCCCTGCGCAAGGAGCAGCGCCGCCTTCGCGCGCTGGGGTGGAAGGGAGCGGCGTTCCGTGTCGCCGAGGAGCCGGCGGGGGACGGCGCGAGGGCCGTGTCGGTGACCCTCGACCTCGGGCCTCGCGAGAAGCTCGAGGAAAAGGGAATCGACCGGCCGGTGATGCAGGAGGTCGCCGCCTCCTGGAAGAAGCGCAACGTCCCACTTTCCGAAGGGGTCGTGAACCGCCTCGCGCGTGCCGCGGCGAAGGGAATGACGGAGCGCGGGTACCTCGACGTGAAGGTCGACGCCTCCGAGAAAAGCGAGGAGGGCCGGAAGACGGCGCTCCTGACGGCGAGCCACGGGCCGCGTCTGTCGGTCGAGCTGATCCGGTTCGAGGGGGCGACCTCGCTCCCCGGGAAGACCCTGCGGGGAGCGATTCCCCTCCGCGAGCCGCAGCTCCTCGGCCTGTTCCGGTCGCACCCGGGGCCGGAGCTCCTCGAGGAGAGCCGCGCCGCCCTCGTCGACCTCTACGTCCGGGCGGGGTTTCCCGACGCGCGCGTCGAGGCGGCCCTGGAGGGGAGCGAGCCCCGCCGCACGGTCGTCTTTCGGGTGATCGAGGGCCGGAGGAGAACGATCGGGAGCCTCGGCTTCCCGGGAGCGGTGGCCATCGGCGAGGCCGAGCTGCGGAAGGTGGCGAAGCTGGCCGTGGGGCAGCCGTACTGGCCCGGACGGAGCGTGGAAATCGTCGAGGCGATCCGGAAGGCGTACGCCCGGCGCGGCTACGACGAGGCGGCCGTGACGCCGCGCCCCGGCGCTCCCGACGGGGAAGGACGGGTGCCGCTCACCTTCGAGGTGGTCGAGGGGAGCCTCTACCGGCTGAAAGAAGTCGCCGTCCGAGGGAACTACAAAACGAGATCCCGGCGGATCCTCTCCATCGGCGACGAGCGGCCCGGAAAGCCGCTCGACAGCGGGATGCTGGCCGAACACCAGACCCGCCTCGCCCGCCTGGGCGTCTTCGACACGGTCTCCGTCACGAGCGCCAAGGTGCCCGGCTCGAACCCGCCCGAGAAGTCGGTCCTCGTGGACGTCGTCGAGCGGTCGACCCGTTACGTGGAGTACGGTCTCGACCTGAACACGCAGCGCGGTCTCGAGGTGGCGGGGACCGTCGGCGAGAGGAACCTCTTCGGCTACGCCACCAACGGGAGCTTCTCGGCGCTCGTCGGGAAGGAGCGCCAGAGCTACGTCCTCGAGATCGGCCAGCCCGCCCTCTTCGGGACCCGCCTCTTCAACGCCGTCAAGGGGACCTACCTCTACGACAAGACCTACGACGGGTTCTCGCTCCAGACGATCGGGGCCGAGACCGGCTTCTCGTGGGAGTTCGACCCGAAGCGGATCGTCGCTCTGGTCTACAAGATCGAGGAGCAGACGCCCCTCGACGTCGAGCCGGACGTCCAGGAGGCGGACCAGCCGACCAAGACGAGGATCGGCTCTCTCACCCCGACCATCTCGCTCGACGGGCGCGACGACCCCTTCCTCACGACCACGGGATGGTATTTCCTCGTCCGCGACAAGGTCTCCCGCAAGGTCCTCGGCGGCGACAGCGACTTCGACCGGCTGGAAATCGACGGCCGGAAGTTCCGGAGCCTGGGACAGGCGGTCACCCTCGCGGCGGCGCTCCGGGTCGGCTACGCCCGGGCGCACGGCAGCGTCCCCCTGCCGATCGGCGAGCGGTTCTACGTCGGCGGCGCCAGCACTCACCGGGGGTTCCGCGAGATGCAACTCGGCCCGAAGGGGTCGGACGGCTCGAGCCTGGGGGGCGAGTCGTACCTCCTGGCGAACGCCGAGGTCCGCGCCCCGATCCTCGGGCCCTTGGAGGGCGGGGTCTTCCTCGACGTCGGGAACGCTTACGAGGGGAGGATCGACGTCACGGACCTCCGCTGGGCCACGGGCGTCGGTCTGCGGCTCCGGACGCCGGTCGGTCCCCTCAGGGTCGATACCGGGTACCTGCTCGACAGGCGAGAGGGCGAGAGCCGGGTGGTCTTCCATCTCGCCCTCGGCCACGCCTTCTGAGACCGCAAGACCGTTCGTTTTGGAGGGTTTCGATACGAGGCCGACAATCGCTCGTCTTGCCTTCCCGGACCGTGCCCAATCCCCTCGGGCTGAGATATATTGTCCGACCGGGGCAAGAGAAGCTGCCCAGTTGAAGGGTGATCCCATCCAGGCGAACCTCTCGGGAGTTCTTGAATCAACCCACAACCCGAACGCCGGCAGGGCCGTTCGTCCCTGAGGCATCTGATTCCATCCAAGTAAGGAGAGTGCCCATGAAACGTCTCACATCGCTCGCGATCCTGGCCGTCGTCTGCTGCCTCGGATTCGCCGCGGCGAGCTTCGCCGCGGAGATCGAGCTCAGCTCGTCGCTCTTCCCCGAGAAGACGACCATCGACGTCCCCCTCGCCGTGACCGCCATCGGCCCGAAGGCGGCGACCGCGGAAGCCTCCATCAAGTACAAGGAAGGCCAGGCTCAGATCGAGATCAGCTACAAGAACATGCAGCCGGCCGTGATGTTCGCCGGGAACATCACCTGCTACTCGGTCTTCGCCGTCACGAAGGGTGGCGCCGTCGAGAACCTCGGCGAGCTGAACGTCACCGAGGCGAAGGGGGACGGGAAGTTCGCGACCGGGCAGAAGGCCTTCGGCCTGATCGTCACGGCCGAGCCGATCGCGGGTGTCTCCGTTCCGTCCACCCTCGTCATCTTCAAATCGGGGCCGGCCAAGAAGCCGGAGGCCAAGAGCGAGTCGATCAAGTTCGCCGGGTTCGGGAACGCCTACTACCAGAACCTCGTGAACCCGGGGAACCGGTCGGTCGCCGACTTCCCGCCGTTCAAGGAATTCAAGGAACCGGTCGAGCTGATGAAGGCCCGGAAGGTGGTCGAGATGGCCGAGGGGATGAAGCTCGCCCCGGAGGTCGCGAAGAACCTGGCCGACGCCAAGCAGACGCTCGCCCAGGCGACCAACACCGCGAACGCCGGCGGCAGCTCCAGGGTCGTCACCGACTACTCGGCGCGGGCCACCTCGCTCGCGAGCGACGCGATCCGTCTGACCATCCGGAAGGACTACGAGAAGAAGCTCTCGGAGGCGGAAGCCAAGAAGGCCGCCGAGAAGGCCGCCCTGCAGGCTGGCCTCGCCCAGACCTCGGCCGAGCTCGATGCCACGACGAAGCAGAAGGCCGAGATCGAGGCGCTGCTCGTTCAGGTCAAGGCCGAGAAGGCGGCCGTCGAGGTCGACCGGGCGAGGGTGAAGGCCGAGCGGGACGAGCTGGCCGGGATGCTCGTCGGCGCCCTCGGGAAGGTCGCCTCCACGCAGGCGAACGCCATCGGGGCCGTCGTGAACCTCCCCGGAATCTCCTTCCAGACCAACAAGGCTGCCCTCGTCCGGAAGGCGGAGCTGACCGTCGCCCAGCTGGCGGGCGTCCTCCTGGTCTTCCCGAAGGTCAACATCCGCGTGGAAGGGTTCACCGATTCCACCGGCAAGGCCGAGACGAACGTGAAGCTCTCCGAAGCCCGGGCGAAGTCGGTCTACGACCTCCTGAAGGCCCAGAACGTCCCGGAATCCCGTCTCTCGTTCAAGGGGCGCGGACCGGAGGCTCCGGTCGCGTCGAACGACACCCCGGACGGCCGGGCGCAGAACCGCCGGGTCGAGATCATCGCGATCGTTCCCCAGAACTAGGACTGTCCCTTCATTCCGGAAGAGCGGGCGCCTCCGGGCGCCCGTTTCGTGGTGTCCCGTCCAGGTTGGATCTTCCCGGAAGACGAGGAAAGCGAGTTCGGGTGGAGCTGTTCCACCCGGTAGACAACACGGAAACGAGGAGTACGAAAGATGAAGAAGACCAGCATCCTGATGATAGCCGCCGGTGTCGCGACCGGCCTCTGCCTGGCTCCCCTGGCCCTGGCCCAGACGGCCGCCCCGGCGAAGCCGGCGGCCGCCAACAAGGGCGAGGTCGTGGCCGAGGTCGTGAAGGTCAAGGCGACCGTCATGGCCATCGACCTGAAGACGCGTGAAGTGACGCTCAAGGGCGAGGACGGCAAGGAGACCACCGTCGTGGTGGACCAGGCCGCCAAGAACCTCGACCAGGTCAAGAAGGGCGACATCGTCGTCGCGGCCTACGCGGAGGCGCTCGCCTACGAGGTGAGGAAGAGCGGCCAGGCGGGGCCGGGGGCTTCGTCCACGACCAAGCTGGAGACGGCCAAGGTCGGCGACAAGCCCGCGGGTATCCTGAAGCAGCAGACGACCCTGACCGTCGCGATCACGGCGATCGACCCGAAGGTCCCGTCGGTCACCTTCAAGGGGCCGGGCGGCAACTCGAAGACGATCAAGGTGAAGGACCCGGCGAAGCTCGTCGGGGTGAAGGTGGGCGACCTGGTCGACCTCACCTACACGGAAGCGATCGCGATCTCGGTCGAGAAGCCCGTCGCGGTTCCGGCTGCCAAGTAGCTCCCCCGGAGCGACCTGAACCGATCGGCCCCGAGGACCTGGATCCCCGGGGCCGTTCCTTCTTCAGAAGAGCTTCCAGAGGAGGCCGACCGTCCCGGTCCCCTCCAGCCTACCGCGGCCGTTGCCAGGGCCGTTCTACTTGGCGGCCTTGGGCGGGAAGTTCGCGAAGAGCTGGGCGGCCGCGTCGTTCGCGTGCTGGGTCCGCTCCTCAGGGGTCGCGCTGGTCTTGATCTCGTCCTTGGCGATGCCGCGCCAGACGGCGGTCTTCGACTTCGCGTCGACGAGGTCGACGACGAGCGTCCCGGTCGGGATCTGCTGGACCGTCGTGGTCTGCATCCCTCCGCCCCAGCGCCAGCCGCCCCAGCCGCCGTAGCCGTACCCGGTGGTGTTCAGCTGCGTGTCCTTGCCGAGGGTGATGTGCATGAAGACGTTCAGGTCCCCGCCCTCGGGAACGCTCGCGAGGCCGCGGGCCTTGAGGGCGTTCTCGAGCGCGTTCATCAAGCGGTCGGCGGCGATCTGGTACTGGCCGGCCTCCCCCCTCTTGATCGTGAACGACTTGTACTTCGAGAAGTCCGTTCCCGGGGCGTAGTCGCTGCTGACCTGCAGCGTGGAACACCCCATCGCCGCGATGGCGAGAACGCAGATGGCGACCTTCTTGAACTCCATGGAACCTCTCCTTTCACTTTCAACCATGACGGGAAACTGACCTGGCGGTCCTGGCCCGCCTCGGCGGCCCTTGTGCCACCCACGAGGATACTTGGAGGAGGGGCACCTGCCCAGATGGACATGCCCAGATGGACAGAGGGGCAAATCCGGCTGCCGGCGGAGCACCCCCTTCCCGCGCTCCAGTGCCGGAACGGTAGCCGGTCTCCCGGGCGCCCGTCCCCTCGGGAAACTACGAGGCTTCCGGCTGAGAACCTACGGGGGCCCGTTGACGGACCCCGGAATCGGCCAGAAGATGAACCTCGACATGGAGTGATTCCGTCGATGGGGACGGGCCATCGCGTCCCTGACCGCGCATGCTTCCGCAAGACCATCCGTTCTTCCCCCGGATCGAAAGGAGGGGTCCATGAGATCCCACCGCGTCTTCACCTTCGCCCTACCGGCCGCCGCCCTTCTTCTCCTGCTCCCCGCGCCCCGGGGGGAATCCCAGGAGCAGGCTGACTTCGTCGCCGTCAAGGGGATGGACGAACGGTTCCGCCTCGACCTGGGGGGCTTCTTCCAGAAATTCACGACGACGATCCGGGTCGACTCCCCGACGACGGGGAGGGGGACCGAGATCAACCTGGAGGACGACCTGGGCATCAGCTCCAACCAGGCCAACTTCCGGGCCGACGGGTACTGGCGCTTCGGCCGGCACGGCCGGGTCGACTTCGCCTACACAGGCTGGAACCGGAGCTCGTCGCACACGCTCGACAAGGACATCGTCGTCGGGGACACGACCTACCACGCGGGAGGGACGCTGGACTCCCGGCTCAAGGTCTCGCTCATCGAGGCGTACTACGGCTATTCGTTCTGGAACACGCCGAAGTTCGAGGCCGGGCTGCAGATCGGGGTCTCGGCCGTCATCAACGCGATCGACATCGAGG
This sequence comes from uncultured Acidobacteriota bacterium, assembly GCA_903845115.1. GTDB lineage: Bacteria > Acidobacteriota > Thermoanaerobaculia > UBA5066 > UBA5066 > CAIMWE01. The sequence continues at coordinate 9,359 of CAIMWE010000015.1, read as the reverse complement.
GGACCGGCACGATCACCGGAGGAGGCGGGAGCGCCAGCGGTTCCTACTCCAGCCAGACCCGGAGCCTCACGGCCCCCCTGCCCGCGATCGGCGCCCAGCTCCGTTACACGATCATTCCCGGCCTCCTCGTCACCGGGAGGATCCGGGGCATGTCGGCCACCGTCGACAACGTCAAGGGAAGCGTCCTGGAGGGGAGGGCGGGCCTCGACTACTACCCCTGGAAGAACGTCGGAATCGGGGCGGCCTACGACTTCATGGAAATCAAGGTGACGAAGGAGAGCGACCCCTCCCTCGAGCTGGACTACAGGTACAGCGGCCCGATGGTGTATCTCTCCCTCGTTTTCTAGGCGAGGCCGTTCAGAAGAGACCGGGCCGTGCGCGGCCGGCCCGGGGGTGGTCCGCGGCCGCGCACGTGCGGTTTTGCGTTTTCCCCGGGGCTGCTTCACTCTCTGGCGGTCCTCCGGTCGAAGGTCGGCGTGAAGGTCGTCCGGGGCGCCACGCGTGGAAAGGGGCGGCGGGATGCAGAACCTGCGAAAACAGATCCTGACGAGCCACCTCCTGCTGGTGACGATCATGGTCGCCGTCATGGCCACCGGAATCCTCCAAGTCCTGCAGCTCTCCGGCGTCATCGGCCGCGTTCTCGAGGAGAACACCAGCAGCATCGCCGCCGCCGAGGCGATGGTGCGCTCGCTCGACGAGGCCGAGGCGGCCGCGGTCTTCGCCCTGGACGGACAGACCCCCCGGGCGCGGCGCCAGTACGAGGCGGCGCGGTCGGCCCTCCAGCAGTCTCTGGACCAGGCGCGGGCGCACCTGAGCGAGGCCGGGGAGCGCGAGGCGTGCGACGGGATCGCGAGGGACGCGGTCTACTACCGCTCGAGCCTGGAGAAGCTGATCTACGCCGATCCGCCGATGGAGAATGAGCGGGCGCGCGCCTTCTTCGGCGAGTCGATCGAGCCGCTCGCGAGCCTCCTCCGGCAGCGGGCGCGGGATCTCTCCCGGATCAATCTCGAGGGAATTCGACAGGCCAACCTGGAGACGACCAGGCAGACGACGAGGGCGGCCTGGACCCGCGTCGGGATCTCCCTCGCCGCCATCCTCCTGGCGGTCTTCCTCGCCATGCGCCTGACGCGGACGACGATGGAGCCGCTCGCGCAGCTGGCCAGGGCGGCCGGGGAGATCGGGGCCGGCCGCCTGGAGCGGCGGATCGACCTGAAACGCAGCGACGAGATCGGGCAGCTCGCGGACGCCTTCAACGGCATGGCGGAGCGGCTCCAGGCCGCCCGGCTCGAGGACTCGAGGCGGGCGGGAGAAGCCGAACGCGAAGGGCTCCGGAAGGCGTCCCTGGCCGAGCTAGCCAGCCTCCTGCAACGGACCGAGACGGCCCGCGAGTTCGCACTGGCGCTCCTCTCGCGGCTCGTCCCGGCCGTGGAAGGTGCCTGCGGCGCCTTCTTCACCCTGGAGGAGGGCACCGGGAGCTACCGGTTCGCGGGAGGCTGGGCCGTCCGGGAGGCGGAGCTGGAGGGCCGCTCCTTCCGCCCCGGCGAGGGGATTCCCGGCCAGGCCGTCATGGAGCGGAAGACGGTCACCGTGACGGAGCTCCCCGACAGGTACCTCCGGGTGGTCTCCGGCCTGGGCGACGCCGTCCCTCGCGTCATCGTGGCCGTCCCGGTCCTCTCGCTCGACCGCACGATCGGCGTCGTGGAGGTGGCCCTGTTCGCCCCCCTTTCCGGCGAGCGGCTGGCCTTTCTCGAGGAGTCGTGCTCCTCGGCCGCCCTGAACCTGGAGATCCTCCAGCGCAACCTGAGAACGCGCGAGCTCCTGGAGCGGACCCAGGACCAGGCCGAGGAGCTGAGAGCCCAGCAGGAATCTCTGCAGGAGGCCGAGGAGCGGACCCGGCTGATCCTGGAATCGGCCGACGAGGGGATCTTCGGCCTCGACACGGAGGGACGGTTCACCTTCGTCAATCCGGCCGCCTGCCGGCTGCTCGGCTTCACGGCCGAGGAATTCGGGGGACGGTCCTCTCACGACCTGATCCACGGACGGCGCCTCGACGGGAGCGCCTACCCGCGGGAGGAGTGCCCCATGTACGCGGCCTACCGGCACGGCAAGGGAAGCCGGACCGACGCCGAGCTCTTCTGGAGGAAGGACGGCTCCGGGTTCCCCGTCGAGTACGGCGCCACGCCGATCGAGAAGGGCGGGGAGCTGGTCGGGGCCGTGATCAGCTTCGTCGACATCACCGCCCGGAAGGCGGGCGAGCAGGAGCTTCGCGCGGCCAAGGCGGCGGCGGAGGAAGCGACGCAGATGAAGTCGATGTTCCTCGCCAACATGAGCCACGAGATCCGCACCCCGATGAACGCCATCATCGGCCTCTCCCACCTCGCGCTGAAGACCAGCCTCTCCCCGAAGCAGCGCGACTACATCGGCAAGGTCCACAACGCCGGGACGTCGCTCCTGACCGTCATCAACGACATCCTGGACTTCTCGAAGATCGAGGCGGGCCGCCTCGACATCGAGGCCACCGAGTTCAAGCTCGACGAGGTCTTCCAGTCGGTCGCTGTCGTGACGGGCCAGAAGGCCCACGACAAGGGGCTGGAATTCCTCGTGGACGTCTCCTCGGACATCCCCCAGTACCTCGTGGGGGACCCTCTCCGCCTGGGGCAGATCATCACGAACCTGGTCAACAACGCCGTGAAGTTCACGGAGCGGGGCGAGGTCCTCCTCAAGGCCGAGGTCCTCGACCGGGCGGGAGAGAAGGTCGAGCTCCGCTTCACGGTCCGCGACACGGGGATCGGCATGACCCAGGAGCAGTCGGCCAGGCTGTTCCAGCCCTTCATCCAGGCCGACATGTCCACCACCCGGAAGCACGGTGGCACCGGCCTCGGCCTCACCATCTCCCGCCGCCTGGTGGAGCTGATGGGCGGACAGATCTGGCTGGAGAGCGAACCGGGCGTGGGCAGCACCTTCCTCTTCACCGTCTGGCTCGGCCTCGGGTCGGCCACGGGCCGGGTGGTCCCGGAGGGGCTGGCATCCGTCCGGGCGCTCGTGGTGGACGACAACGCCGCCGCCCGCGAGGTCCTGATGGACCTGCTCAAGGACGTGGCGACGCACGTCGACGCCGTCAGCTCGGGGGCGGAGGCCGTCGCCGCCGTCCACCAGCACGATGCCTCCGAGCCCTACGACGTCGTCTTCATGGACTGGAAGATGCCGGGGATGGACGGCCTCGAGGCCACGAAGCGGATCAAGCAGGACGCGGCGCTCCACCACCAGCCCGCGGTCGTCATGGTCACCGCCTTCGGGCGGGAGGAGGTGCGCGAGGAGGCCGAACGGCTGGCCATCGACAGCTTCCTCGTCAAGCCGGTCACGAAGTCGACGCTCGTCGACGCGCTCGTGACCATCTTCTTGCCCGCCTCGCACGAGACGGTCCGGGCAGCGGCCCAGGGCGACGACTCGCAGTTCCGGCTGTCGGGAGTGAGGATGCTCCTCGCCGAGGACAACGAGATCAACCAGCAGGTCGCGGTCGAGCTGCTGGAAGGAGTCGGTGCCGTGGTCGGCGTGGCGGGCAACGGGCGCGAGGCCGTGGAGATGCTCGCGCGGGCGGACGCGGCCCACCCCTACGACGTCGTCCTGATGGACGTCCAGATGCCCGAGATGGACGGCTACCAGGCGACCGCGAAGATCCGTTCCGATCCGCGTTTCGCCGGCCTTCCGATCATCGCCATGACCGCCCACGCCACCGTCGAGGAGCGGAACCGGTGCCTGGCGGCCGGCATGAACGACCACGTCGCCAAGCCGATCGACCCCGCCGTCCTCTACGGCACCCTCGCGCGGTACTGCAAGGCGGCCGCCTCGCCCCGGCCCGAGCCTCCTCCCCTGCAGGAGCCGGCCGCGCCTCCGCCCGGCCCCGCGGCCGCCGAGAGGTCGCCGGCCGTGCCGGTCGTCGACGGCCTGGATACCGCCGGCGGCCTGAGGCGCGTCGCCGGCAACGTGAAGCTCTACGGGAGCCTCCTGGCGCAGTTCGTGGAGGGGCAGGCCGGAGCGGCGGAGAGGATCCGGGAGAGCCTCGACCGGGGCGAGGCCGCCGTCGCCGAACGCCTGGCGCACACCGTGAAGGGCGTGGCCGGCACGATCGGTGCGGGCGCCGTCCAGGCCGCGGCCGCCGAGCTGGAGAAGGCCATCCGGGAGCGGCTGGACGGCGCGGCCGTCGAGGTCCTCCGCGGCAAGCTCGGGACGGCGCTGGCAAGCTTCGCCGCCTCCCTGCAGCCCTTCCTGCAGAGCCGCGAGAAGGCTCCCTCCGCCTCCGTCGAAGGGCCTCCCGCCGACCCCGGAGCCGTGAAATCCGCCGTGGGTAGGCTGGCCGCCCTGCTCGGCGAGTCGGACGCCGCGGCCATCGACCTCCTGGAATCGGAAGGGCCGGCCCTCCGGTCCCTCTTCGCACCGGACGCCTTCCGGGCCTTCGAGCGGCTCGTGACGTCCTATTCCTTCGACGCGGCCCTCGAAGAGCTCCGCCGCGCCGCGGCGGAGAAGGGAGTCTGATCCGTGGCGATGAAAGAGCTGTCGGAGTGCCGGATCCTGATCGTGGACGACGTCAAGGCCAACGTGGACGCCCTCGTGGAGGCGCTCCGCGGCGAGCACAAGCTGAGCGTCGCGCTCGACGGAGAGAGCGCCCTCAGGGCCGCCCTGAAGAACCCGCCCGACCTCGTCCTCCTCGACATCGTGATGCCGGGCATCGACGGCTACGAGGTGTGCCGCAGGCTCAGGGCCGCCGAGGCGACGCGGGAGCTCCCGATCATGTTCCTCAGCTCTCTCGAGGACGTCCGGGACAAGGCGAAGGGGTTCGAGCTGGGCGGGAACGACTACCTGACCAAGCCCTTCGAGATCCTGGAGGTGAAGGCGAGGGTCCGGTCGCTCCTCAAGGCGAAGGCCTACGCCGACGCGGTCCGGGAGGCGATGGAGCGCGACCTGAGCATCGCCCGCGAGATCCAGATGGGAATCCTCCCCTCCGACCTCACCCCCTGCACGAAAGGCACGGGTCTCGACATCCACGCCGTCATCGAGCCGGCCAAGCGCGTCGGGGGCGACCTCTTCGAGGTGCTCAGGGCCGGCGACGGCCAGGTCGTGGTGGTCATCGGGGACGTCATGGGGAAAGGGGTCCCGGCGTCCCTCTTCATGGCGGTCACGGTGACCCTCCTCCGGATGATGGCCCGGCAGTGCCAGCAGCCCGGAGAGATCCTGGCAAGCCTGAACGACGAGCTGGCCGCGCAGAACCCCAGGATGATGTTCGTCACGATGGCCTGCGTCGTCGTCGACCCCGCCTCGGGGAAGGTGACGGGGGCCAGCGCCGGCCACAACCCGCTCCTCCTCGTCCCCGCGGGCGAGAGCCCCCGCTACGTCTTCCCCGCCTCGGAGATCCCCCTGGGCCTCGAGCCGGGCAACGTCTACAGGAGCGAGACGCTGGATCTCTCTCCCGGCGACACCCTCGTCCTCTACACGGACGGCGTCACGGAAGCCGAGAACCGGGAGGAGGAGCAGTTCGGGGGCCCGCGGCTCCTGGAGTTCTTCTCAGGGGGGGCCGGCCGCACCGCCGAGGAGACCGTCTCCCGGCTCCTGGGAGGGGTCCGCGCCTTCGAGGCGGGGACGCCCCAGGCCGACGACATCACCATCCTCGCCGTCCGCAGGGAGGACGCGTCCCGATGACCGTGCGCCGTGCGCCTGGCGGGAGGGGAGGGCGCGGCCTTTCCACCTCGCCCGCAGCGCCTGAGGAGAAGACGATGACATACACCGACCGGCCCCTGAAGGAGCATCCCGCCTGGAAGGCCCTCGAGGCCCATCACCGCGAGATCCGCGGCGTCCACCTGCGCACGCTCTTCGCCGGCGATCCCGGCCGCGGCGAGCGCCTGACCGCCGAGGCGGCGGGCCTCTTCCTCGACTATTCGAAGAATCGGGTCACCGACGAGACGCTCCGTCTCCTCGTCCGGCTCGCGGAGGAACGCGGACTCGGGGAGCGGATCGAAGCGATGTTCCGGGGAGAGAGGATCAACGTCACCGAGAACCGGGCGGTCCTCCACGTCGCCCTGCGAGCGCCGCGCGGGGCTTCCCTCCTCGTCGACGGCCAGGATGTCGTGCCCGGGGTCCACGCCGTCCTCGACCGGATGGGGGCATTCTCCGACCGGGTCCGGAGCGGCGAGTGGAAGGGGCACACCGGCAAGAGGATCCGCAACGTCGTCAACATCGGCATCGGCGGCTCCGACCTGGGGCCGGTCATGGCCTACGAGGCCCTTCGCCACTACAGCGAGCGGTCGATGACGTTCCGGTTCGTCTCGAACGTCGACGGGACCGACTTCGCCGAGGCCGTCCAGGGCCTCGATCCGGCCGAGACCCTCGTCATCGTCTCCTCGAAGACCTTCACGACCCTCGAGACGATGACGAACGCCGCCACCGCCCGTGAATGGTGTCTCGCGGGCCTGGGGGGCGATCCTGCGGCCGTCGCCCGGCACTTCGTCGCGGTCTCGACGAACGCCGGGAAGGTCGGGGAGTTCGGTATCGACACCACGAACATGTTCGGGTTCTGGGACTGGGTCGGCGGGCGCTACTCGATGGACTCGGCGATCGGACTCTCCACGATGCTGGCCGTCGGACCCGAGGGGTTCCGCGCGCTGCTGGCCGGCTTCCACGAGATGGACGAGCACTTCCGGACGGCCCCGTTCGAGAAGAACCTGCCCGTCCTGATGGGTCTCCTGACCGTCTGGTACGCGAACTTCTTCGGCGCCCAGACCGTCGCGGTCCTCCCCTACGAGCAGTACCTGAAGCGCTTCCCGGCGTACCTCCAGCAGCTGACGATGGAGAGCAACGGCAAGCACGTCACCCTCGAGGGCGCCGAGGTGGACTACGACACCAGCCCCGTCTACTGGGGAGAGCCGGGCACGAACGGCCAGCACTCCTTCTACCAGCTGATCCACCAGGGGACGCGGCTGATCCCGTGCGACTTCCTCGCCTTCGTCGAGCCGCTGAACTCTCTCGGACGGCACCACGACATCCTCATCGCGAATGCCCTGGCCCAGAGCGAGGCGCTGGCGTTCGGCAAGACCGCGGACGAGGTGAGGGCGGAAGGGACGCCGGAGGGACTCGTCCCGCACCGGGTCTTCGAGGGGAACCGCCCGTCGAACACGATCCTCGCGCCCCGGCTCACGCCCGAGGCGCTCGGCCGGCTCGTGGCCCTCTACGAGCACTCCGTCTTCACGCAGGGGGCGATCTGGGGCATCGGCCCGTTCGACCAGTGGGGCGTCGAGCTCGGGAAGGTGCTCGCCCAGCGGATCGTGCCGGAGCTGGAAGGGGCCGCCGAGCCCCCGCTCGCGCACGACAGCTCCACGAACTCGCTCATTCGCCGCTACCGGAGGCTCAGGGGACCGGCTCGCTGAGCCCGGAAGGCGTGCGAGGCCCCGAAGACGGGAGGGAGAACGTCATGCAGCTCGGGATGATCGGACTCGGCCGGATGGGGGCGAACATGGTCCGCCGGCTGATCGGCGGCGGCCACGACTGCGTCGTCTTCGACCTGTCTCCGGAGGCGATCGCGGCGCTCGAGAAGGAGAAGGCCGTGGGGGCGAGCTCGTTCGCGGACCTGGTCGGCAAGCTCGCGAAACCCCGCGTCCTCTGGCTGATGGTCCCGGCGGCCGTCGTGGACAGGAGCCTCGCGGACCTCCTGCCGCTCCTCGAGGCGGGCGACACCGTCGTCGACGGCGGCAATTCCTACTACGTCGACGACCTCCGGCGGGCCGGGGAGCTGGCCCGGAAGGGGATCCGCTACGTCGACGTCGGCACGAGCGGCGGCGTCTGGGGGCTCGAGCGCGGCTACTGCATGATGATCGGCGGCGAGCAGGACGTCGTCTCCCGCCTCGACCCGGTCTTCCGGTGCCTCGCGCCGGGGCGCGGGGACGTCCCGCGCACGCCCGGACGCGAGAAGCTCGGGGGGACGGCGGAAGAGGGCTACCTGCACTGCGGCCCGAACGGGGCCGGCCACTTCGTCAAGATGGTCCACAACGGGATCGAGTACGGCCTGATGGCGGCCTACGCCGAGGGCTTCAGCATCCTGAAGTCGGCGAACGCCGGCAGGGCCGAGCGGGCCGCGGACGCCGAAACCGCCCCCCTGAGGGACCCGGAGCACTACCGGTACGAGCTCGACCTGCGGGACATCGCAGAGGTGTGGCGCCGCGGCAGCGTGGTCGCCTCGTGGCTGCTCGACCTCACGGCTTCCTCGCTGGCGGGAGACGCCGGGCTCTCGCAGTTCTCGGGCCGCGTCTCGGACTCCGGCGAGGGCCGCTGGACCATCAAGGCCGCCGTCGACGAGGCGGTTCCGGCGCCCGTCCTGACCACGGCCCTCTATGCGAGGTTCTCCTCGCGCGGCGAGTCGGATTTCCAGGACAGGCTGCTCTCCGCGCTGCGCTTCCAGTTCGGCGGGCATCACGAGAAGCCCGGGAAGTGAGGAGCTCGAGGAGCGGGCCATTCCCCGACCGCGCCTACCTCATCGACGCGCGGACGTCGGCCAGGAGGCTGTCGAAGGCGTCGACCCTCAGGAAGCCGATCCGCGGGAACTCGAGGTCGAGGATCACGTAGACCGCCACGGTCATCAGCACCGCGAAGCCGACGACGTGGAGGAGGCTTCGCGCGGGACTGGCCGCCATCCCCCAGCCCGCCAGGAGCGCGCCGGCGAGGACGGCCACCCCGAGCATCCCGAAGATGGCCGGGCTCGGGTGCATCCGGAGGGCCGCCGCGCGGGTCGTCGTGATGTCGATCATCTCGTTCAGGGCGGGGACGAGGAGCATCCGCGCCGAAGGGACGGCTCCCTCGCCGCTGGCCGCGACGGCGCCCGACCAGATCTCCCCCTGCAGCGCCATCCAGCGGGCCTCCTCCTTCTTGAACGCCTGGAGGTCGGAGGTGCCGATCCGGTAGTAGGCGAGGCGGGCGTCGAGGTAGCGCCGGAAGAGGTCGCGCAGGGCGGGCTGGGTGGCCGGGGGAAGGAGGTCGAGCCGCAGGTAGGCCGTTCCGACCGCGTTGGCCTCCTGGACGATCAGGTCGCGCCGGGAGTCGAACCGCGAGGCGGCGCCCGAGAAGGTGAACGCCATCAGGAGCCCCATCAGGGCGAAGACGGCGCCCTCGACCGCCCCCTGGCCGGCAAAGGCCCTGTCGGGATCTCGGCTGATCCGACGCCGGCCGGCCCGCCAACCAGCGTCCAGGCAGGCGAGGATCGCCCCGAAGAGAAGGACGACGAAGAGCGCGGCGCCGACGAACTGGACCATGATGGTTCTCCTCCCCGTGAAACGTGCCGACGATAAAGCCAGGACGCCGGCGATGTCGAACCGGGACCG